>JBKPOS010000056.1:0-58649 GCA_046733215.1 Gemmatimonadota bacterium
CTTCCGAACCTCCGCTAGTGACGCTGCATCGATGATGCCCGATTGTCCGAGCAACTGCAGCAGCTCCCCGGTCTCGACCGCCGAGCCATAGGCGACACTCAGATGTCTGGTAAAGGTCGGCGAATCGCCAAAAGTGTAGCCTTCGGAGATGTTCAGCTGAACCGATAGGGACGCCCGCTGGAGCTGAGAAAAAAGCGCAGATAGATAGGGCCTCCACGTAGTCTTCCCGAGCTCGATGACGGCCAACGTGACAGCCTGTGCTTCATGCCAGGCCTTGAGCGAGGTATGGTCCCCCATTCTTGAGTGATGATGATGAATCACATGGCATTCGAATTGATGAATCGCACGCAAGGGGAGTCCCAATTTTGCGTCTCTTCCTGTTCACTGTTCACTGTTCACCGTTCACGCAGTTTCGAAGAGTCGTGACTCCATCCCCGATAACCTCCACCCCTCCCGGCGCCCTCGACCTCACGGGACAAGCCGTGGTGCGGCGGCGGGCGCTGCAGCGCGCGACGACCGCGGTACTGGAGGAGGCCGGCTACGAAGAGCTGAGCCCGCCGACGTTCGAATACGAAGAAGTCTTCCGCCGAGCGGGCGGTGCGGAGTTGGCCGAGAAGTTGATCCGGTTCGTGGATCTGGATGGCCGCATTCTGGCGCTGCGATACGATTTCACCTCGAGCATCGCCCGAATGGCGGCGACCACATTCGCCGACGCCCCGCGCCCGCTTCGCTTCTACTACTCCGGCCCGGTTTACCGCCAGGAGCCCGATCGCGGGGGACGGGCCCGCGAAACGCTGCAGGTTGGCGCCGAGTTGCTGGGAGAGCCGGACCTGGCCGCAGACGTGGAGATTGTCAGGCTGACCCTCGCTCTCGCGAGAGCCGCCGGCGTCCGGGACTTCCAGCTCAACCTTGGCCATGCAGGGGTACTCGCGGACGGCTTATCGGCGCTCGACGAGACGCTCCGAGCCGATGTCCGTCGCTGGATCGATCGCAAGGATCGCGGCAGTCTGGCCCGCGCGCTCGATGGCGACCGCACCAGTGCGCGCGCATTGCTGGATCTCCCCTTCGTGATCGGAAGGCGGGAGGCCCTCGACACCGCGCTCCGAAACGCTCCAGAGGGCGCCAGGCCCGCGCTTGCTCATCTCGCGGCGCTCGATTCGGCGCTCGGACCGGAAGAGCGATCCCACCTCGTCTACGATCTGGGAGAAGTTCGCGGCCTCGACTACTACACCGGAATCCACTTCGAACTGTTCGTGGCCGGTGCCGGACGCGCGGCCGGCGCAGGCGGACGCTATGACGAACTGATGGGGCGGTTCGGCCGAGCCATGCCCGCCGTGGGAGTGTCGCTCGATCTCGATGCGATCGCGGAGTTGCCGGCGTGACCCGCTTGCGCATCGCGCTGGCCAAGGGACGGCTCTACGAGCCTTCCCTCGATCGACTGCGCTTGGCCGGTGCCGAACTGCGGGGAGATCCAGGTCGTCGCCTGCTCCTGCCGTCGAGCGACCCGGGCATCGAGTTCCTGGTGGTGAAGCCTGCCGACGTGCCGGTCTACGTAGAGTCGGGAGCCGCGGATCTGGGCGTCACCGGTACAGACGTGCTGCGGGAAACCGGCGCCGACGTCCTCGAGCCGCTCGAGCTGGGCTACGGATTCTGTCGGCTGGTGGTCGCTACGCCGGCCGACGCGCCGTATCCCGTCCTACCGGGTGGCGTCACCGCACGTGTGGCGACCAAATATCCGCGTCTCGCACGGGAGCATTTCAATGCGCTCGGTCGTCCGGTGGATATCGTACGGGTGGACGGATCGGTCGAGGTCGCTCCCCTGCTCAATCTCTCCCACTGGATCGTGGACCTGGTCGACACGGGACACACACTCCGTGCAAACGGACTGGTCGAGCAGGAGACGATTCTGCGGGTGCAGGCGGTGCTGGTAGCGAATCGGGCGAGTCAGAAACTGAAGCTGGAGGCCTATCTGGACTTGATGGCGAGGCTTCAAAAAGCGTGAACGGTAAACGGGACGCTCCGGTGTGAGCGGAGTTCCCGTTCACCGTTCACTGTTCACTGTTCACGCTTTCCCCTCGTCGTCTCTTAGCTAATTCCACCGCAAGCTCTATCGCCGTCCGCATACTCGACGGATCGGCCTGTCCCGTGCCGGCGATGTCGAACGCGGTGCCGTGATCAGGTGAGGTCCGTATGAATGGAAGGCCGAGTGTGACGTTCACACCACGGCCGAATGCCGCAACCTTGATGGCCGTCATTCCCACATCATGATACGGCGCGAGGACGGCATCGAATTCGCCCTTCATCGCCCGCACGAACACGGTGTCTGCCGGCAGCGGGCCCGACGCGCCCAGAACCTCTGCGGCCGGCTTCAGAACCCGCTCGTCTTCGTCGCCAAAAAGGCCTGATTCGCCGGCGTGTGGATTGAGCGCGCAGAGCGCGAGTCGCGGCTCGGCGATTCCGAACAGCTCGCGGAGCGCGCGTTGGGTGATCCGTCCGGTCCGCGCGACCCGATCAGAGGTGAGCAGCGCCGGCACATCGCGCAAGGGAACGTGCGTGGTAACCAGAACGACACGAAGCCGATCGGCCGCGAGCATCATGGCCGTATCCACGTCTCCCGCGAGGTGCGCCAACCACTCCGTGTGCCCTGGGTAGGGGAATCCAGCGAGGTGCAGGGCGTGCTTGTGCGCAGGACCGGTGATGATCGCGTCGACCTCACCATCGAGCGCCATTCGAACGGCGCGCTCCACAGCGTGACCCGTGAGCTGGCCGGCCCGTACAGACCGGCTTCGATCGGACGCAGCCGAAGCGCCGTCGCCCGCCCGTTCCCCGCTTCCGGCGCCCCATGAGCCGACCGATACACGACGGCCGGCCGCGACCCATGCGATTTGATCCTCAGCGCCTATGACAGTGATCTCTGCCGGCACCGGCTCAGTCAGCGCCCGTGCCACGATCTCGGGGCCGATCCCGCGGGGGTCACCAAGGGTGATTGCGATGCGAGGAGACAAGAAGACCGGGAAAGGGAGAAGGGGAGAAGGGGAGAAGGAGAAATGGGAAGGGGAAGAGGGAAGCGGGAAGGGGGCACCCTTTCTGCCTTTCCCAGTTCTCCCGTTCCCCGGCCGTTCAGCTCCTCACGTCTATGTACGCCTTCTTGCGCAGGGTATCGAGGTAGCGCCGCACTGCCAGCTGCTCCCCGAGCTGCTGTCTGATTTTGTCGCGTACGTCCTCGTAGCGCACATCGCCTTCGGGGCGGCGGCTGGTGATTCGCAGAATGGTGTACTTCACTCGGTTTCCGCTGCCCGAAAGCGGGAATGGTCCCACCGTGGACCCTTCGCTTGCAGTATCGGTCGCCTGTGCGTACGCCGGAGGAAGCTTGTTGAGCGGCACGTCGCGCGCTTCACGCTCTTCCGATTTGTCGTGATAGATCCGCTGCAGCGAGTCGAAACTCGAGCCTGCGCGGGCCATCCGCAGGAGGTTTTCGGCCAGGCGATGCGCGCTATCGCCCTCCTGCTCGGTAATCTCGGGCATGATCAGAATGTGCCGAGCCTGGATCTCGCCCGGCTGAGCCCGTTCCACCTGAATAACGTGGAAGCCGAACGATGTCTCGACCGGATCCGAGATGACTCCCGGCTTGAGGGCGAACGCCACGCGCTCGAACTCGGGCACCATCGACCCGCGGCGGAACCAGTTGAGCGAGCCGCCCAGCTCCCGGGAGCCCGAGTCCATGGAGAACCGCTTGGCCGCGACTGCGAAATCCCCGCCGCGTCGCAAGCCTTGGGCGATGGAATCCGCCAGCCCATAAGCTCGCTGGCGGGCCTCGGCTGACGGTTGCGGAGCGATCACGATCTGATGGAACGCGATCGTCGCAGGCCGCTTCTCGAGGTTTCCCTTCTGCTGGTCGAAGTACTCCCGCATTTCCCGCTCGGTCGGAATCACAGGTTTGAGCTTGCCCGAGCCTCGGCGCTCCTCGACCAGTCGATTCTGCAGCGCCGCTCGCCGCTGCTGATCGGTGAGCCAGCGACGATACTCCTCGGGCGTCTGGAATCCGGCTTTCCGCAGCTCAGTGGCGTACTCGAACTCGGAGCTGAAGTTGCTCCGGATCTTCTTGATCTGCTCCTCGACCCCGTCGGCGATCTCCTGATCGGTCACCTTGATCATGGTGTCACGCTCCGCCTCCTGGACCAGGAGCTCGTCGTCGATGATACCCTGAACCACCTGTTTCCGAAGCGCCTCGATCCCCTCCGGGGAAGTGGGCAGCTTGAGTCCCTGTGACTGCCGCGAGAAAATCTCTTCGTCCACCTGTGACGCGAGGATGGGCCGATTCCCGACGACCGCAACAACCTTGTCAACGACGAACGTAGTATCCCGAAGCGGGGCTCTGGGCCCGGTCAGTGCCGACTGAGCGGATTGCCTGGCGGTCGAACCGGCGGCGGTGCTATCGAAGAGGCCGCCGCCAGGAGCGCCGACGTCCTCGATCTGAGCAGGTATGAGGGGTGTCTCGCCCGCGGGAGGAGGAGCACCTGGCTGGGCGTTTGAACTGGGAGCGCCGCCCTGCGACGGAGCCGCATTTGTCGGCGGCGTCGCATTTGGTGGTGCTGCGGCGTTCGCAGGAGCTGGCCCATTCGCCGGCGCTGCGCCATTCGCCGGTACTGCCGGATTTGCCGGAGGCGCGGTTGGTGAGGGAGCCGGGCTTACTGGCGGAGCCGCGCTCTGCGACGGCGGCTGCGCAGGAGGCGGGGGACCGGTGTCGATCGGCGCCGGCGTCGTTGCCGGCGGCGTGACCGCGGGTGGTGCGGCTGCCGGCGGAGCGGCACTGCTGTCCTTGGGGTTCTGCGCGAGCAGGCCCCCGCTCGAGAAAGCGACCAGCATTGGAACCAGCACTGCGACACGCAACATCATTGCCTTCAAATGCCTACTTCGGCTCACCCGTTGCCTTGTTCCCGGCTGAATCGGTACCCGGAGCTTTGCCTGCCGGTGGCGCGCTTGGCGCCTGACCGGGAACCGGCGGCCCCCCCGGCGCGGGCTTGAGACCGGGCCCGGGGGGCCGAGCCCCACCGGCCGCGCCCGAGTCGCTCTTCTGCTGCTGCGCCAGTGCCAGCTCCAGCCCGTGAGTCACACCGGGATCGTTGATCCGGTAGCGGCTCTGCTCTCGGAGCAAGGTCCCGAGCGCGCCTGGAATCGGGCGAAGTCGAACCTGCCCGGCGACGAGCCGGTCGAAGTACTGGTTGAGCGCACGGCCCGGGTCGGCCTTCTTGGCCGAGTCTCCGGCCAGGCCCATATCCATCCGAAGACTATCGAGGGTGCCGGTGAAACGGCCATAGAGGCCCTGCCACTCGGGGCCCGTGACTTGAACCTTGGCGGAGTCTGCCTGACGCAGGAGCAGAAGGTTGAGCGACAGCACCTTGGCAAACTGGCTGAGCACCGAGTCGTTGGCCTGCTTGAGCTGAGCGTTGTACTGCGGCGGCAGCGCTCGAACCCAGCGCAAATACTCACCTACTGTCAGCTCGCCGCTCTTGAATGAGGCGAGGCGCTTACTGGATCCCTTGGATGCCTCCGGATTCTGCAGGGCCGCCTTCATGTCCGTCGGAGCGCTCTTGGCGATCTCGAGGTTGTTCGTTTTACCCAGGCTTTCCATGTAAGCCGAGTCTGCCTTGCCCGCGTCCTGTTGCCCGAGGAACGCCGCCAGCCGGCCCTGCACCGCTTCGGCCGACGGGCGCTTGATGATGTGGAAGCCAAAGGGCGACTCCACGATTCCACTGGTCTCCCCGGGGTTGAGCTTCCAACCCGCGCTGTCGAACGACGGAACGAACCGGCCTTTCGGGCTGGGCGGAAGGAAGCCCTGGTCTGCCTTGCTACCAGGGTCGTCCGAGAGCTGCGACGCCAGCTGACCGAAGTCGGCGCCTTTCCGAACCTTTGCGAGCGTCGCATCGGCCTTCTTGCGGGCAGCCGCCTTGACGTCCGGTTTCGCATCCTGGGGCGCGCCGATCAGAATGTGCTGGAAGACCCTGATTTCGTTCCCGTTGTATACGCTGTCCACTGCGGTCCCGGCTGGCTGGGGACGGCGGGCCACCAGCGAATCATGCCAGTGCTGGGTGCGCAGCTCCGCGACTTCGGGCCACAGCGCCTTGGCGGCGCTGGCGGAATCCGCCGGCAGTTTGCCATTCGTGCTCGCCTGTGCGAACAGCGCGTAGTCGACCCACAAGTTGGTGACGAAGTTGGCCGCGTCCTTGGTCAGTCGGAGCCCGCGCGGGCCGGCAAGAATCCGCGCCAGCGTGTCCGATGGAAGCTTGAGCGCTCCAGCCTCGGCCGCGGAGTCACGACGGGAGGTGAAGGTATCCTTGAAGCTCCCGCAGGCAGCAAGGCCGAGGACCAAGGCTAGAGACAAGCGACGCATGAATTCTCCAGGGATAAGCTATCAGCTATCAGCACTAGGCGACGGCCCTGAGCGCACGCACCAAGGCCGGAGTCATCGGCTCGCCGCCCAGGCGCAGGAGTCGCAGCGACAAAGGCACAGTTCGGCGGACTTCGGCCGCCAGCTGGACATCGTCGAGCGCCGCGGTGAGCCCCGCTAAACGGGGCTGCGTACCCGCGCGGAACGTAAGCCGGGCTTCGTCGCCGCGAACCAGGATGTGCTGCAGGCCAAGCGAACCGCCGGTCACACGAAGTCGCGCCATGTCGAGGAGCGTCTCCGCTTCGGTTGGGAGGGGCCCGAAGCGCTCGCGCATTTCGTCGCGAAGCCCATCAATGTCGCCAGATGACGCACTCCGCGCCAGTCGTCGGTACAGGTCGAGCTTGACGTCGTCATCGGGCACATACCCGTCCGGCAAATGAGCGGCCCGATCGAGCACCACATCCGGAGGCAAGGGCTGCTCGATCCCGCCCTGGCCTCGCAGCGCGCGAACGGTCTCCTCCAGCCATCGCAAATAGAGATCGAAACCCACCGCGTGCGCGTGGCCCGACTGCTCGGAGCCGAGCAGGTTGCCGGCGCCGCGAAGCTCGAGGTCCTTGAGCGCGATCCGGTAGCCCGCACCCAGGTCGGTGTGGTGCTCCAGCACCTTGAGCCGATCCTCCGCATCGGCGTCGATGGTATCGGGCACCAGCAGGTAGCAGTAGGCGCGACGATGGCTCCGCCCCACGCGACCGCGGAGCTGGTAGAGCTGGGCCAGCCCGAAGCGGTGGGCGTCATGCACCACCATCGTGTTCGCGTTGGCCACATCGAGACCCGACTCCACGATCATGGTGGAGACGAGGATGTCCACCTCGCCGGCGACGAATCGGCGCATCACGTCTTCCAGCTCATCCGCAGGCATCTGCCCGTGAGCCACGCCGATGCGGGCACGCGGGCTGAGCGCGCGAACCCTGGCTGCGATCGTCTCGATGGTCTCGATCCGATTATGCACGGCGAATACCTGGCCGCCACGATCCAGCTCCCGTGCAAAGGCTTCTTCCAGCAGCCCGTCGTCCCACGGCTCGACGAAGGTGAGGATCGGCGAGCGGTCTCGTGGTGGAGTCTCGATGAGCGTGAGATCGCGCAGACCGGAGAGCGAGAGATGAAGCGTCCGCGGAATCGGTGTGGCGGTTAGCGTGAGCACGTCCACCGAGAGGCGGATCGCCTTTAGGCGCTCTTTGTGCTTGACTCCAAAGCGGTGCTCTTCATCCACGATCAGAAGTCCGAGATCCTTGAGCACGACATCCTTGGAGAGCAGGCGATGGGTTCCGATCACGATATCGATCTCACCAGAGGCGAGCCGCTCCAGCACCTGGCTTTGTTCTTTCGCGGTGCGGAATCGTGAAAGCACCTCGATCTTGATCGGGTAATCCGCCAACCGCTCCAGAAACGTGCGGCCGTGCTGCTCGGCTAGAATCGTGGTGGGGACGAGAACGGCGACCTGCTTCCCGGCCTGGACTGCCTTGAAGGCGGCCCGGACCGCCACCTCCGTTTTGCCATAACCCACATCACCCACCAACAGCCGATCCATCGGCTTCGGCAGCTCCATGTCGCGCTTGATGTCTTCCGTGGCGGTACGCTGATCCGGCGTGTCCTCGTAAAGGAAGCTCGATTCGAGCTCTCGCTGCCAACGCGTGTCGGGCGGGAAGGCGAACCCACCCGTGACCTGGCGTCGGGCGTACAAATCCAGCAGCTCGGCCGCCATCTGCTTGATGGCCTGGCGGGTCCGCTCCCGTACTCGTTGCCAACTGGAGCCACCCAGGCGATGCAGTCGCGGCGGAGGACGGTCGCCGTCTTCCCCCGCAGCGCGATAACGCTCGAGCTGATCCAGGCGGTAGAGCGGGACGTTGAGTCGGTCTCCTCCTTCGTACTCCAGCACGGCAACCTCGAGAACCGATTCGCCCACGGTAACCGTTGCGATGCCACGATAAATGCCGATGCCGTGATCGAGATGGACGACGTAGTCGCCGACCGTGAGAGTGCCGGTGGCGGCCGAGGGGGCGGCTTGACGGTAGCGCCGAGTCCGCCGAAGCCGGCGAGCGCGCCGGAAGATCTCGTGGTCGGTGAGGACCCGAAGCGAAGGCATGACGAACCCACCCTCGAGCGCGCCGATCGCGAGCATAGCCGACGACGGACGACCACGATCCTCCAGCAGCTCTTCCAATCGCTCCATCTGACCTTCGTTGTCGCACAGGATGAGCGTGGGAGGAGAGCCGTGAAGCAGCGAGCGCAGACGGTTGAGGTCCCGGTCGATCCGTTCGGGCGGGAAGAAGCCAACCTGGAGGTCCACCGGCTCGTCGCGGAGGAAGAGGCGTGGAAAGGCTTCGATCCGCTCGCGCCAGCAGCGCGGCTCCTCGAAGATCGCGTCACGACTGGGCACTTCCTCTCCCAGCTTGCGCGCAACTTCCAGATGATGCTCCGCCTCGCGCCACGCGCGGCTCACCTCGTCGGCATCGGGCCCGATCGCTTCCGCGACCAGGATGGTTTCGGCTGGGAGCAGCTCGAGCAGGGTGCGGCGGGCGACGGGTGCGTTAGGAGTGAATCCGAGCGGGCGCGAATGGGTGGCGAGGGGTTCCGCAGCAGGCGGAGTGGCGAGGCCCTGGGTGGGCTGGGGTTGGCGCACGCCCGCCGTCGTGATCGGCAGTACCGTCACCTCCTCGAGCTCTTCCAGCGACCGCTGGCTGGTCAGGTCGAACCCGCGCAGCGAGGAGATGTCATCCCCCCACCACTCGCAGCGCGCAGGCGTCGCCATGCCGAAGCCATACACGTCGACGATGCCGCCTCGTACGCTGAACTCGGCAACTTCCGTCACCGTGGGTACGCGGCGATACCCCATTCGCTCGAGCGCCGCCACCACCCCGCTGAGCGGCTGGCGCGCCCCGACCTTGAGTGAAAGCGTGAGCCGTTCGAGTGCAGCAGGCACCAGGGTCCGTTCTGCGGTCGCACGAGCCGTCGTGACAAGCACCCGAAGGCGGCCGCGCAACAGGGATTCGATCGTTTCAGCCCGTTCGCCTGCGATCTCGTAATGTGGCTCGTCCTCGCCGAGGGCTTCACGCTGCGGATAGAGCGCGACCGGAGCGTCGGTCAGGAGGACCAGATCACTCAGCCAGCGTTCGGCGTCCCCCGGCGAGGGCGCCACAACCACGAACAGACGGGCCGGAAGGCGGCGCGCCAGCCAGGCGATCAGCACCGCGCCGCTCGAGCCCGGTAACCCGGCCAGGCGGATTGAATGGCCCCGCCCGGGCACTCGCTCGGCGAGTTCCTGAATGGCCGGGGCGCGGGCAAAGGAGTCGAGCACCAGCTCCAGACTCACGAGGCTCGTCTCCAGGCACTCGCGAGACCCATTTCGCTCAGACCCAACAACAGGCCCAACCAAAGCAGAGGACCACGCAGATCGCCTCGGGCGGCGGCGGCGAATACCGCATCACCGGCAGCATCGGGACCGAGTACCTGGGCGTGCCACAGCTTGCGGGCCTGTTCGTCCGAGGCCGGCGCGAGTCGCGACTCACGCGGATCCACATTCACTTCGAGGGCACCGACCGTGTCCCGCTCCGACAACAGGAAGTAGAGTCCCGGATCAGCCGGATGAAATTGGGCGCCGCCCTCGGCCGGCCAGCGCTCGCCATTTCGGCGAACTTCGGTCACTCGATCCGGCAGCGACACGCCGTCTCCGGGAAAGCCGTCCACCACTGCCAGCTCTCCCCGCGCAATCCGATTGAGCAGAAGATCCATGAAAGGCATGAACGCAGCCGAGACCGGCAGCTCGGTCCAGGCGGGATCGAGGCGGCTTCCCACCAGCACGACGTTTCCGCTCCGCACCAACCAGGGAGAGCGGTTCACCCGCCCTACGACGCCGGTGCGGCCGCTTCCTGACGGCTCGAGTACATATCGCTTGAAGACCCTGACCCCGCCGAGGCCGAGAGCGCTGTCCGCTGTTTCCGTGGCCGTGACCAGCGAGCCATACGTCCAGCCGACGCCACGCCGCTCGAGGGATCGATTCAACGCACCCAGTTGCGCGACGTCTGCCGGCGGTTCGACGATCGATACGCCCCGCTCCAGGCGTCCGATTGTGACCTCATCACCCCGGCTGATTCGGCGGTTCCGCTCGAGCACGTTCGCGGCCGCCGCGACGTAGCGCTCACCCGCATCCCACCGAACCCGCGCCGCCGGCGCGATCCGAACCAGACCGACGCGACGATCGTCCGCGCGAAGCTCGTCCGGGTCCAGCTCGGCCGTCAGGGACCACCAGCCCGGCGGAGCGCCAGGCAGCGTGAGGTTGACCGTACCGTTGACGGCGCCCAGCGCCTGTCGGCCCGCGCGGTCGCCGATGTGAACGCTTACCGGCACCGGTGCGCCTGAGTCGCCCGTCAAGCCGAGCAGGACGTGCCCGCCTTCCTCCGGCCAGGGCTGATCGCCCAGCGAGAGAGCTGTGATGCCCACGTTTCTTGGCGGGGGTCCGGCTGGCCGAATGACGAGCACAGGCACGTCGAGCTGCGCAGGCGAGACGGCGGTTGCCTGAAGATCCGTAGCCAGCACCACCTCTCCAGGGAGCTTCTCCGGAGCCAGCACTTCGCCTGCGGCGATAAGCGCGGCGCCCAGATCGAGCCGCCGGGGCGAAGGCACGAGTCGATCGACCACCGCGGAAAGCGCTCGAGGATCACCCCGTTGTGGCGAACCGTCCGCCGTGATCAGCCAGATGGCGTCGTCTGGTGTGGCTTGCGCCAGAACTCGACCAGCGGCCGCTCTTAACGACGCCAGTCGCGGCGTTCCCTGCACGATCGCCCCACTGCTCGCGCTGTTGTCGACAATCAGCACTAACGCGCTCGGCGCATGCCCCGCCACATGGCGGGCAGGCATTGTAGGTCCCGCAGCCGCCAGCACGAGAAAGACGATGAGCAGCGTCCGCAGCAAAAGCAGAAGCCAGTTCTGCAAGCGGAGGCGGCGTTGATGCCGCTCCGTCGCAGCGATCAGATAGCGGACTGCCGGGAAGACCACGGTAGGCGGCTCACGACGCTCCAGCAGATGCAGCACGATTGGAATGCCCGCGGCGGCCAATCCCACGAGCAGCCACGGATGGAGGAAGCCGATCATGTCGGGTGAGACGCGGCCACCTGTCGCAATACCGTGCCGAACGGTGTGTCGGTCCGAACCGCATGGTACGCGATACCATGCCGCCGGCACGCGAGTCGCCACTGCGAGATCACGCCCTCAACCGTTTCACGATAGGGCCGAGCCCAGTCTTTGGGTCGCAGTACGACGGCGGCACGAGTTTCGGGGTCTTCGAACCGCGCTTCGGCGGGGCCCTGCAATGTGACCTCTCCTGGATCCATGATGTGGAGCACGATGACCTGATGGCCGCGATGCCGGAGAAATCGCAGTGCCTTGAGCGCCAGCGGGCGGTCGAACAGCAGATCCGAGACGAATACGACCAGGCCCCGCCGACGCAGCTGATCGATGACTCGACGTAGCGCCGGCTCGGCGGCGGTACCCTGCCCGGCATGAAGAGCACTCAGGGTGGCGAGCAGCTGGCGCCAATGGGAAATACGCGCTCGCGGGGGCACCATTGCCCGAACCACGTCGTCGAAAGCAATGAGGCCGGTCGCGTCACGCTGGCGTTGCAGCACGAGCGTCAGGGCCGCGATGAGGCGCTGCGCGTAGGCCAGCTTCGGCAGCCGGATCTCCGCATCGCCGGTCCAGGCCATGGACCGGCTCACATCGGCCACGACGATGGCGCGAAGATTCGTCTCTTCCTCGTACTGCTTGACGTAGAGGCGGTCATTGCGGCCGAGGATCTTCCAATCGACGTAGCGAAGATCGTCGCCCGGCTGGTACATCCGGTGTTCGGCGAATTCGACTGAAAAGCCTCGGCGGGGAGAACGGTGGAGTCCTGCCAGAAATCCTTCGACTACGCCTTCCGCAACCAACTCAAGCCCGCCAAGGCGTGCGACCTCCATTGGATCGAGCAGATCCAGGGGGACGCGCCCTGCGGGCGACTCGACACGACTCATCGCGCGCGCAACGTACCGACGCGTCCGAAGGGAGTCAACGCGAGGAACCGATGTCTCCGGCGAGGGACGTGGGACCGACGAAGGTCCTTCCCACGGCGAGACCTACGTATGGCATGCCTCCTGCTCAGCTGCCCTCAACTTCCTTGTGTTTCTTTCTGGAGATCGGATGCTGATTTCCTGGGCCACGGTGCTCGGGCTCGTGGTTGGCGTTTCACATCGCGCGGCCCCGCCGGGCCACTCGCTGTGGCGTCATGCAAAAGAACCGCGGGTCAGCATCTGGACCGACCGCGAGAATCCTTACCGTCGCGGGGACGGCGTGCGGGTGTACGCGAGTCCCAGCGTTGATGGCTATGTGACGGTGTTTCGGATCGACACGGACGGTGGTTTGCGGGTGCTCTTTCCACGTGAGCCTTGGGCTGATACCTGGATCCGCGGCGGGCGCCTGGTCCGATTCGATGACGCACCGGGTCGAAGCGCCTTTCTGGTGGATGACTATCCTGGCATCGGCTACCTCTTCGTGATCACCTCGCCGGAGCCGTTCGACTACTCCAGCATCGTTCGCCGCGACCAATGGGACTATCGCGGTATCGCGAATGGCCGGCTTCACAGCGATCCCTACGCCGCGCTCAGCCAATTGGCCGACCGACTCGCTCCACGGGACGACTACGACTACGACCTCACGCCCTATTATGTCGAGCGGCGATACGCCTATCCCCGGTTCGTGTGCTACGATTGCCACAGCTATTCTCCCTACGCCAACTGGAACCCCTACGGCGCAGCCTGCACCCGCTATCGGGTCGTCGTCTACGACGATCCGATTTACTATCCGTACCAGGCGTACGGCGGTCGTGTGGTGGTGCCGGAACGCCCCGGCCGGCTCGAGCCACGCTACGTTTTTCAGGATGCCGATGGCCGGGCTCCGTGGGTCAGCCGGACGCACCGATCGCAGAGTGGATCAACCGAACCGGTCGCGGCGTACCGGGAGCGGGAGGCGGAGCGTCAGCCGATTCCCGTACCCACTCGTAAAGCTCCAGCACAGGACCGGAAGATTTCGCCTGCGGCCACGCAGACTACCGGCGAGCCGGAACTTCGTCGCCGAAGGCCTGATGACAAGACGCAGGGTTCGGATCACTAAACCGACCGGTTGAAACAGCCGGCTGGTTCTCGCCGTAGCGATCCTATCGCCCGATCACGGAACGGACATGACAAAGGCTGCGGCTCTGCTCCTCTCGTTCACCCCCTTTCTTGCCTTTCCCCTTTCTCCCGCATTCTGCCAGGCCCCGCGCCCGGCATCGGCGGCCGCTGAGACGATTACGGATCACGACGTCATCAGGCACATCAAGGTGATCGCGGACGACTCGATGCTCGGTCGCGATACGCCGAGTCATGGGCTCGAGGCGACAGCACAATACGTGGCGAGCCAGTTCAAGGCCGCGGGGCTCAAGCCTGCGGGGGACAGCGGAACCTGGTTCCAGCGCTATCCGATTACACGCAGGCACATCGATGCCGGCGGGTCGAGCGTCACGCTTCGAAGCGGCAGTACGGAAGCGCGGGCCTCGCTGGCTGCAGCCGCACGATTTGTACAGGGGAGCGTGCCGGAAGGTCAGGTGGGGGGAGAAGTTCTGCTGTTGGGTGGGGCGATCACTGCGGACGCAGCAACGGGAGCGGGTGCCACCGGACGAATCGTCCTGCTGGTCAGCGATCCGCAAAAGCCCGAGCTGGAACAGGCGGCCCGCGCGCTGTACCTGGCCGGTGCCAGGGCCATCATTTTGCTCGCCGACGTCGACTCGGCGGTCTATGCCCCGCGCCTCAGCGCGCAGCGACGCGACCGCACAGCGATCGATCTCGGTCTCACGCGACCCGCAGTTGTCGAAGTGCGCGAGGGCGCCGTGCGCCGGGTCCTGGCAGCGGCGGGCCTGGATCCCGTCGCTCTCAGAGCAACGACTAAGCCGGTGATTCGCAACCTTCCGAAGCTCACCGCGACCATCGCTCTCAAGGAAGTGGTCACCTCACGCCACAGCGCTCCCAACACCGTGGGCATGATCGAGGGTAGGGATCCCAAGCTCAAGCAGGAATACGTGTTATTCTCTGCCCACATGGATCATATCGGCATTTCGCCGGGGCAGCCCGACAGTATCAACAATGGTGCGGACGACGATGCTTCCGGCACGGCGGCGGTCATCGAGTTAGCGTCCGCCTTTGGTCGCCCGGATGCGCGCCCCAAGCGGTCGCTGTTGTTTCTCACCGTTAGCGGCGAGGAGAAAGGGCTCTGGGGGAGCCGCTACTTCTCCGAGCACCCGCCGGTTCCGATCAACCAGATCGTGGCGGACATAAACATCGACATGGTAGGCCGCAACTGGCCCGACAGCATCGTCGCCATCGGGAAGGAGCATTCCGATCTCGGCGCGACTCTGAACCGGGTAAATGCCGAGCACCCCGACCTGGGCATGACGGCCATCGACGATCGCTGGCCGGAGGAGCGCTTCTACTTCCGCTCGGACCATTACAACTTCGCCCGCAAGGGCGTCCCCATCCTCTTCTTCTTCAACGGCGTGCACCCCGACTACCACCGTCCGTCGGATTCGCCGGACAAGATCAACTCTGAGAAAGAAGCTCGGATCGCACGACTGCTTTTCTATTTGGGTGAGGATATCGGGAACGCGCCGGATCGACCGAAGTGGAAGCCGGAGAGCTACAAGGAGATTGTAGAACAGTAACTGCGTGAACGGTGAACGGGGGGCTCGGGGTGAGCCGCGGTTCCCGTTCACCGTTCACGCTTTTCTAACTTCTTCCAGCCTCGCCACAGCTCTGCGCAGGTGAGGGATGACGATACTTCCGCCCACCACCAGTCCCACTGCAAAGACCTCTTGAAACTCGGCGTCGGTGACCCCTTCCTCTGCGCAGCGCACGACATGGTACGTGATACAGTCGTCACAGCGAAGCACTAACGAGGAGACCAATCCGAGCATCTCCTTGGTCTTGGTACCAAGGACACCTGGCTCATAGGCGCGGTGATCCAGCGCGAAGAACCGATTGATGGTAAGGTTTCCGGCTCCGAGGACGGCGTCGTTCATTCGGGAGCGGAAGGCTTGGAACTCCGGGAGGGATTCGCTCATTGAAAAAACGTAAACGATAAGCGGCGTTCACGCTTTTCGAGTCAGCAGGACACCGGTCACGATCAGCACGGCGCCGGCGCCCTGCAGCGGAACCAGCCGTTCTCCCAGCGTGAGCCAGGCGACGATCGCGGCGACGAGCGGTGTTACGCACATGTAGATCGCGGTCCGGCTGCTTCCCACTTTCTGGACGCTCGCGTTCCAGATCATGTAGGCGACGATGAGCGAGAGCAGTGAGGAATACGCCAGGGCTCCCCACGCGGGACCTGGCACCCGCCGCCAGTCGATCGCCACCAGTTCCATCGCTCCTGCGGCGACGAGACCGGGCGTTCCCGTGAACGTGGTGAGTGCGGTGGTTTGAAGCGGCGGCATCGTGGGGGGAAGCCTCCGGAGCTCGATCGTATAGAGCGCCCAGCAAAGCGTCGCGGCGACGGCACAGGCATCGCCGCGCAGTGTCCCCGCACCGAAGTCCACCCCCCCAGCGAGGACGACAAGGCCCACGCCAACGGTCGCCACCGCAGTCCCAACCCACATGCGTGTGGTTACGGGCTCGATGCGACGAAGGCCGGCGAGCGTAGTCACCATCGCCGGGATAGTGGAAAGGATCAGCGCGGAGTTGGTAGCCGTGCCCCACACGAGCGACAGCGTAAACGCGATCTGGTAGAGGGTATTGCCCAGCACGCCCATCCAGATCATTCGCCAACCCAGGCCGGGCGGAACGCTGACGCGACCCAATCGCCAGCGCAGCAACCCGTACAGCAGCAGGCTCGAGATGGTGAACCGCACCGCGCTGAAGGCGAAGGGGGAGAGATAACTGAAGGCGCCCTTCATCACGCTGAAGTTTGTGCCCCAGATCAGGCACACCAACAGCATGCCGAGATCGGCGGCAGAAGCGCGGGGAGCGGGGGAAGGACGACCCGCGGCAGCAGGCGGAGGCGGACGGGAACGGGCGGAGGCGGGCTCGTGGGTCGTCACGGCATAAGAGTAATACAACACATGCTCGGTTCCGCTCCCGCCTGATCACGCCTGCCCGTCCGCTGCCGCCCGCTCTCGACTATTTTCCCGCCATGTCCCAGTCCCGCATCCGCAACTTCTGCATCGTCGCCCACATCGATCACGGCAAATCGACGCTGGCGGACCGGCTTATCGAGGCCACCAACACTGTCGAGAAGCGCCTGATGCGGGAGCAGCTGCTCGACACGATGGACCTCGAGCGCGAGCGCGGCATCACGATCAAGCTGAACGCGGTGCGGATGACCTATCAGGGGCGGGATGGCACCGAGTACGAGCTCAACCTGATCGACACGCCGGGGCACGTGGATTTCACGTATGAGGTTTCGCGGTCGCTCGCCGCATGTGAAGGGGCGATCCTCGTGGTGGACGCGTCCCAGGGGATTCAGGCACAGACGCTCTCCAACCTCTTCCTCGCCATGGATGCCGGGCTCGAGATCATCCCGGTTCTGAACAAGATCGATCTGCCTGGAGCGGAGCCCGAGCGCCGAGCGAAGGAGATCATGGATCTGATCGGCTCGAAGCGGGAGGAGATTCTCGCGGTGTCGGCCAAGGAAGGCACCGGGATCCCGGACCTCCTGGAGTCGATCGTGCATCGGGTGCCGGCCCCGCACGGCCTGGAAGACGCCCCGCTTCGCGCGCTCATCTTCGATTCCTATTACGACAAGTACCGCGGGGCGATCCCCAGTGTTCGGGTGGTGGACGGCGTGCTGCGGGAGGGGATGGAGATCGCGTTCGGCTCACATCCGGATGACGTCTACCACGTCGACGAAGTGGGCTATCTCCAGCTCGGACAGCGGCGCACCGATCTGCTCGAGGCCGGCGAGGTGGGGTACGTGGTGGCCAGTCTCCGCAACGTGCGCGACAGCCGAGTGGGAGACACGATCCTCGATGCACACGAGCGTGCCACTGAGCTGCTTCCCGGCTATCGCGACGTCAAATCCATGGTCTTCGCGGGCCTCTACCCGACCGACTCCGAGCAGTACGAGCCACTCCGCGACGCGCTGGAGAAGCTCGTACTGAACGACGCCTCCCTGCACTACGAGCCTGAGTCATCGACCGCCCTGGGATTTGGGTTTCGCTGCGGCTTCCTCGGTCTGCTGCACATGGAGATCGTGCAAGAGCGGCTCGAGCGTGAGTTCGACCTCGATCTCATAACGACGGTACCGACGGTGGAGTACCACGTGTACCGAACCGACGGCGCGATGATGGTCCTCGAAAACCCAACCAACCTCCCCGACCCCGCGGAAATCGAACGGATCGAGGAGCCCTACGTGAAGGCCCGTATCATGGCCCCGGCCGATTACATCGGAGGGATCATGAAGCTGGGGCAGGATCGCCGCGGCATCTACAATGGAATGCACTATCTCGACACGACGCGGGTGGAGTTCGACTTCCATTTTCCGCTCGGCGAGATCGTGCTCGACTTCTACGACAAGCTGAAGTCACTCTCCCGAGGGTACGCCTCCCTCGACTATGAGATGGCCGGGTACCGCGAGTCAGACCTAGTCAAGCTCGACATGTTGATCAACGGCGATCCGATCGACGCCTTCAGCGTGATCATTCACCGCGACAAGGCTTTCGAATACGGGCGTAAGGTAGCGGAGAAGCTCAAGGAGCTGATCCCGCGGCAGCTTTACCAGGTGGCAATTCAGGCGGCGATCGGCAACAAGATTATCGCTAGGGAGACTATCTCGGCCTTCCGAAAAGACGTGCTCGCCAAGTGTTACGGCGGCGATGTCACCCGCAAGCGCAAGCTTCTGGAGAAACAGAAAGAGGGTAAGAAGCGAATGAAGCAGATCGGCGCGGTCGAGATCCCGCAGGAGGCCTTTCTCGCGGTGCTCCAGGTGGAATGATCGACCGGCGCACCGTCGTCCGTCGAGCGGAGGAGCGTCGTGCGATTCGTCCTGGGCGTTGACGTCGGGGGCACCAACCTGGTCGTCGGTGCAGTCGCGGCCGACGGCTCTACTCTTCACGCCCTCAAGAGCGAGCCTACCCGCCCGGAGGAGGGGTCCGACTCGGTGCTCCGGCGGATGGTCACGACGGCTCACGAGGTCATGGCGGAAACCCGGCGGGCGATCCCCAAGGCCGAGTTCGTCGGCGCCGGAGTCGGCGCGCCGGGACCGCTCGATACCAAGCGCGGCGTCGTTCTGCTCACACCCAATCTGGGATGGGTCAATCTCCCGTTGCGCGACCTGGTGCAACAGGGAATTTCGCTCCCGACCGCGATCGACAACGACGCGAACTGCGCCGTGCTCGGCGAGTGCTGGATCGGGGCGGCCCGAGGCGCGCGCAATGTGATCGGGATTACCATCGGTACCGGCATCGGCGGCGGGATTGTTCTCGACGGACGTCTCTACCGCGGCTCATCCGATTCCGCCGGCGAGATCGGCCATACTACGGTCGAAGTGAACGGGCGACGCTGCAAGTGCGGCAACTATGGCTGCCTCGAGGCCTATGCCTCGGGACCGGCGATTGCACTGCGCGCGGTCGAAGCGATCGAAGCAGGTCAGCCGAGCCGCCTCCCCGAATACGTGAACGGGACGTTAGGGAAAATCACGGCCCAAACGGTGTACCAGGCCGCCCACGACGGCGACGAGCTGGCCGAGGAGGTCGTGGGCGACACCGCGAAGTTTCTCGGCGCCGGTATCGCCAACATGATCAACATCTTCAATCCCGAAATCGTGGTCGTCTTCGGCGGAGTGACCTACGCCGGCGAGCATTTGTTCGCTCCGCTCCGGCGCGAAGTGGCCAAACGCGCATTCAAGCCTGCGGTTGCGGTATGCCGGATCGTGCCGGCGGAGCTGATCGGCAGCGCCGGGGTCTATGGCGCGGCTCGAACCTTCCTCGATCAGAGGGGCGCTCGCGCTTGAAGAAGGTTGGGGTGGTGGGCTCCCTCGTGTGGGACGAAATTCACGGGCGCGATCCGGCGGCGCCGCCGGTCGAGGAATGGGGCGGCATCGCGTACGCTTTGGGCGGCCTGGACGCAGCGCTACCGGACGATTGGGAGATCGTGCCACTCATCAAGGTGGGCCGCGATCTCGCACCGCAAGCCGGCGAGTTTCTGCGCTCGCTCCGCCGAGTGGCGCCGGGCGCCCGGTTTGTCGAAGTGCCGGTACCCAACAATCGCGTAGTGCTGTACTACGAATCGGCCGACCGCCGCTGCGAGCGGATGTCGGGGGGTGTCCCCGCGTGGACCTGGCCCGAGCTCGGCCCCATGGTGCGGGATCTCGATGCCGTTTACCTGAACTTCATCTCCGGCTTCGAAATGTGTCTGGGCACGGCGCAGGCGCTGCGGCACGGGTTTCAGGGACCGATTTACGCTGACGTGCATAGCCTGTTTCTCGGCATGCAGCAGGACGGCATCAGAGTGCTGCGCCCCCTGCCGGACGCAACTGACTGGTTCGCCTGTTTCGACGTGGTGCAGGTGAACGAGGATGAGATGCGGCAGCTATCGCCGGATCCAATGGGCATGGCTGCGCAGGTGCTCGGCGCGGGCGTGTCGCTTCTTGCGGTGACGCTGGGGCCGCGGGGGGCGGCCTACGTCGCGACTGCCGGATTCGACCGCTGGGAGAAAGGGAGGTCTCTTTCCCCCCTTCCCCCTTTCCCCTCTTCCCCCGCGCGTACGGCTCTCATCCCTGCGCCCGCCGTGGATGCGCTCGACCCCACCGGCTGCGGCGATGTGTTCGGCGCGGTCCTGTGCTCCCGACTGCTGGCGGGGGAGGATGTGGAAGCCGCGTTGCGCGAGGCGAACCGGCTCGCGGCTCGGAACGCCACGTTCCGCGGAGCGGGCGGGCTCTCGCGATTTCTGCGCGGTGAGCTGGTCACCGCGTGACTCGGGTCGTCGAGGTTCCGGCCCACTTCGACGATCGAAGCTTCGATCAGTTCGCCGCGGGCTTCGATACCTGGCCGCCCGAGGAGCGCGTGCTCCTGGACGCTCGCGCGACCCAATGGGCCTCGCCTTACGGACTGGTCGGGCTTCTCACGGCCGGCCAGGCATTGTCGGAGGCACGTAAAGAGCGCCCGCTGTTGACGGTGCCGGCCAGCGACGAAGTGAGGCGCTACTGGACCCGGACCGGCTTCTTCGCCCACGCGGCCGAGTTGTTCGAAGTGCACGGCAAGGTCCCCCGAGCCGCTGCCACGGGACCGTCGGACGTGTTGCTGGACGTGACGCCCATTCGCGCGTCCGAAGACATTCATGAGATCGTCGGCAAGATTCAGGAGAATGCGGCACGAATTCTGACCGGCGAGCTCGGCATCGAGGCCAAGGCAACCATGGGATTTGCCATGGCGCTTTCGGAGGCATGTCAGAATATTGTTGAGCACGCGGGCACCAGTGGCTGGGTGGCGGTACAAGCGTATACCTTTCGCCGTCGGCTCGGTCGTCGGGTTGTCGTGATCGCAGTGAGCGACGCCGGCGTCGGGTTCAGACGCTCCCTCGAAAGCACACAGGCTCGCCGCTTTGGAGACCGTTGGGGCGACGGCAGCGCGCTCGAAGCCGCTCTGATTCAGAACGTCAGCCGCTTTCGCGACCCCGGACGAGGACAGGGACTGGCGGGCATCAAGCGATACTTGTCACGGTGGCAGGGCAAGATCAGCATCAGAAGCGGTACCGCACGTCTCGCCATCGTGCCGGCATGGGACGACGACGTGCCGCTAGTTGATCACCTTCCTTATTTCCCTGGAGCCCAGGTGCAGGTCACCATTCCCGCCCAGAACGCGGAGCCCTGATGGTTCAGACGATCAGCCTGCATCACGTCCTGCAGGAAGCGGTGGCAACCCCGTACCGCAACCTGGTCACCCGCGCCACGGGAATCGCGGTCCGCGGCAGGATCGAAGCGACACTGGCAACCGGCGGGGGTCATACCACGCTGCTCGATTTTTCCGGTGTCGACTGCCTCGACATGAGTTGCGCCGACGAGATCGTTGCCAAGCTGCTGCTCGCCGCTGCCAGCGGCGATCGGGTACTGGTGCTCACGGGTGTCAGAGAAGAGCAGCGCGAGGCATTGGAGCACGTGCTGGCGCACCATCATCTCGCGGTGGCCGCTTGCTTCAGGGGCACCGATGCGCCCGACGTGCTTGGCTGGATCAGCGTTGACGCCCGTGAGGCGTTCGCGGATCTGCGCCGGCGCGGTTCAACTGACGTATTGGGTCTCGCGGGCCGCATGACCTGGCCGGTTGAGCGGGCCGCCTTTGCGCTCGACGACCTCGCCGGTCACCGAATCGCACAGCCGATCGGCGGGGTGTATCACGTCGTGAACGTTTCGTGAGCGGTCAGCGAGGACTCTCAACCACCGCCGTTCATGGAGTGATCCATCGCCGGGCCGAGTGGTCTCCAGTTGCGCCCGCGATCGTCCAAAGCTCCACCTACGTCAATCCCGTCGGCTCCGACGAGCCTGTTCTCTACGCCGGCGACGGCAACACTCCTACCCAACTCGCGGTCGCCCAGAAGTACGCTGCTCTCGAGGGTGCGGAAGCCGCAGTCATGGTGGCAAGCGGAATGGCCGCCACGGCGCTTGCGCATCTCGCGATGCTTCGCCCGGGTGACCACCTCATCTCATCGCGCTGGATCTACGGCGGAACGCAACGACTCTTCGACGAAGAGCTGGCCCGGTTCGGGATCGGAATCACCTATATAAGCCCGGACGAGCCGAGGCTGTGGCGTAAGAGCGTCCGTAAAGAGACCCGGGCCATCTTCGTAGAAACGCCCACCAATCCGCTGATCCGGGTGGTTGATCTCCAGCCGATTCTCAAGATTGCCAAGGAGTTCGGGTTGGCACTGCTGGTGGACGGCACTTTCGCCAGCCCGATCAACTTTCGGCCGCTCGAGCACGGGGCCGACGTCGTCATCACCAGCGCCACCAAGTACCTCAACGGGCACAGTGATGCGATCGCGGGCGCAGTCGCCGGCTCCGCCTCGTTCGTCGACGAAGTCAGCCGGCTGATGCGGCTGTGGGGGCAAGCCATCGACCCCTTCGCGGCCTGGTTGCTCGATCGCGGACTCAGAACCCTCGCAGTTCGAGTCGAGCGCCACAACGCCAATGGACTCGCGGTCGCCCAGTGGGCGGCCAAGCAGAAGTGGATCGAGAAGGTGCATTACCCCGGCCTCCGCGCCCATCCCGATCACGCAATCGCCGCGCGAGTGCTCGGCGGATTTGGTGGAATGATAGGGCTCCAACTAGCCGGCGGCGCACCCGCGGCCGAGCGCTTCCTTGCCCGCTTGCGCGTGGTAATCCATGCGCCGAGCCTCGCGGGAGTGGAGAGCCTGATCTCGGAGCCACGCCTCACGTCGCACGTGCATCTCTCGCCGGAGCAGCGGGCAACGCTGGGATTTCCCGATGGGTTTGTGCGACTGAGCTGCGGGATCGAAGATGCGGGTGACATTATCGCGGACTTGGAGCAGGCGGGAAGGTAGGATCTATCAGCTGATCCGAAGCTAGCTCGAAGCCGATTCCTGGCCCAGCATCTCTGATAGCTGATAGCTACAAGCTCATGCCCTCATTACTTATCTTTCCCACCTGTGATCCGCTTCCACAACGTCTTCAAGTCCTACCCCAACGGCGCTCTCGCTCTGAAGGACGTCACCTTCCACGTCTCCAAGGGCGAGTTCGTGTTTCTGACCGGTCACAGCGGCGCCGGCAAGTCCACCATCATGAAGCTGCTTTTCGCCGAGCAGCGTCCGAGCCAGGGTGATGTACGGGTCTCCGGCTTCGCCGTGTCGTCGATCGGCAGCGGCGACATTCCTCGACTGCGCCGCCGGCTCGGTATCGTGTTTCAGGACTTCCGGCTGCTGGAAGATCGGACCGCGTCCGAGAACGTCGCCTTTGCACTGGAGGTGACCGGAGCACGGCGCGATACGATTCCCGCCCGTGTGATGCGGGTGCTTACCCAGGTCGGGCTTGCGGCCAAAGGCCGGGCGTATCCGCGCGAGCTGTCCGGCGGCGAGCAGCAGCGAGTGGCGATCGCACGGGCGCTGGTCAACGATCCGGCCATTCTCCTGGCTGACGAGCCGACCGGCAATCTCGACGAGCGGGCGACCCGCGGCGTCTTCCAGCTGCTGCGAGAGATCAACGCCGGCGGCACGGTCATCGTCATGGCCACACACGATCTCGACCTGGTCCGCCAGGCACCCTACCGCACGATCGAGATGCGTGACGGTGCCGTCGTCTACGACAGCGCGGAGGACGAGTCTTCCGAGGAAGCCACCTCGTGAGACTTTTGTTTCGCGAGGCGCTGCTTTCGTTCAGGCGGGCTCCCCTGCTCTCGGGCCTTTCGGTCACGACGATCGCGTTCTCGCTCTTCACTCTTGGTCTTTTTCTGCTGGTCGCGGTCAATCTCCGCGAGGCCCTCAAGGGACTCGAGGAGCGAGTGGAGATCGTCGCATTCGTCCTGCGGGGCACGCCGCCCGAGACCATTACACTCGCCTCCCAGGACATCGCCGTCTTTCCCGAAGTCCAAGCGGTGGATTACATCACCGAGGAACAGGCGCTGGCCCGCGCACGGAAAGAGCTGGTCGAGTTCCGCGATGCCTACCGCGATCTGTCGGTCAATCCGCTGCCAGCCTCGTTCGAGATCCGGCTCAAGGACGGATATCGCAACGCTGCGGCCGCTGAGCGAGTCGCGAAGCGGCTGGAGGGCTTCAGCTTTGTAGAAGACATCCGCTACGGCCGCGACTGGGTTGAACGACTCGACAAGCTGAGGAACCTGGCCGGCATTGTCGGCCTGGTCATCGGCGCAGCGTTCGCGGCGGTCGCGGTCGTGATCATCGGCGTGACCATTCGGCTGACGATCATGCAGCGGGCCCGCGAGATCAGCATCATGCGCCTGGTAGGAGCAACGAATCGATTCATTCGAAGCCCCTTCCTGCTCGAAGGCGCGCTCAAGGGCCTGCTCGGCGGACTGCTATCGCTCGCTCTGTGCTATGCCGGCTTCCGATTGTTTCGCGACAGCAACCTGGGCACGCTCGGCGGCCTGATCTTCTTCGGACCGGAACAGATGGCCATGCTGGTGGTCTTTGGCGTGCTTCTCGGCCTGTTCGGCAGCCTGGTGAGCGTGGGTCGGCATTTGAGAAAGGTGTGACATGCGGGGAAAGGGAGAAGGGGAGAAAGAGGGAAAAGGGAGACGGCGGCGCCCGTCGTTGCGGTTCCCCTTCCCCCTTTCCCCGTTTCTCCTTTTCTTCCTCTTCTCCTTTCCTCCCGCTCTATCCGCTCAACACAGCGTCACTAAACAGCTCGAAGAGAGTCAGCGACGCCTGGAAGAGATCAAGGCCGAGCGCGATAGGCTGCAGCAGCAGCGGGCGCGACTCCAGGGACAGGTCCACGACGTCAACGACGAGCTGACCAACCTGGAACGACAGAAGGAATCCACTCAGCGGATCGTGAACGAGATCGAACGACAGATCGGCGGGCTCGCCGGGCAATTGGATCACGCGAGCGCGGAGTTGATCCTGGCCGAAGACAACCTGGCCGAGCGGCGTGCGATTCTGGAGCGGCGGCTGATGGACATCTACAAGCGCGGCGCGCTCTACGCGTTCCAGGTACTGCTCACAGCCGAGTCTTTCGGCGACCTGCTTTCCCGCTACAAGTATCTCTATCTCACCAGCCGCCAGGATCGGGCGCTGGTCCAAGATGTCGAGAAGCTTCGGAATCGGGTCGTGGTGCAGCGGAACGACATACTACGCGTCCGTGGTGAGCTGGATCGCCGGAGGCAGGAGCGCGAAGCTGAGTACGAGCGCTACGGTGAACTGGCCAACGAGCGCGCCAGGCGTCTTGCCCAGCTCAAGCGTTCAGCCCAGGCGACGGAACAGAAGCTGTCCGCACTGGAGCGCGACGAGGCCCGGCTGACTGACGTGCTGGCCGCGCTCGAGCGAGCGCGGCGCGAAGCGAAAGTCCGCGGTGGCGCCGGGCTCGGACCTATTGCAGGTCCCGGCTCCATCACGACGGCCGACATTGGCAAGCTGGACTGGCCTGTGGACGGAACAATCGTCTATCGCTTCGGCCGTGACACGCTGCCAAGCGGGGGAGTGATTCGCTGGAACGGGATCGGGATCGCTGCCGCGGCGGGCACACCGGTCAAGGCAGTCGAAGCCGGTCGGGTACGGTTGGTGGGTCAGTTCGGGACGTACGGTCTCACCATTCTGGTCGAGCACGGCAACGGCTATTACTCGGTCTACGCGCACCTCCAGTCGGCGTCGGTCAAGCTGAATGATGCGGTGAACAAGGCGCAGGTGATCGGCACGGTGGGCGGACTGAGCTCGGACTATGGACCGCACCTGCATTTCGAGATTCGGGGAGAGAACCAGATCGCGCTCGATCCGGCAGATTGGCTGAAAAAGGCGGCGAAAAAGCAGTAACAAAAGGCGAGGAAAGGGAGAAAGGCGAATGGGGAAATGGGGAGGCGCCGGCCGCCTTATTCCGCCACGCCGATCCTCTCCTCCGCTTGCGCCTTCCCGAGTCTGAGCGCCGCCTCCAGCAAGACCAGCAGGTCGTCCGTCTGCTCGATGGCCGGATGTGGGTATGCCACAATGCCCGCCGCCATTCGTGGACGCTCGCCGGGCGGGAGTCCCGCGAACGACTCCACGTTGAGTCGCGCCCGCAATCGATGAACCAGCTCTCTTGCCCCGTACGCGCCGGTCTCGGCCAGCACAAGCGCGAACTCGTCGCCACCGTAGCGCGCGACGAAATCCGAGGCCCGGATCTCCGCTTGCAGTGTCCGCCCCAGCTCAGCCAGCAGCCGGTCCCCGCTCGGTCGGCCTAATCGGTTGTTCAGCGCATTCTGGTGATCCACGTCCAGCAGTATCAGGCTGAACGAAAGCGCATACCGCTTCGCCCGCTCCGCCTCGTCCCGGATCTTTCGATCGAGCACATCGGTGGTGGGAAGACCCGTAAGCGCGTCGGTCGCTTGGGAGCCGTTCGACACGATCAGCGCGCGTGCATCCGCGTCGACGAGTCGTGCCGCCACACGCGCAACTTGCATCGCGAACAGCTCCTCGGTAACGCTGAGTCGAGCGCTGGCGTCCTGCGTGCGGAGGAGCAGCACGCCGACCAGGCGGTCGGCGATCGTCATCGGCATGGCAGCGACAGCACGGACCGGGACGCCCGTGCCTTCGTACCCCCAGCGCCTCCGTGCGGCCTCGAACAAGGGGTCGTTCTGCACATCGGAAATGACGACCGGCCTTCCCGTACGCAGCGCTTCGGCCAGCTCAGGGTAGCGCTCGATGTCGAGTCGAACATCTCGAGACGACATACCCCGGCTGCCCGCTATGATCCGGGCCGCACCGACCGATTCGGTCGCGAGCACGAACGCCGCCTCCCACCGCGGGAGCGTCCGCCCTACCCGGTCCACCATCACGTCGAGAATCTCAGCAAGTCGCCGATCAATCCAGGCGTGCTCCACCAAATCGAGCAACAGGTCCTGGACGCGACCGTTGCCGGCTACGCGATCGCCCGCTCGGCGACGTGCCCGAGTCTCGACACGTGCGCACAGCTCCGGCAGGTGGAGCGGTGACGCAAGCGCGTCGTCCGCGCCGAATCCCAGCGCGCGAGTGGGCCCTTCTCGATCAGGCGAGCCGAGCACAGCAACCAGGGGCACCTGGCCGCCCCAGGCAGCTTGGAGCGCCTGCACCAGCATGGCCAGCGATCCGTCCGCTTCGCCGGCCGTAACGACGGCTACGTCCGGCTTTGCGGCGAGTTCGGGTGGGCCTTGCGCCGGAGCCGCAGCCTCGATCACATGGAAGCCGGCGCGGCTGAGCGCGCGCTCCATCCCGTACGGACGCGCCGAGACGTCCCCGACAAGGAGGACTCGGGGCCGATCCCCGCCATTTTCCGGCAGGAGCTCGGTCACGGTCTTGAGGAGTGGCAATGCATCGATCGTCTGTCCAACCGGAACGGCTGGGCGCTCACGTCTCCATCCAGGGTGGCGTGGACACAGCCCCGGCGCGCGGCCTCGCCATCGGCGCTACCGCGATCCAGGTTTTCACAAAGACGCCGAACCAGTGGCGGGAGCCGGCCCTCTCGGCCGGGACCTGCGCTGCGTTTCGGCGTGAGGTATCGAGATCGGGGTTACGGGGTGTCGTCGCGCACGATTCGTACCTTATTAATCTCGCCTCGCCGGATCCGCTGGTAAGTCTGCGATCCATCGGGGCTTTCAAGGCCGAGCTCGAGCGCTGTACAGCCCTGGGCATCCGCTACCTGGTGTCGCACCCGGGCAACTACATTGATGACCGTGACTTAGGCCTGAAGCGCAACGCGGAGGCCTACGCCCTGTGCCTGCAGGCAGTCCCGGGCCGGGTCATGGTTCTGCTCGAGACCACAGCCGGAACCGGCACGGCGCTCGGGGCCAGGTTCGAGGAATTGGCCGATCTGCGCGCTCGGATCCCTGCCCCGCTCCGCCGGCGAATCGGGTTCTGCGCCGATACTTGTCATCTCTATGCCAGCGGATATGACCTGGTCCGCGACTTCGACGGTGTATGGGACCAGTGGGACCGAATCATCGGACTTCGGCGCCTGTACTGCATTCACCTCAACGACTCAAAAACCGCCCTCGGTGCGCGCCGCGACCGGCACGAGCTGATCGCGGAGGGCACCCTGGGTCGCGAGCCTTTTCGGCGTCTCATGACCGATGCCCGTTTTTCCCGCGTGATCAAGATCCTCGAGACTCCCAAGGGTAACGACGGCAACAAGATGGATCGCAAGATGCTGCGGCGGCTCCGAGCCTACTGCAAAACCGCCCGCCGGGTTCGGTCGGTTGCCTAGGCGGCGTTGCGAGTCGATCTTTCCTGACTCTGCGGCGCCCGCGCCGCTGATGTGACCTCGATCGCGCCCCAGCGCGCAGTGGGAGATATGACGGTTCAGGCGAGATTCGTCCAGCGGGAAACGCTTACCCTCGAAGAACATGGGCTCAACCCCGAACGCATCCTCCCGAATCTCACCGTTCCGAGACTGATCGAGTACGCGCTCCGGCGGGAAGAAGGCGTCGTCACCGATCATGGCGCGTTTGCGGCGGTGACCACGCCGAAAACAGGTCGCTCGGCCAAGGACAAATTCGTGGTCGCGGAACCGGACTCGGAAGCCGAGATCTGGTGGGACAAGAACGCCCGGATGGATGGGCGCGCCTTCGATCGACTGCACTCCGACGTTCGCGCCTTTCTCGACACCCGCGAGCTATTCGTCCAGGATCTGTTCGGCGGCGCGGAGCTGGCCTATCGGCTCTCGGTCCGCTTCATAACGCCGAGCGCGTGGCATGCCCTGTTCGTGCGGCACATGTTCATCCGTCCCCAGCCCGCAGACCTCGCCCAGTTCCAGCCCGGGTTCACCGTGCTTCATGCGCCGGAGTTCCAGGCGGATCCCGGACGACACGGCACCCGAACCGGAACGTTCGTCGCGATCAGTCTCGCCAAGCGCCTCGTGCTGATAGGCGGCACCCGGTACGCTGGGGAGATGAAGAAGTCGATCTTCACGGTGCTCAACTATTTGCTCCCGCAGCAGGGCGTGCTCCCCATGCATTGCTCCGCCAATGTGGGGCCGGATCACGACACCGCGATCTTCTTCGGTCTCTCGGGCACCGGCAAGACCACGCTCTCGGCCGATCCGTCACGCAGCCTGATCGGCGACGACGAGCACGGCTGGAGCGACAACGGTGTGTTCAACTTCGAAGGCGGATGCTACGCCAAGGTCATCAGACTGCGACCCGACACCGAGCCGGAGATCTACAACGCCACCCGGACGTTTGGCACCGTCCTCGAAAATGTCGTGCTCGATCCCGCAACTCGATCGGTGGATTACGACTGCGACCGGATCACCGAAAACACCCGCGCCTGTTATCCGATCCACTACATCAGTAACCATCTCCCCGGCGGTTGCGGCGGTCATCCGGTCAACGTCGTGTTCCTCACGGCAGATGCCTTCGGCGTCATGCCGCCGGTCGCGCGGCTCACACCCGACCAGGCGATGTATCACTTCCTGTCCGGCTACACCGCGAAGGTAGCCGGCACCGAGGCGGGCGTGACCGAGCCGACCGCGACGTTCAGCGCCTGTTTCGGCGCGCCCTTCCTCCCGCTGCATCCGGGAGTCTACGCGAAGATGCTGGGCGAGCGGATCGGGGGTCACGGCGCCCGAGTCTGGCTGGTCAACACCGGCTGGAGCGGGGGCGCGTTCGGAACCGGTTCACGAATGAAGCTGTCGTACACCCGCGCAATGGTCCGCGCGGCGCTCTCCGGTGCGCTCGACCGGGCTCGCTACCAGCAGGATCCGGTGTTCGGACTCGAAGTACCGGTTTCCGTTCCCGACGTACCCGCCAATCTGCTGGATCCGCGTCGGACGTGGAGCGATCCGGCTGCGTACGACGCTCAGGCACGTAAGCTCGCGACGATGTTTCGGGAGAACTTCGAGCAGTTTCGGGCGGAGGTGCCGGCGTCCGCCGCCGCCGCCGGGCCTCGGATCTAGACCGGGGTTGCGAACTACGGCGCGCCGCTCGGCTGGACTGAGCGAACCGCAGCGCCCGTAGGACCTCCATTCGTTCGAGACGAGCTCTCCGGCACTCCATAAGCGCATGGCTCTATCGCCTGAATTCGAAGTCATTCGCGACCCCCTCTGGGACAACATCCGGCTCGACCGGGCCGCGCTCGCAGCGCTCGACACACCCACCGTTCAACGGCTCCGCTATGTGCGACAGCTCGGCCACGCCTTCCTGGTCTATCCCGGCGCGACTCACACCCGCTTCGAGCATGCTCTGGGTGCATATCATCTGACTCGCAAGGCGCTGGCGTCCCTCGAAGAGCGGGGCGAGCTGGCATGCGTCCCCGAGCAGGACCGGATGGCGGTGCGGATGGCGGCGCTACTGCACGACATCGGCCACTATCCGTTCTCGCACGCGCTCGAGGAAGCCGGGTTCCCGAACCACGAAGGGCTTGGCGTCGCCAAGCTCGCCCAGGGAGAGTTGGGCTTGCGGCTGCGCGACATGGGCGACGGCTTTCCCGAACTGGTCGGTGCATTGATCACGCAGCGAAGCCGAAGCCCGCTGCAAGGCTTGATCTCAGGCTCGCTCGATTTGGACAAGATCGACTACCTGAGTCGCGACGCCTTCATGTGCGGCGTTCCGTATGGGAAGGTCGACGTGGACCGCCTGCTGGCATCCCTCACGTTGGTGGAGAGCGGCGGACGACTGGAGGTCGGTGTCCATGAGAAGGGGGTGAGCGCGCTCGAATCTCTGCTCTTCGCGAAGTACCAGATGTATCGCAACGTGTACTGGCACCACGCAGTCCGCTCGGCGACCTGCATGTTCAAGCGGGCGGTGCGGGCCGCGGTCGCGCAGAAGGCAATCGATATGGGGGCGATCTCCGAGGCGACCGACGACGCGCTGATGGAGCTGTTGCTTCGGCCGGCGAACGATCGAGCCGACAACCAGTGGACAGAGCTTGCCGGCGCAATCCGGGCACGCCGCCTGTATAAGCGGGCAGTCGACCTGCCGGCCAGCGATGTTCCTTCCGGGGTACAGCTTTGGCTGGGCGACGACGCAGACCTGACCGCGCGAGTAGAGGACGCCCTGGCTGCAGAGCTGGAGCTGCCGCGTGGCGGGCTCCTGCTCGACTTTCCTTCGCGTTCGTCGATGCTGGGCGTGGACCTACCCCTGCGTCTTCGCACCGGGGCAACCGATCGCCTGACCGACGAAGGTCGCGCCGGTCAGCTCGGGTTGCCCCGCGTAGCGGACGAATTGTACAGGAGCGCCCAGCGGTTTCGGGTCTTCGTCGCCAATCCGGTGGCGCGAAGCCTCAATGGGATTCTGGAGGTGGCGACGCTGCCGGTCGCTGAGATCGAGAGCCGCCTCCGGGCGGGGAAGCCTTTACTGCACTGAACCCCGAGTCCCGCGCGGGATTCCGATCCGCTGCAAATGGATCCTGCGCAGCAAACGCGGCCTTGATCTGAGAGTCAGTCAGCAGCGGAAACTGCGGCAGGTACGGCGCCGAGCGATCGAGCCCGCGAATCTCCACCGCATGCGTCTCCATCCAGCTTGCCAATCCCTCGAGCACCCGCTGATTCGCCTGACCGTGCGGCGTGCCATCTCCCGCATTGGCACTGATGATACCGCCGAGCGCGAGACGGGGTCGCGGCGCGAAGGCGACCTCGGACAGCTTGGCCCGATACTCCAGCTCCGCCGGTCTAAACTTGGTCGGCAGATTGTTATCGATCGCGTGCCGCCCCTCATGCGCGAAGATCGAGCTTTCCACCAAGCCACGGCCATACTCCCGCTTGAAGGCTGACTCGAGCTCGGTGCCCGAAAGCCCCGTGCTGCGCAGCGAATCGAGTAACAGGCGACGTCCGTCGCGCGAGAGCCGCTCCTCAACGCTCGGGAAATACGCGACCGGCGTGCGTTGCGCCTTCGCGATGTCCGCAACGCTGTCGGCCCCGAGCTCCTCGGCCAGCCGATGGATGGTCTTCGGGTCCGTGGTCTGTCGCCAGGCCAGCATCGGGTCGTCGGCGTACGCCGGACGTACCTGGACGATCAGGTTCTTTGTCGCCCAGCCGCCGTGCTGCGCGTTCCCATCCCACGCCCAGCTCTGAAACCCATTCGACGCGATGGCATCGAGCGCCACGAAACGGACTCGACCGGTGTAACCGTACTGCTCCACGGTCCGCCGATCGTCGAGCACCCGATGGCCCATGTGCAGGTCCTGATATCCCGCGGTCTCGCCCAGGTTGATCAGAGTCCCGAATCGGCGGTCGAGCTCCGCCTCGAATCGCTCCTTAGTGAACTTCGGAACGGAGCCGGTCCAGAGCAGGCGAGGCCAGAGTCGCCGTGCCGCGGAGTCGAGTGACGCCTTCCAGATTTCCGGGTTTCCCCGCTTCTGCGCTGTTGCCCGATAGTAACGATCCGTGAGAACGCGGATCGAATCTACAAAGCCGGCATACACCACCGTCTCACGTGCCCGGGCATCACGGGATGCAAGGGTGGTTCCGTCGGCGTCGCGCGCGAGCGCGACTACTGCCGCCGCCGAAAAGAGCCGCGAGTCCCGAAGGGCACGTGCCAAGGTGGCCCGCTGTCGTGAGACAGCGGCGGATCCTGTGGAATGCCTGCTCGCGACGTCTCGGAGTACCCGACGGGGGCCGGCGAGCAATGCGTGCAGCGTGTCGCCGGTCTCCACCAGGTAGTAAGAGCGCCACCCATCGAACACAGCGGCGGGATCGTCGGCCAGTACGCCGGCGAGAATCAAGAGGCGACCGGCATTGAGCCCCCCGGGCGACCGTTGCACGATGCTGTCCAGCCGGACGAGGGCTTGGTGGAGTGCTGACGAATCAGGGAAAGCTCGGTCAGGCAGCCCGTTGCCCCAGCGCGGTGCCGCTGCCCGCCCAAGGCGTTGACGGAGGAGCGGCGTAATCACGGCTTCCGACCAGGCCGTTGTGGCATCGTCTCTCTCTGCCTCGGTCGTCGCGGCGGTGCCCGCCTGCGCAGCTGCTTCGCGTGCGCCGGCGTAGTCGCCCAAAAGGCGAAGCATCCGTGATCGCTCGGCCAGTGCATCAAACCGCCCCCACGACGTCGCAGCCGCGTCGCGCAACACCCGCGCTGCCGAAGCGGTATCTTCGCGCACGCGCCATCCAATCGCAGCGAAAGCAATTGCTGCCTGGCGCCGATGCGCGGAAACCGTGTCGCCGATCAACACGGCGCGAAAGGCCGAGTCGGCGACGTCGAAGTCGTGGCTCATGAATGCGGCCTGGGCGCGCTCGAACGGGGGCTGGGGACGAGACGATTGTGAGTCCGGCTGCTGCGCCGTCGCAGGGGATAGGAGCAGAAAGCAGGCGAGCGCGACCAAGAGACCGCCATTGCGAGCACCGCACCGGAGCCAGTGCGCCACGGACTTGCTGTTGCTCGGGGAAAAAACGCTCATGAGGGAAAGGCTCTCATATCGAAGCTGAACGGGAGCGGCGAGCGGGCACATGTTGAGCCGAAGGCAGCTCGCGAGGCTCCCAACCAAGCTCTTGTCCGAGTGTGGTCAGATCTTTGGGATCGATCAGGTAGCGAATCTCGATCGCTCTTGGGTCTGCCCGCTGAGCGGGGAGCAGAGAGCCCCATTCGCGAGGCGAAAAGAGAACGGCAGTGTTCGGATCCGCAGTCGCGAGCGCCGAGCCGACAGACGACTCCACGGTCGGCACAAGCTCGAATCGGTCGGAGGGGAGCACACTGCGAAGATCCGCCGCGATATTGCCGGCCATGGTGTGGTCTCGCTCGCACACCACCACCCGGGTTCGTCTTCCGCGGCGTCCGAACTGCTGGAGCCGAGGGGCGAGCGCAGGATCCGGATGGATCGCGACGAAATGCACGGAGGCGGATCGTTCCGGCCAGCGCGTACGGATGTCGTTGTAGTGAAAGTAGGTCGCCACAATCACGCCGGTCGGCGGCTCGCCCGGGCGCTCGAGGCTCCATCCTTGCGCGCTCGCCTGCCAGTCGGCGCTCACCTGCAGCGCAAGATCGGCTGCCTGCGTTTCGCTACACTCGATCACATACACCGGTGGCGCGGCGCTCACGGCGGCGCCGAGGAAGGCCAGCCGGTGACGGACCTCACTCGACGTGAGTCCGTAGCGGCTCGCAGCTTCCCGCAGCATGTCAAGAAGGAAGCGGTCCGCCTCTCTGGCTTCCTGCGACCCTGAGCGGCTTCGGCCGTGACTCGAGCGGTCGGGGCCGGCGGCGTGGATTCGCTTGGGCGCTCCCTGAGCGGCCTCGGCGCGCCGGCCGACGACCACGGTGCCATGCGGCGCCTGAGTCCGGACCAGCCCTTCCGTGGCCAGGCTAGCATAGGCGTGCCGAACCGTATGGAGGTTCACGCCCCAGCGGCGCGCAGCATCGCGGAGGGACGGGAGAGCGGCTCCCGGCTCGAGAACGCCCGTGGCGATCTGATAGCGGATCCCTTCGGCCAGCTGATGGTAGAGCGGGAGGGGTGAGGCGGGGTCGAGATTGAGTCGCATCGGTGTTATATAACAATATAACAGCAAGCCCGCTAGGGCTTTTCCGATCAGTGCCTCGGCGCGACGAGCGCAGCCGCTATGGCCAACGGTTAACGGCTAACCCCCACCGTGCGCCGCGTCACGCTCTGGCTTCCCATCTGCCCACCGCCAGGACCAGAGACCTCTTCCTATCATGGCTGCATGAGCCTGCGGCGTCGTTCCCGTCTGGCCGCCGTTGGCTTGGTTGTGGGCGGCGGCGCGATTGTTATTGCCGCCATCGTATGGTGGTGGCTCTCTCAGATGCCGGAACGCCTCATTCGGAAAGCGATTGCGGCGGCAAGTGCCGGCGTGCTCCAGACGTCCGACAGCGTATATCGCCTCACCTTCGGCCCCTTCGCGTATGAACGCGCCAGTCGCAACCTGACGTTCGACTGGATCCGACTCGAGACCGACACCAGCCGGAATCGGTCGAGGGCGGCACCGCTCCCATTGGTGACGGCGGTTGTGCGTGGAACTCATATCGAAAAGCTGGGTCTTCCATCTCCTATCGGACCTCGGCGCACTCTGTCGATCGGCACGATCCACCTCGACGACGTCCGCCTCCGGCTCTCACCGGGCTTGCCCGGTCGTGAGGAGTCCTCGAATCGCCGAATTGCGGCCGGCGCTACAGCCGATACGCCGGCTGAGACGGACCGCTCGCCGCCAAAGAGCTCGACACTCGAATGGTGGTCCAAGGGCACCCTTCCCAAGGCAGCGTCACGAATTCGGATTACGCACGTCGAGCTGCCGCGGGTGACGATCGAGCTCGACAGTGCTCCCGGCCTGCCGCGTCGCGTGCCGCGGCTGTCGCTTAGGGCTGACGAAATCTCGGCTGGGCCGCCGGCCGGCGGGGGAACTCCGGTACGGATCGGCAACGTTTGGCTTCGGGCGGAGGGATATAGCGGAGTCTGGGATTCGCTGACCAGCGTCGATATTGCGAGGATCGAGCTGAGCGCGGCGGATTCAGTGCTGCGAATAGACAGCGTCGAAGTGCGCCCCACGCTCGATCTGGCGGCGCAACGCAAACGCAACAAGTGGCGGCGCACCCGAATCGGCGCCAGCATTGCCGCCATCACTGCGCATGGAGTGGACTGCGGGGCGCTCCTGCGAAGCGGAACCGTCGCTATTCGCACCATCGACGTGGCGACGCCGAAGCTCGATCTGCTGGTCGATCGCAAGCCTCAGCCCGATCCGCGGCCTGAGCCCGCGCGCATGCCGAACCGGGTCATGCGCCAGCTGGCCGTGCGGGTCGCAATTGATACCGTACGAGCGGACAACGGAACCATCGTCTATGGCGAGCTCGAGCCGTGGCGGCGTCGACCCGGCATCGTCACCTTCGAGCACGTCCACGGCACCGCCGTCAATGTGTCGAACGTGCCCGGTCGAATGTCGGACACCACACCGATGGTGTTCACGGGGTCGGCCCGTTTCATGGGGAACGGCCGCTTCTCCACCGTCCTCGAGATTCCGCTCCTGGCAGACCGGTTTCGCATGAAGTACCGGGGCAATCTCGGGCCGATGCCGATGATTGACTTCAACCGATTCATTGCAGTCAACACCCCCGCCAAGGTGCGCCGCGGCGAGGCACTGGGGCTCACATTCGATGCGCGGGTGGTTGATGACCACGCGACTGGGCGGCTGATTCCGCAGTATCGCGACTTCAAGATCGGCATCAACAAGCGAGGCGGCGGCCTGTTTGCCAAGATTGGCCGCCATATCGGAAGCTTCTTCTTCAACAACTTCAAACTGCGGACCGACAACCCGGAGGACGACGGCAAAGGCCGGCTCGCGGTAGGGCGGATCGACCGCCGGCGGGAGCCGGCGGAGCAGCTATTCCCCTTTCTGTGGTCCACCTTGCGCGATCCGTTGAGGGAGGTCATGACTCCATAAGATGTGCCTGTCAGGGCCCGGCGAAATTTGTTACGGAGGTTGCGTTGCCTCCTGCACCCGATTTACAGGCGAGCCTGCTCTCCGCGTGGCGGACCAACAACCGAGTGACGGTCCACCTGATCGACGGCTTGCCACCGACGCTCTGGGATGTCGCTGTTCCGGGCTCGCGGCGCACGATCCGTGCGATAGCTGCCCACCTCCACAACGCGCGCTGCAGCTGGATTAAGACGCTCGGGCGGGAGCATGGCATTCCGACCCCGTCCCGCGTCGACCACCGTCATGTCACCCCTCGGCAACTCGTCGCCGCATTGAAACGCAGCAGCAGGGGGATGGAAGCGCTTCTCGAGCTCGGCTTTGCCGCGGGGGGCCAGGTCCCGCCATCCAAGGGCTACGTCTGGCGCAATCTCTCCCTCGACGTGGGGCACGTACTGACCTACTTCGTGGCGCACGAAGCTCATCACCGCGGTCAGATCACCATGGTGGCGCGGCAGACGGGCCAGCGCTTGCCAACCGCGACCTCCGCCGGACTGTGGCAGTGGAAGACGCCCTAGAGTACGCAAGGCGGCGAGCTTCGGCGGGCATCGCCGTGGTCAATCTCGTCTTGCTCGTTGCACACGGCTGGGTTCATCGCGTGCTCGGGGTCGCCCTGTCGCCCGCGCAGACGGCAATAGTGTACGGGCTCATCGTCCCTGGACCGTTGATCGCGTTGCTTCTCCTCGGCTCTCCCTTTCTTGCCAATTGCGTCTTGCTGATCGCCATGACCGTTGGTTTGGTCCTTGGTGGACTCTTTCATTACCTGGTAGTCTCACCAGATCACGTGGCGCACCTTCCGCCAGGTAGCGGTGGCACCTTGTTCCGGGCTTCTGCGGCGGGCCTGGCGATCGCTGAAGCAATTGGCATTATGGTGGCAATCGCTGGATTACGGCGCTCGGCAGGTGTCCGGCATGAAATAACCAATCACCAGGTCAACATGCGAGAGGAGCCCTGATGGACTCGGCAGCCGAGCGGGGGCGTCTGCTGGAGCGCGACGCCCAATGGGCAGCCGCGGCCGCCGAAGCCCACGACGTCGAGCGCATTGTCGAGTTCTGGACCAACGACGCGCTGGTGTATGCGCCGGGCTTCCCGGTCGTTGCCGGCAAGGCGGCGTTACGCGCCTACGTCCAAGCGAGCCTGGCGATTCCCGGCTTCCGGATTACCTGGACGTCGTCTGACGTTCGGCTGTCGCCTGACGGCCAACTCGCTTACATGCTGAGCGAGAATGTCGTCACGGCGCCGGATCCCACCGGTCAACTGACGACAAGTCGGGGTCGGGCCGTCACCAAATCTGGCACCGAGAACGGGACGGCGAGTGGCGCTGCTCGGTCGATATCTGGAACCCCGGTCCAGGTTAACTACGCAGCGCATAATGACCATGCCAACCGATCGAATCCGCGCTCAGGTTGCGCTCGTCGAAGAACATGTAGGTAGAGAGAACGCTCACGACCTGGCCGGGATAATGGCAACATTCGGCCAGCAGGCCTGGTACGATGATGAGCCGTGGGGTGAACACCACGAGGGGCGTGAGGCGGTACACGACTACTACGAGGACCTGCTAACGTCGCTGCCTGACCTCCACATCGACATTGCGCACTGCCTGGCGGCCGAGGAGGGCGTCGCGCTGGAGGTCCGCATCAGCGGTACCCACCTCGGTCCCTGGCGCGGACTTCCACCCACGGGTCGACGGGTCTCGTTTCCCCCTTTGCGGGCTCTTCACCTTCGACCAGGACGGACGGCTGGCCGGCGAGCGCATCTACTACGACCGGGGAAGCGTACTGCAGCAGGTGGGCCTCTACCACAACCCTCAATCCTTCCTCGGCAGGATGGAGACGTTGCTGGCGCATCCGCTTACGGTTGCCCGGGCTTATGCACGCCAGTTGAGCCGGTCGGGGCCCTAGTTTGCCCGCCGTCGGTGTGAGACGCGTTGCGCTCGGCCGCTTGGCCAGTATTGGTTTGTCAGTGCGCTGGATGACTGAGGGGGATCTATGACCTTCAAGCCCTCGATCTGGTATCCGATCGCCGCCGGGCTGAGCGTTCTCAACGTGGTCGCAGTCGGATTTGCTGCCGCCGCGGCCGAGCCTTGGCACGCCGGCATTCATGCGACGCTCGGGCTGGCGTTCGGGTTATGGGCTCAGCGTTTGCGCCGAAGCTACAGCGGAAGCGGGAGTGCCCTCGAGCCTAGAATCGAAGAGCTCGAGATCGAGATGGGCAGGCTGCGTCAGGAGCTCAGTGAAACCCAGGAGCGACTGGACTTCACCGAACGGGTGCTCGCGCAGGCCCCGGAAACCCGCCGAGTGGGCCCGCAGCCCTAGCGGAGCGGTTCACTGGATATTCGAGTAGCCGCGTCTGCCGACCTCTCGGCGCAGACCCTCGACGACATCCTCGCGCTCTGCGAGCGGGCGTACGGCGAAGATCTGCGGCCGAGCTTTTTCACGTTGCCGGACCCGACTCACGTCATGGCCTGCGCCGATGGAGCTGTGCTGAGCCACGCCATGTGGGTCACCCGTTGGCTGGCACCGGGCGCCGGGCCTCCGCTTCGAGCGGCATACATCGAGGCCGTTGCCACCGATCCGGCGTACCAGGGTCGTGGTCTCGCCACGGCGGTCATGCGCGTTCTCGTGAGCCAACTGTCCAGCTTTCAGCTTGCGGCACTCTGCCCATCCGATCGAGGACAATCGCTCTATGCCCGTCTCGGATGGGAGCCGTGGAAGGGGCCGCTCCTCATCCGGCAGGAGACTCACCTGATCGAGACGCCTGATGAGGCGGTGATGATACACCGGCTGCCGACATCACCGCCGCTCAACCTGGACCAACCGTTGTCGGCGGAGTGGCGGCCCGGAGAGCTATGGTAAGCTCGGAACAAACGAACTTAGGCCCATCATGAATGCCGACGAGCTCAGAGAATTTGCGAAGCTCTATACCGCAGCCTGGTGCAGCCAGAACCCCGCGCGCGTTGCCGCGTTTTTCTCCGAAAGCGGATCGCTCAGGATCAATGAGGCCGCGCCGGCTGTCGGGCGGGAGGCGATAACCGCGGCCGCACAGGGTTTCATGACCGCCTTTCCCGATATGGTCGTCAGCATGGACGCCGCGATCCTTGAACGCGGTGCCGCGGTCTATCGCTGGACCCTCACCGGACGCAATACCGGCCCGGGAGGGACCGGCAACGCAGTTCGTATCAGCGGACATGAAGAGTGGCGCTTCGGCCCCGATGGCTTGATTGCGGAGTCAAAAGGTCACTTCGACGAAGCGGAGTACCAAAGGCAGTTGAAGGTCGGGGCGTCACGCCCACTGGCGGAAAAGGTTGCGCTGGTTGCCGGCGGCACCCGCGGTGCCGGCCGGGGCATCGCGGTCGAGTTGGGCGCCGCCGGCGCGACGGTCTATGTCACCGGACGCACCACGCGGACGCAGCAATCCGAGTACGGCCGCCCGGAAACCATAGAGGAAACGGCCGAGCTGGTCTCGGCTGCCGGCGGGCAAGGAATCGCCGTACAGGCGGACCATCTCGTGGCGGAAGAGGTGCGTACGCTGGTCGATCGTATCAGAGCCAAGCACCGTCGGCTCGACATTCTGGTCAACGACCTCTGGGGGGGAGAAGACCTCAAGGAATGGAACAAGGCGGTTTGGGAGCATGATCTCGCGAACGGCTTGCGCCTGCTTAGCCTCGGGGTCCATACCCACCTCATCACCGCGCATTTCGCGCTGCCTTTGCTGATCGAGCGACCCGGAGGCTTGCTGGTCGAGGTGACCGATGGAACGGCCGAATACAATGCGGATCACTACCGGATCAACCCGTTTTACGATCTCGCCAAGGTGGCGGTCACGCGGATGGCGTGGGCACATGCGCAGGATCTCGCCCGGCATGGAGCAACGTCGGTATGCATTACTCCAGGATGGCTGCGTTCGGAGATGATGCTCGACGCTTTTGGGGTGACGGAGGCAACGTGGCGTGATGCGGCCGCAAGGGTTCCGCACTTCGTTATTTCAGAGACTCCTCGCTTCGTGGGACGTGCGGTTGCCGCGCTCGCGGCAGACCCCGATCGTTCACGGTGGAATGGGCACTCGCTGTCCAGCGGGCAGTTGGCAAAGATCTACGGCTTCACCGATGTCGACGGCTCCCAGCCCGACGCGTGGAGATATGTTGTGGAAGTCCAAGAGGCGGGTAGGCCGGCCGACCCGACCGGGTACCGCTAGGCGGGTGCGGTCATGAGCGTCAATCCCAGTTTCCGAAGCTTTGTCCTCGACCAGCTCGCGCGCGCGACACCCAGTGTGCGCGGTCGAGCCATGTTCGGTGGTGTAGGGATCTACAGTGGCGAGCTGTTCTTCGCGCTGATTGCCGATGATACGGTCTATCTCAAGGTGGACGACACCAATCGTCCGGACTTCGTCGCCCGAGGGATGGAACCATTTCGGCCGATGGGAATGGAAGGGGAAGTCATGCAGTACTACGGCGTTCCCGAGGATGTGCTCGAGGATCCGGAGTCGCTCAAGCCCTGGGTCGAAGGCGCGCTGGCGGCTGCCAGACGCAAGAAGGGGCGTCGCTAGCCGAGCGATCCGATCACCGGACCGAGCTGTCGCCCCACCAGTATCGAGGGCGTTTGCATGGAAATCCGATCGGTGACGCAATTCCTGGAATATTGGGACAACGTGCGCGGACGCACGCGCCGCGTAGTTACCCGCATTCCTCCCGAGCAGCTCGAGTGGGCCCAGCGAGCCGGCTCCTTCACGCTGGGCGACCTGGTCCGCCATCTCGCGACAATCGAGCGGTACATGTACGCCGAAACCGTGGCTGGGCGTCCGAGCCGGTACCCCGGATGTGGGACTGATCTGGCCGACGGGTACGACGCCGTGCTCGCCTACTTCGACCGCCTCGATACCGAAGCCAGGAACATCATCGGCGGCCTGAGTGATGCCGACCTGCAGCGGAAATGCACGACTCCGGCAGGCAGCCTGATCACGACCTGGAAGTGGCTCCGGGCAATGGTGGAACACGAGGTCCATCACCGCGGTCAGATCTACCTGATGCTGGGCATGCTCGGCGTCGCTACTACCCCGCTGTTCGGGCTGACATCGGAAGAAGTACGATCGCGATCTCCTACTGCCGCCGATCCACCCGCGCCATGAAACAGCCGACTTCGGCATTCCGTATGTGCACGTATTCCGCGGCTGTCTGGTTCAAGAGTCGTTCGAGAACCGTTTCCGGTATCTGATCACCAACCCGCTCGCGCACGAGCAGCTCACCAGCGTCTCCATAGGCCTCGAACAGGAGTGGCAAGGAGCGAAAGTCCGGAGGCAACGCAGAGTCGTCGTACCGCTCGCACGACCCTGCGTGAATGAAGACCGGTCCGGGAGCCGGCACGCTGCCCGGATCGCTGAAGGGTTGATACGTGAACAGGATGCGCTCGTCGACTCCGGTCGTGAACGTGTGGAGACAGAGGCGGCAAGGGCCGGATCCCGTCGCAGTTTCCCGGTGGGCAGGGTGGCCGTATTGAGGTGATCGAAGCGTTCGACGCACTTCGCTGGCCACATCGTGGGGAATGCCCGCAACGCGAAACGCCATGTGGAGCCCCCGCTGTTCGAGACGGGAACACGTTAGGCTCGGACGCGGGGTCATGCCACCCATTTCTTGCGCTCGATTTCCAGGACCGCGGCTCAGCGCCTACGACAGCTCTTCGGAAGTAGGCGGTCGGAAAACGAGGTCGAACGCGAGGAAGAGTGTCTTCGAGAAAGGGAAGAACAAGAAGGGGGCCAGGATCATCAATGCGGCACCGCCGTATTGCAACAGATCCCACGGTGGCGCCGGCCAGGTCAGCCACAGCACGCCAACCAGCGCCGCGCCAAATAACAGCTCGGCTGCAATAATATTGAACATGTACGACCCTACCTGATATCCCTGCTCGTTGCGCTCGAGCAGAAGGTTGCAGGTGGGACAGCGGGGCTTCAGGTTGAACCACGAACGAAAGATGTGGCCACCACCACAATTGGGACACCGAAGACAGATTGCTCTGCCAAACAGTCGGGCGAGTCGTCGAGGACTGAGATCCATTCTTGAAATGAACTGCTCCACGCTTCCTTGCGAAAGGCACCCTGGGAGAGACCTATGGCCCACGTCACCGGCATCGGCGGGATCTTCTTTAAGGCGCGGGATGCCGATGCGCTCCGCGCGTGGTATCGGGCGAATTTCGGCCTCGAGATTCAGGAATGGGGCGGCGCAGTCTTTCGCGCTCCGGCGGAAGGCGAGCGCCAGGCTATCACTGTCTGGACGATCTTCCCCGAGAGTTCCACGTATTTCAACCCCAGCCCAGCGCCGTTCATGATCAACTACCGGGTAACCAACCTGGCTGAGATGCTGGCCGAGCTCAGGGCAAAAGGGTGTACGGTGGAGGAGCGGGTAGAAGAGTCGGAGTTCGGCAAATTCGGCTGGGTCCATGACCCTGAAGGCAACCGCGTCGAGCTGTGGGAGCCTCCGAGCGGACAGTTTCCCGCATGACAGCGTCGGCCCTGCGCATCGCTCTTCTCACGAGCGTAGTCCTGGTAGCCGCCGGTTGTCTGGAGAACCGCTCGTCAGAGCAATCGAGCGGTCGGCGCGCCGAAGCAGAACGGGATAGCGCCTTTGCCGGCATCCAGACGCGTGGCGAGCACGCGATGGGGGTGGATCAGTATATGTCCACTCACGTGTTCGAACCGCTGCCGGATGGGGGCCGGATCACTCTGCAGCGGGACATGGACGACAGCGCCGGCACGGAACAAATTCGGCGCCACATGCAGCGGATCGCGATGGCTTTTCGAAGCGGCGACTTCTCATTGCCGGGTTTCGTTCACGCCCGGGAGGTGCCCGGCACTGCAGTCCTGTCGGCAAGACGGGAGGCTGTCACGTACACAGTGGAGGCACTGCCGCGTGGAGCCGCGTTGATGCTGCGGAGCACGGACTCCGCTGCGATATTGGCGATCCACGAGTTCCTCGCGTTTCAGCGCACGGATCACCATGCCGCCGCCCACTGACTCGTGTCGAGCCGCATCCTGGGTGTTTTGGCCGCACCTTACTCCCGCCGCTCGCAGGGACGGGGATTCGTTCGCTGGCTCGGGCGGGAGTGAGGTGCGGCCCTGACGCTCGAGATGCGAGCCTCCTGTGAAAAGTGCGGCACCAGCCTCACCCTGGATGGTGCGGCATTCATCTGCAGCTACGAGTGCACCTTTTGCCCATCGTGTGCCGAACGAATGGCACAGACGTGCCCCAATTGCGGAGGCGAGCTTGCCGCTCGACCGCGCCGAACGGCTCGCTAATGTTGTACGCAAACGAGGTCGAACGTGTCTCCATCGTCGTCCAAGACCAGCGCCGCCGAAGCTCGTGAGCAGGTGCGCGGATACATCGCCGCGCTGGCGCCACAAGCCCGGAAAGCGGTCCGGAAACTTCGGGCAACCATCCGCGCCGCAGCGCCAGGCTGCGTCGATGCCTTCAGCTACGGTATTCCGGCCTTTCGACTGGACGGGCAACTACTCATCTGGTATGCGGGGTGGAAGCAGCACAGCAGTCTGTATCCGATCGGCCCGGCGTTGATTCGCAATCATCGCATCGATCTAAAGGGACACGAGATCTCCAAGGGAACGGTCCGTTTTGCCCATGCGAAACCCCTCCCGTTGATGCTGGTGCGCATGCTCGTGAAGGCCCGAATTGCCGAGCTGCGACGCGGGCATGCGCGGGGAAAGCGATGATCATGCGCGCCTGGCGCGGCTTCGCCGACGCGGCACATAGCCAGGACTATCCCCGCTATCTGTTCGAAACGGTTCGGCCGAAGCTGACCGAGGTCCCCGGTTTTCGCGGGCTCTACCTGCTGCGTCGTACTGCGGGAGCCGAGGTGGAGTATCAGGTGCTGACCTTGTGGGATTCGGTCGCGGCAATCCACAACTTTGCGAGCCCCGACCTCGAGCGCGCCGTTGTAGAACCCGAAGCTCAGGCGGCCCTGCTTCGCTACGACGCGACGGTCCGGCATTTCGAAGTTCTGGCGGCCCCCGACGCGCTTTAACAAGCACGGGGAGACCGGTGCCGGCGGGACTGAGATGACTTTGGTGTCAAACGAATCCATCGGCGTCCGCGATGCTCTTGGCCGGCTGGCACGGGCAGGAGTTCTGACCGGTGTTACCGACGGCCTGTTTTCGAGCGTTTTGAGCGTCGCATTTTATCATTCGACGGTGGAGCGCCTTTTTCAGGGCGTCGCCAGCACTCTGATCGGCAGGCAGGCGCTCGACGGCGGCACACCAATGGCCTTGCTCGGCGTGGCCATGCACTTCGGTGTTGCGTTCGGCTGGTCCGCCGTCTTTCTCTTCCTGGTCATGCGATTGCGCTGGGTGCAGCGGGTCCTGGCCTCTCGACACGGCATCGTTACGATTGCATTGCTTTACGGACCTCTGATCTGGATGATCATGTCCCTGGTCGTCATCCCCCTGCTCGTGCATCGGCCGCCCAATGTAGGAGGGCGCTGGTGGATCCAGTTCTTCGGCCACATTCCGTTCGTCGGCCTTCCCATTGTCGCTTCTGCGGCGGGAGTACGCCGACCGCTCGATCGACATGCTTGACGGCGCTGCCAGGCTATGCCTTACGAAGGGAGGCACATGACGTACTCAGGCTTCCATCTTGCCCAGGTGAATATCGGTCGCGCCCGCGGCGCGATGGATGAACCGGTCATGGCCGGATTCGCCGCTCAGCTCGATACGATCAACGCGCTGGCCGACCGGGATCCCGGATTCGTCTGGCGCCTGCAAACCGAAGACGGAGATGCGACCGCCATTCGGCCGTACGATGACGAACGCATCATGATCAATCTGTCGGTATGGGCGGACCTGGCATCCCTTCGCTCATTTGTATTCAGCAGCCACCACACCGGCGTCATGCGACAGCGCCGCGAGTGGTTCGAGCCCTTTCCAAATGCGTACGTTGCCCTGTGGTGGATCTCGGCCGGACACCGCCCCACGGTCGCTGAGGCGGTGGCGCGCCTGGAGCACCTTCAGGCTCACGGGCCGACTCCGCACGCGTTCAGCTTTCGCGAGCCATTCGATCCGGAAGGTCGCCCCCTGGAGCGAGATTCGCAGTGGAACGAATGTCCGACCGCGTGACGGCACCGTGACCCGGCTCCTGGGGCTCGTAGGTGCCACTATCGGAAGCGCTGTCGGCTGGTGGCTCGGCGCGCATGTCGGTGTGATGACGGCAGTCATGGTCAGCGCTGTCGGCACCGGGGTTGGCTTGTGGGCCGGCGTTCGTCTGGCGACGGACTTTCTTGGCTGAGTCCATTACGCGGACGCGGTCCGGCTCGGGCCACGTTCTGCTAGCCGGTCTCGTGCTGCTAGGCGTCCTAGGAATCGCAGCGTGGTGGCTGATCCATCCCGTCTGTGTGCCCCTCTCGGACGCGGATGTGCGCGAGTTTGCCCGCTGGGCTCCCATCGACACTCGCACTGACCGGCAATTGCATGGACCAGTGTTCCAGCGCCGGGGTGGTCGTTGGTATCAGTGCAAGTCGTGGATCTCACGCCAGTTGTTCTTCTGAGATAATCCCTACGGTTGACCCGTGATAGCCCGGGCGCTCGTTATCTGGATCGGAATTCTGCTGCTCGCGAGCCTGAACGGCGCGATGCGGGATCTCCTCCTCGCGCCACGCCTGGGTGACCCGGTTGCCCGGGCAATCAGCACTCTCGCCCTGAGCGCGATCGTTGTCCTCGTCACTTGGCTCAGCATTCGCTGGATCGGCCCTGCCTCGGCTCGGGCCGCCTTCGTCATAGGAGCGTTCTGGACTCTGCTAACGCTCGCATTCGAGTTTCTCGGTGGCCGCTATGTTTTCGGCAAGCCATGGGCCACACTCCTCGCAGATTACGACCTGACTCGCGGACGCATCTGGGTGCTCGTGCTGGTGGTAACCCTGCTCGCTCCGCTTCTGGTGGCACGAGCACGTGGCGTGCTGTCTGCCGGCCCCGATTCAGGCCGCGTGTGGTGACGAGTGCCCGCCGCTAAGCCTGCGCCGCACCTCGGTACTCAGGTCATCGCTACACCAGGGGCAGCACGGCTCGCTGGCAGCCTCCTGCCATACCGGCCCTCCTTCGAGCCGGCCGACCCACCAGCTATCCGCCCAGCGCGGGTCGCGCCGAACGTGAAGAGGGCCGACGCCACAGTTCGGATTGGTGCACCCTCGGATTTGCCAGTCGCCGCGAAAGTGTACTTGCATCGTGACCTCCAGGTTCGGACTCCAGCTCTCACCTGGGGTACGACGTTACGAATGCGACACCGCAGACGCAGTCACTGGCTAAGGAGGGCGAACGTCAGGCTTACCCGCCGGACCTTGTCAGCCGACGTCCGACTGGCCGGCGGCGCGACCTGACCCTTGCGGATCGGCGGCTTCCCGGAACCGGGGTATCCCTCGGTCCAACCCGGCAAACGTGGTGCTCAGTGCATCCGTACTCATACTTTCTTCGGCGTGCTCCCCCGTGTTGGAGGCTGCCGTGTCAAACGTGCTCGCAGCGGTGCTCGGACTGGCGATCGGGCTGATAGTCAGCTGGCTCTATGTGCTCTTCTGGAAAGCACGCTACACGGCGCAGATTCGCGGCGACGCGGTGCAACGCAGCCAGGCGGTTACTTCAGGCAAGGTCCACGAACAGTTGATCCCCTACCTGCCGGCGTTTCAGTACAATCCCAAAGATGTCCGCTTTCTCGGAAGCCCGATCGACCTTGTGGTGTTCGACGGACTGGCAGAAGGCCGTCTTCGCCGCATTGTTTTTCTCGAGGTCAAAACCGGAAGCGCCGGGTTGACGAGCCGGGAACGCTGCGTTCGCGACGTAGTTCAGGCCCGGGAAGTTGCCTGGGCCGAGCTTCGGGTTCCCCGGCCGCCGATCGACGACGTGGTGTGAAGTAGCTCGCAGTGGAACTGTAAACGGAGCAGCAATATGGAATCCGCACAAACGCTGACCTTCATCGTTCTCGGCGCGGTGCTCGGCGCCGCGGGACAAGGCGCCCGAGCTGTCGTGGGCATCAAGAAGGAAATCGTGGCCGCTCGCAGCGAAGGCAGAAAAGTCGGAGAATGGTTCGATGGCCGGGAGCTCGTGATCAGCTTCGTCCTGGGCGCGGTTGCCGGCGTGCTCGCGGCGATTTGGCAGTATGCGCCCGACGTTCAGATCACTCGGAGCCTTTTGCTTGGATTCGCCGGCGCCGGATATGCCGGCGCGGATTTCATCAGCGGTCTAATGGACAAATGGATACCGGTGAGCAAGTAGTTTGACTGAAGGAGATGCGTCATGATCCGCAAGCTCGCGAACGGTCGCTACCGGCTGTACTCTCGCAAGCCCGACCCCAAGACCGGCAAGCGACGCAATCTGGGGACCTTCAAATCACGGGCCGCCGCTCTGAAGCACGAGCGCGCCGTGCAATTCTTCAAGCGAGGGGGCTGACGCCGTGGCTCCGCGCCAACGCAAAGCCGCCTTAACCTTCGAGGCGGTGCGAATGCTGGCGCTTGCCTTCCCCGGCGTCGAGGAGGGTTCCTCCTACGGCACACCGGCCTTCCGGGTCCGCGGCAAATTTCTGGCGCGGCTCAAGGAAGACGGCGAATCGCTGGCGATCAAATGCGGATTCGAGGAGCGAGATTTTCGGATGCGGGCCGACCCCCGTACGTTCTTCATCACGGACCATTACCGGGGGTATCCGATTGTTCTAGTGCATCTGCAAACGGTGGGTCGTGCGGACCTGCGGGACGTGCTGGAACAAGCCTGGCGGCTCAACGCCCCGAAGCGGCTGATTGCGGAATACGACCGTTCCGAGTGACGTGGCGATGGGAGGCCACCCCCCTCGGAGCAGCATTCGGGGTTGATACCAGTCCGGGAAACCCGGCTGATCGAGGGCTATGAAACGACGACGGAGCTCGGTCAGACCGAGCTCCGTGGCGTCCAACTCAGTGCATATCGAAGCGTGGCGGTCTCAGATCGGACACCGGATTCAGATCCTCAACGCCACACCAGTTGAGAAACGCCGATAGTTCGGACGCCCGCTCCAGCGTATCGACCATGACTTCGGTGCGTCCGTTGGTAACGAACGGAATCATAGGAAGGTCGTTGCGGCCGCGCCGAGGCAAGGCTTGCCCACCTACCCGCCACGGTCCTTGGACGTCGTCGAGGCCGATACCCTTCCGCTTTGCTTTCTCGACCAGCGCGTACGCGGCGGTGGGCTGGTAACGTTGACGCCGGTGCCTCGATTGAGAACGACGTTGCTGAATGGCCGTCATTGGTCGACTCACTTTCGTGCGATCTGGATCACACGGCGGCGTATCTCGTGACATTGTTAGGGTAGAACCCATCCGCTGTAGCGGCAGTGAGAACAATCACATCGGCCGACTCCGCCACGGAGGATTGAATTGCAAAGAGGAAGCCATCCGTGCTGCCCGCAATAGAGAATCGGCTCGCCACGCTCCCGCGGGAGCTGAAACCCCTCGCTGACGTGGTGCGACGTCACTACGCTCGGGGAGCGAGCGTGCGGCCGGACGGCACCGTGCAGATTGCGCGGGCGCCATGGATGGGACCTGAAGCGTTCGCCCTGGTTCTTTATCCCCCTGCCGACGCCGCCTGGGTGAGCGCGTATGGGCAACGTCTCGGTCGGCCGGTGCCCGAGGCATATGCGAGGGTGCTAACGTCCGTAAATGGCTGCTTCGTGTTCGGCCTGGCGCTTTACGGCTTGCCCCCGTCGCTGCAGGATCGGGCGCCGCGCCGCGATCACAGCCTCGAGCCGCTCGATCTTGCGGCCGCTAATGGGTACTGGGCCCGCGAGTACCGGGGAGCCGGCGAGGAATTTCACTTCGGGGGCCGGACGCTGAGTGCCACCGAAAATGTCGGATACTTTCTGACCTCTGATGGATCCGTCCGGAGCCGTCGCAAGGACGGCGAGGTGCTGCGGGAGTGGGCGTCGATCGAGGGATTGCTGATTGAAGAGTTGGCCTCGGTGGAAGCCGCGGATCGAGACCGGCCGCCGGGTGCTCCCACGCCCTGGTCATTCGGCCGTGAACAGAGCTAGATAAGGAACGTCGCTAGATCGAGAAATGCCCCAACCTGTCTGGTCGGAGTGATTCATGACAGATGCCGCTGCGTATCCGTACGAAACCCGGCTCAACGTCCAGTTCTCGCCGCTCGAGCTGATCGACGTACAGGCGATGGCTGACGCGTGTACCCATAGCTGGTTCAATCAGACCCTGTGCCGGGTCAACGATTCCGTTGTCCGCCTGGGCGTCGTCCAGGGCGAGTATCACTGGCACCACCACGCCGACGAAGATGAGTTCTTCTATGTCGTCGAGGGCCGCTTCCTGATCGACCTGGAGGATCGAACTGTCGAGCTCACACGGAAGCAAGGCTTCGTGGTACCGCACGGCGTGCGGCATCGGACTCGGGCGCCCGAGCGAACAGTGATCCTTATGGTTGAAAGCGCCGGTATCGTTCCCACCGGAAGCTGAGTCGTACTGTGAACGGTGAGCCCATCAAGGGCGTCCGAATCGACGCCTTCCGGGCCGAGCACGCAGCGGCTTTCGAGACCCTCAATCGGGCCTGGCTGGTCGACCACGGGCTATACGAAGCGCCCGATGAGGCGCAATTGTCCAATCCCTGGGGCACCATCATCGAGCCGGGCGGGCAAATCTTCGTGGCGCTCCGCGGTGACGAAGTCCTGGGCACATGTGCCGTCATTCCGCACGAGACCGGCATCTTCGAGCTGGCAAAGCTTGCCGTGGCACCACAGGTCCGGGGTCAAGGGCTCGGCCGGGCATTGGTGGAAGCCTGCCTTTGTCTTGCGCGCCGGCGCGGCATCAGTCGCATGGTGCTGGTTTCCAGCTCGCGCCTGGGGGCGGCGCTCACCTTGTACGAAAGCGTGGGCTTTCGACGGCGCCCTTTGCCTCCTGAGGTGCCCTACGCAACGGCCGACGTCTACATGGAGATCGACTTGCCGTCGTCGCCGGAGCCGGTGGAGCAGGCCTGAGCATGACTGCCGTGCGATTTTCCGAGACGCTGCTTCGCCAGATCGAGCTTGCCAAGCGCTTACAGATTCGAGCCGGGACTGAGCCGCACCGATTCATCGGTATCTGGGCGGTAGTTGTGGAGGGCCGGGTGTTCGTCCGATCCTGGAGTCTCAAGCCCCGGAGCTGGTATCGCACGTTCCTGCTCGAGCCCGTCGGTGCGATCGAAGTCGGGGGCCGCAAGATTTCGGTTCGCGCCGTGCGGACCCGGAGCGACCGGCTCAAAGCAGCAGTCGATAGCGCCTACCTCGCGAAGTACGACACGCCGGGCGCCATCGAGTACGCTAAGGACCTGGGCCGGCCGAAGTCCCGCGACACGACCATAGAGCTGGTACCGGCGTGAGCGCCGAGCACCACCGCAAGCTGGAGCGGTTGTACGGCACCGCTCGGGTGAGCCAATGGTACGGCGCCGCCATTTCAATTGCGGACGGCCAGGCCGAAGTCCGATTCCCGATTCGCCCGGAGTTCCACCACGCTGCAAACGCCGTCCATGGCTCGGTGTACTTTCGAGCTCTGGACGACGCGGCGTTCTTCGCGGTCAATTCACGGGTGGAAGACGTGCTCGTGTTGACTGTGTCGTTCACGGCACACTTTGCCCGACCCGTGATGAACGGCGAGCTTCACGCAGTGGGCCGCGTGCTTCATAGCGGGGGTCGCCTGTTTCTAGCGGAGTCGGATCTATTCGACGACCATGGCCAGTTATTGAGCCACGGAAGCGGAGTTTTCACCCGGAGCGCAATCAAGCTCAGCCCCGAGGTCGGATACGCCTGAGGCGCTCACTGAGATGCCATAGGAGAAATTCACATGCCCACCACCAAAGCCTCGCCGATGGTTCGGTCGGCTCTACTGGTTCGTCTCGAAGCCAAGCCGGGACAGGAAGCGGCGGTAGCAAAGTTCCTGCAAGGCGGACTCCCCATTGTTGAACAGGAGCCTGCCACCATCACGTGGTACGCACTGAAGCTGGGGCCATCCACATTCGGCATCTTCGATACGTTTCCCGACGACAAGGGCCGCCAGGCGCACCTGGCTGGTCAGGTCGCTGCGGCATTGATGGCGAAGGCCCCCGAGCTGCTGGCGAGGGCTCCGACCATCGAAGAGGTGGATATCATCGCGGCAAAACTGCCGCGTTGACCGGCATTCGGGCCCGATGATTCCCGCGTCCGAAGCGCTGCAGCGGCTTCGTGAGGGCAACCTCCGATTCGTAAACAATGCCCGCAACGCCGACCTCGCTGTCGGCCACAAACGCCGGGCCGAGCTGACTGAGTCACAGCAACCCTTCGCGATTATCCTCGGTTGTGCCGATTCAAGGGTGCCGGCGGAGATCGTGTTCGACCAGGGGCTTGGCGATCTGTTCGTCATCCGTGTCGCCGGCAACATCGTCGCACCATCCCAGGTGGGCAGCGTCGAGTTCGCGGCGGCGCGCTTCGAAACCCGGCTGGTCGTCGTACTGGGCCACTCCCGCTGCGGGGTCATTCTCGCCACGTTGGAGGAGCTCAGGCGACCGACGGAGACTCAGTCGCGCAACCTGCGCGCGATCGTAAATCGGGTTCGGCCGTCGGTGGTCAGTCTGCTCGAAAACGATTTCGGCGGCAACCCGGACCTACTGGTGGAGCGGGCCATTCGCGCAAACATTCGTGCATCGGCGGACCACTTGCGGCATGGGTCTGAGATTCTGGAGCAATTGATCGAGAAGGAAGGTCTCCGGGTGGTGGGAGCGGAGTATTCGCTCGAAACCGGGGTGGTGGACTTTTTTGACGCAGTGTAGGAATCATGACAAGCGAGGAGTGATGCAGGGCCGGGTCGTGCAGGTTCATCGGAAGCCAAAGCTGGGGCGCGAGCGCGGCATCCCCAAGCAGGTGGTGCCTGCCCTCACGCTCACGCTCGAGGGAGTCGAGGGTGATTTTAACCGTTGGCGAACCGAGAAAGCCGGAGGCGACTCGGATCAAGCGGTCCTCCTTTTGAGCGACGAGATACTGGCCGAGCTGAGAGCAGAAGGCTGGCCGGTTCAACGAGGCGAGCTGGGGGAGAATCTCACGATGGCCGAACTGCCGTCCGATCTTTTTTGTTCCGGCGTGCGCCTTCGCATAGGGGACGTGATGCTCCAGGTAAGCAAGCCTTGCCAGCCCTGCACCGTGCTCTACTCGCTCCCATACGTCGGCCTGGATCGCGGGCCCAGCTTCATTCGAGCCCTGCAAGGACGCCGAGGCTGGTTCGCCCGCGTGTTACAGGGCGGACTCGTTCAACCCGACATGACCGTCGAGATCGACAACGCCGTCCACCCGATTCCGGTAGCCTGATCCAGCTTGCAGCTCTCCGTCCGCATCGTCGACATCACCACGCTTGCCGTAGACGCAATCGTGAACGCCGCGAACGAACAGCTCGCACCGGGGGGCGGAGTCTGCGGCGCCATCCATCGCGCCGCCGGCCCCGAGCTCGCGAGAGCATGCGCGAAGGCAGGGCCCTGCCCCGCTGGCGAAGCGCGGATTACGCCCGGATTTCACCTTCCTGCCAAGTTCGTGATCCACGCAGTTGGCCCGGTCTGGCACGGGGGCAGTGCCGCCGAGGCGGAACTGCTGGCAGGAGCCTATCGCACGTCGCTCCGGCTCGCGCGCGAGCACAGCCTCAAGAGCATTGCGTTTCCGGCAATCAGCACGGGAATCTTCGGCTACCCATTGCAGGCCGCCACCGACATTGCGGTCGAAACGGTCCGGACCGAGATGGGGGCAAACGCGACGCTGCAACAGATCGTGTTTGCCTGCTTCAGCCCGGAGGTCCTCGCAGCCTATCAACGAGCGGGAATTCAAGTCTGATCAGGATGAGTTACCTCTCCCGGTGTGGCTGAAACACGATATCGAACACCGGCTGCCAGGTCTTTCCCCCGTCAGTTGACCGCTCCGCCTTCTCCCGCACATTCTGGCCTTCGGCCCACCAGATGCCGCGTATCAGCGCCGGGCGCCCCTCGGCAGTTTTGTCAGGACCGGTCAAAACCATCCGGTCACCGTCCAGGTGGCCATCCAACAGGAGCAGCGTTCCCCGATTGGTGACCCAGCTCTGGTGCCAGACTCGTCGCGAAGCGTCCCAAAGGCTGTAGCTCTCTCCCACCATGCCGTTCTGCTGCTGGTAAAGCTCCCGCAGAACACACCCATCCAGGATGCGGGTGACTCGATTCCTGGCCACCGCTCGCGCACTGTCGGAGACCTCGTAGACATCCCAGTCACCCAGCCAGAAATCGAGCTGGCGGTATTCAGGGTTGGTGCAAGCCGCCGAATGGGTTGCCCCGGTAGTCTGGGCGTGTCCGATTCCGGTCAAGAGCACCGTCAGCATACAAAGCGCTGCGAATCTGTTCATGGAGAGCCTCGGACGAATCTGTCGATTCTTCCAATCATCATACGACGTACCAATGAAGCCGAGGCGACACCAGCCCAAGTCTGTGCTGTCGCGCGGCGTGCACTCAAAGTCAATAGGGAGAAGACGATGCGATTTATGGTTCTAGTCAAGGCCACCAAGGACAGCGAGGCCGGCGTGCTGCCGGACGCCACCCTCTTGAGCGAGATGGGTAAGTACAACGAAGCCCTGGTCAAAGCCGGCGTAATGCTGGCGGGTGAAGGGCTACAGGCCAGCTCCAAAGGAGCGAGGGTCAAGTTTTCCGGCAGCAAACGCACCGTGGTCGACGGTCCCTTCACCGAGGCAAAGGAGCTGATCGCCGGGTTCTGGCTGATCCAGGTGAAGTCGAAGGAAGAGGCGATCGAATGGGTGAAGCGGATCCCCAATCCGCACAATGAGGAATTCGAGATCGAAGTGCGGCAAGTCTTCGAACCCGAGGACTTCGGGCCCGAGCTGAATGCGCAGGTGCCGGAGGTCTTCGAAGCCGAGCGGAGGTTCCGAGAGGCAGGAAAGGCACCGCAGGGCAGGCAGCAGAAGAAGCCTGCCAAATAGATTCGGCGTTCAGCCGGCGCGCTTGCGCCGGCCGACGGGGGTGCGTTAGTCGTTCGCGGTGACCACGTCGGACACGCACCGCGCAATAGACGCTGTCTGGAGGATCGAATCGGCCAGGCTGATCGCTGGGCTCGCACGCATCGTGCGCGACGTCGGCCTGGCCGAGGACCTCGCGCAGGACGCGCTGGTCGCCGCTCTCGAACGGTGGCCCGAGTCAGGCATCCCGGACAAACCCGGCGCCTGGCTCATGGCGACCGCGAAGCATCGTGCGTTCGACCTGCTCCGCCGGGACAAGCTGCTCGATCGAAAGCACCAGGAGATAGGGCACGAGCTCGAAGCCAAGCAGGAGACGGCGGCCCCCGACCTCGATGCTGCGCTCGACGACCCGGTTGGCGATGATCTGCTCCGCCTGATCTTCACGGCCTGCCACCCCGTCCTATCCACTGAAGCACGGGTCGCGCTCACGCTGCGCCTGATCGGCGGCCTCACGACCGAGGAAATCGCGCGCGCCTTTCTGGTGCCGGTCCCGACCATCGCGCAGCGAATCGTGCGAGCCAAGCGCACGCTGGGAGAGGCTGGCGTTCCGTTCGAGGTGCCGAGGGGTGAACAGCTCGCCGCGCGACTGTCATCGGTGCTTGGGGTGATCTACCTCATCTTCAACGAGGGTTACGCCGCCACCGCCGGCGACGACTGGACGCGCCCCGCCTTGTGCGAGGACGCACTCCGGCTTGGCCGCATCCTGGCGGAGCTGTCCCCCGAGGAGCCTGAGGTGCACGGTCTCGTGTCGCTGATGGAAATCCAGGCGTCGCGGCTCCGCGCCAGAGTCGGGCCAACCGGAGAACCGATCCTGCTGCTCGATCAGGACCGAGGGCGCTGGGACCAGTTGCTGGTTCGGCGCGGACTCGCGGCGCTGGAGCGGGCAGATGCACTGGGTGGCGTGCAAGGCCCGTACGCCGTACAGGCCGCCATCGCGGCCTGCCATGCGAGAGCAAGGACTGCGGCGGAGACCGACTGGGCCCGGATAGCTGCGCTGTACGAGACCTTGGTTCGGATCAGCCCCTCTCCGGTGGTGGAGCTGAATCGCGCGGTGGCGGTTGGCATGGCGTTCGGGCCGGCCGCGGGTCTCGAGATCGCCGACGCACTCATTGGAGAGCGGTCGCTCGAGCAGTACCATCTGCTTCCCGCCGTTCGAGCCGATTTTCTGATCAAGCTCGGGCGCTTGGACGAGGCCCGGCTCGAGCTGGAGCGGGCGGCGTCGCTCACCCAGAACGCCCGCGAGCGGAAACTGCTGCTCGAGCGTGCGGCGGCTTGCTCAACGGAGGTGGCTTCGCCCCAACTCTGACTCCGCCCCCTACTGGCTTGCCGTTTTGCTCCCAATGTCGATTTCGACACCGTTTGTTCGACGTGTACGTAAGAGCCTGAGTTCGCTCCGGTGATGGAGCCAAGACCCCGGCTCGGATTCTCGAAACCGGTTAGGAGGCATACCCATGCGATTCATGATCCTGCGCAAGGCCGACCCGAACACCGAAGCAGGAGCACTCCCAAACCAGGAGCTTCTCGCCGCGATGGGACGGTACATGGAGGAGATGGCGAGCGCCGGCATCCTGCTGGCCGGCGAAGGCCTCCGGCCGACCTCCGAAGGCGTACGCGTCAAGTTTTCCCGGGGCAAGCCCACCGTGACTGACGGGCCGTTCGCGGAGGCGAAGGAATTAGTCGCCGGCTGGTGCCTTATCCAAGTGGACTCGATGGAAAAGGCGATCGAATGGGTGAAGCGTTGGCCCAAGATCGACGGTGACGGGGGGGTCGAGCTCGAGATCCGCCGCCTCTACGAAGCAGATGATTTCGGTGCCGAGTTTACCGCCGAGCTCAGGGAAAAAGAGGAGCGTCTCCGGGCGCAAGTAGCGGGTTCGCATCAGCGCTGATGAAAGCCATCACCCTCGACTGAAGGAGATATCAGGAATGCGGTTCATGCTGATTGCCAAGGCAACCAAGGACTCTGAAGCGGGCCTGCCCCGGACCCAAGACTCATCGCAGCGATCGAAGCTATCTGAGGATATGGCCAAAGCGGGCGTCCTGGTGGATGCGGGCGGCCTCTATCCCAGCGCTACGGGAGCGCGCATCAGGCTCTCTGGCGGGAAGGTCACTGTTACGGATGGTCCGTTTGCCGAGGCGAGAGAATTGATCGGTGGCTACGCGATCGTGGAGACCAAGTCCAAGACCGAAGCGATCGAGCTGTCCGAGCGCTTCTGGAAGCTCCACGCCGACGTGATGGGACCGAACTACGAGGGCGAGGGCGAGATCCGTCAGCTCCACGACCCGGCGGACTTTGCTCGCGCATAGGCCCGCTATCTTCACCGCGTCCCCGGGAGGTGGGGCACCATGAGCGTCCTGGCGCTGCGGCTCATCCACATTGTGTGCGGGGTTATCTGGGTGGGCGGCGTACTATTCATTGCTTGGTTTCTCATCCCCACCATACGCGGCGTGGGGCCGGCAGGCGGTGCGATCATGTCGCACATGGTTCAGGTTCGCCGACTGCCACTGGTCATGATGGTGGTCGCGATCCTCACCGTGCTCTCGGGACTGGCGCTCTACTGGCGTGACTCCGCCGGCTTCCAAGGTGCGTGGATGCAAACAAGCACGGGGATCGTTTTCAGTCTTGGCGCGCTGCTGGGGCTCGCATCGGTCGCCCTGGGGATGGCCGTAAGCTCTCCGGTCGGCCGACGCCTGGGCGTGCTGGCAGCTGCAGCGCAGGCGAAGGGAGGCCCTCCATCCACCGAAGAAGCGGCCGAGATGCAACGACTGGAGACCAAGCTGGCCACAGCTTCCAACCTGGTAGCCGTATTGCTGGTGCTTGCAACCGCAGCGATGGCGGTAGCGCGTTACGTTCCGTAATGCGGATCTGGACCGTCCACCCGAAATACCTGGATGCCCGCGGCCTCGTCGCCGTTTGGCGCGAGGCCTTGCTGGCACGCTCGGTACTCCGCGGACACACCACAGGGTATCGCTGGCATCCCCAACTCGCCCGATTCCGCTCCGAGCCGCGACCGCTAGCTTGCCTCAACGCCTATCTCAGAGCCATTTACCAGGAGGCGGCCCGCCGAGGTTATCGTTTCGACCGCCGGAAGCTGGGCCGAGCAACTGGACCACACCGGATGGTGGCCACCAGTGGCCAACTGGCGTTCGAATGGCGGCATCTCAAGCGGAAATTGCGCGCTCGCAGTCCGACCGCGTATCGCGCAGTCCGGTCTGAGAGCAAACCCGACCCCCATCCCCTCTTCGTCATCTCGGCCGGTCCGGTCAGCACCTGGGAGCGGACGCGAGCGCGCAAGCGGAAGCAGGCTGATTGAACAGCACGATGAGGAACTTGATATGTGCAGAAACATCAAGAAACTGAGACGGCCTAACGAAGGCCCGACCGATCAGGAGCTGCACGAGGCGGCCCTTCAGTTCATCCGCAAGATCAGCGGTTTCAACGCGCCATCGAAAGCCAACCAAGTCGCGTTCGACCATGCCGTCCAGGAGGTCGCGGCGGCTGGCCGGGAGCTGTTCGACTCTCTCCACACCCGCACAACGTCTCAGCCATCGCACGAGCACTCGGCAACGGGATGATCACCGGCGCGCACTTCCTCCTCTACAGCAGTGACCCCGCGGCGGATCGTGCGTTCTTCCGTGACAACCTCGGCCTACCCGCGGTGGATGCGGGTAGCGGATTGCTGATCTTCGGCTTGCCGCCGGCGGAGCTTGGGGTTCACCCGCCCCAGCGCCGTTTATCCAGCGGCACGCCGATCACGACATCTTGGGCGCAGTGCTTTATCTGATGTGTGATGACCTCGACTCCACCGTGAGATCCCTGGCGAGCAAAGGAGTCCGATGCACCGAGGTCGAAAAGGCCGAATGGGGCATCAAGACTACCATGCGCTTGCCCAGCGGAGGCGAAATCGGACTCTATCAGCCGACCCATCCCATCGCACTCACTGCTCGCACCTGAGGTGGCTCGGGATCAAGAGGAGTTGGGCCGTGGTCGCTCGTTCGGATGCGCGGCCAGCCACCGTTGAGCGAAGGGACAGGTTGCCATCACATTCAAATCGCGCTCGCGGGCGAACGCCAATGCCGCGCGGATCAGCGCGTCCGAAACACCATGGCCCCGCGCGGCAGCTGGTACTTCGGTGTGCTCGAGGTTGAGAACACTGTCGCCAAAGTAGCTGTAGATCAGCTGG
>JBKPOS010000057.1:0-3145 GCA_046733215.1 Gemmatimonadota bacterium
GGTCGAGTATCGCGAAGCCGACATTCCGATCCCGCTCGGTGTGTGGCGGTCGGTGGCGCAGTCGCAAAATCTCTTTGCCGTGGAGTCGTTCATCGATGAGCTGGCCCACCGGGCCGGCGCAGATCCAGTGATTTATAGGAGTGCCTTGTTGAACGCGTCTCCCAAGGCCCAGCGCGTGCTCGATGCTGCGGCGCGCGCGGCCGGGTGGGGCACTCCAGCCCCCGCCGGCACCGGACGAGGGATCGCGATTGCATGCGGAGATCCCACCTCCGTTGCGCTGGTTGCCGAGCTATCGGTCGGAGCCGATGGTGGTATTCAGATGCGTCGCCTCACCTGTGCAGTGGATTGCGGACAGGTCGTGAACCCGCTCTCCCTCACGGCACAGATCGAGGGCGGGCTCGCGTTCGGGCTCACTGCGGCACTGTGGGGCGAGATCAGCGTGAAGGCTGGGCGCATCGAGCAGTCCAATTTTCACGACTATCGCATGGCGAGGCTTGCCGATGTTCCGCCAATCGACGTTCGCGTGCTTGGGGGAAATGGGTCACCCGGCGGGGTGGGAGAAGCGAGTGTCCCCGTGGTCGCACCGGCGCTGGCTAACGCAGTATTTGCGGCCACAGGCGTGCGCCGGCGTCGGCTTCCGTTGGTGGCCCAAAAGAAGACAGACTCCCGCTAGTCCCTTTGTGACACTCGACCGATCTCTGGGGCAAGCAGCCTTGGGCCCCATTCGGCCGACTGGTAGCAGGAATAGTCATGGCGCCGATCAGGGGGCCGACGTAGGTTGGCGGTCCGTCGGCGCCGGCCTCCCGGCGCTCGGGATTCATTTAGAGGAGGACATCGATGACGCAAACGAATTTCCGCGGACGCTTCGTGTGGCATGAGCTGCTCACGAGCGATCCCAAGGCCGCAGCGACCTTCTACACGCGCGCGCTGGGCTGGAAGGCCGAGCCGTGGGACGAGGACCCCTCATACACGCTGTTCAGGAGCGAGAATGGTCTCGTGGCCGGTGCCATGACCCTTCCCGCCGAGGCGAAAGCTGCGGGAGCCAAGCCACATTGGCTGTCCTACATCGGAACTCCAGATCTGAAGGGCACTGTGGACTCGGCCACTCGGCTGGGCGGGAAAGTTCTTAAGAACATCACTCCCATTCCCACCGTTGGCCGTTTTGCGATAATCGCGGATCCACAAGGAGCCGTCTTTGCGGCGTTCACGCCCGAGTCGGCACCTCCTGACAAGCCGCCCGCGAGCGATTTTGCCTGGCACGAGCTGATAACCACGAACCACGTCGCAGCGCTTCGGTTCTACCAGGAGCTGTTCGGGTGGGAGAAGACGGATGCGATGGAGATGCCGCGGCTCGGCACGTACCAGATCTTCGGGCTGAACGGCGTCGGTATGGGGGGCACGTACAACAAGGGCGACGACATGCCTTTCCCGCCTCACTGGCTCCCATACGCCTCGGTTTCCGACTCCCCGACCGTGACCAGGGCCGTGACAAACCTCGGTGGGAAAGTGATGGTCGGACCGATGGAAGTGCCGGGCGGCGGTCTGATCTCGGTTTGCGAAGACCCGCAAGGTGTCATGTTCGCCATGCATTCGATCGCCACGGCAGCAGCACACGCTTGATCGTCTGGCTACGCTTACTGCAGGTCAGCGGCCGCTTCACAGCGGGCCGCGGCCTGCCGTAACGCCAGCGCTGATCGCGTCGCAGGCGCCTGCGCGAATACGAACGGCACCTGGTGCTCGTTTACAAGCATCGGATATCGCGTATTCCCCTCGCCAAACACCGTAATGAACTCGGTCCGCGTGCGATTGCGCAGCGGCACCACGAGTTGTCCGTACATCAGCACATTGGGCCGATTGAGCAGCAGTCGCGCCTGGCGGATCTTGGGCTGCATGAGCGTGGTATCCACCTGGTCGAGTGGCACCTGAATCGCCAACCGCGTCTCCGACCGTTTCCCCCTCACCGTACTGATCAGAATCTCGTGCAGTGTGAGCGTGCACCCGTCCAGTCGAGCCGAGGCGACTGAGTCGGACCCGTAGGCGTAGAAGTCCGCGGTGCTGTCAACGGCGGAGTAGCGCGCGACTGCGACAACGGGAAGCCAGCGTGCGATCCACGACGCGAGTGCGGGCAACTCGGCGTTGGGTGCAGGTTCCGGGGGAATGCTATCGGGGAGTTGCGCCGCGGTCGTCGCCGGAACTGAGAGCGACGCAAGTAGGGCGAGTAGCGGGATTTTCGCCATTGGACCGACGCAAAATGCGGTGCCTGATTGGCATGCTAAGGTAAAGCCAAGCATAGCCGTTCGATAAATCGCGACTCGTTTGGCTCACGTCGCCGGTGTGCGTGAGCCTACCGTCGGCCCCACAAGAAACGGCTAGGCTGAATCGGCCACTGCGAGGAGCCCGGTATGCGTCTCATGCTCGTTCTAGCTGTCTGCTCGATACTTTTGCTGGCACCCGATGAAGCTGGGGCGCAGCAACTCCGCGCCAAGGTTAGCCCGGAGGCGGCCCAGTCGGCGGCGCTGGCCCGAGTTCCCAACGGCAGCGTCCGGGCGATGCAGTTGAAAGTCGAACGTGGCACCATGCTGTACATCTACGACATCTCGGCGCCTGGAGGAAGCGGTCTCGAGGAGGTTCAGGTGAGCGCTGTAGACGGGCAGGTGGTGTCGGTCCAACATCTCGGTGGTGGGGGTGACCATCCAGCGACTCCGGGACAACGAGTGGCGGACCGCGTCAACGGTCCCGCTCCTCCACAACGGTGATTTTAGGGCCGTTGCTCCAGATCCCACGAACCAGAACCGCCGCCCTTCAAGGGCGGCGGTTTCTCATTCGTGCCTCGACGCTACTTACATTGAGCGCTGACCATCTTGAGATCGCTGACGTTGAGCGTGCCACCCCCCTTTCCGGTCTCCTTTTTCATACCTGCGCCCTTCGTGGTGTCCATTTTCATGGCGGTATCCATCTTCGCCATGGTGGTATCCTTGATCGCACCGGTCTCCATGCCGGCGGACGTGCCGGTCACCGTCACTTTGTGGCCGACATGCTGGTCGAGCTTGACTGAGGTGCTGGTCAGGGAATAGCTCTTTCCGTCACTCCCCGTGATCGTGTAGCTGTCCTTACCGGTGCCCTTTGACAGGCAGCCGGTCACGCT
>JBKPOS010000058.1:0-14208 GCA_046733215.1 Gemmatimonadota bacterium
TCTGCTAGCTGCTAGCTGATAGCTTCTAGCTCCCGATTCGCACGAACCCCAGGAATGTCTCCGGAGTGCCGTCGCCGTCGATATCGTAGTCGACCACTGCTCCGTTGCCGGTGCTTACGCCAGGGTAGGTACCCGCGGCGCCCTGCGAGATGAACGTCAGCGACAGCTTCTCGCCGTTTGGGGTCACCTCATAATTACCGGTGTCATGGAGCAGGTAGGTGTCCTTATCGTCGGCCAGCCGCATGGTCAGCTCGTACGTGTGATCCGCCGAGAGCGTGAGAGAAGTGGCCGCGTCGAACCGAAAAAGACCGATCGCCGCGCCGTCGGGGTTGCTGAGCAGGACCATACCGCCCGCCTGGGAGCCATTGACCAGCACCAGGCCGTACGTGCCCGGAACGCCGGCATCGGGCTGCGGCTGCGGCTGGGGCTGAGGCTGGGGATCGGGATGGGGCGCCGGATCGTGCCGACCCGGCTCGGGATCGGGTGCGGTGGCATCGCTGCCGCCTCCGCAGCCCGTGAGGGCGAGCGAGAGCGCGGTCGTCAGGCCAAGTACGGCACGACAGAGCAGAAGAGAAAGGCGGCGTACCATGGGACTCCTCCGAGTGAATGGCGTGCTTTCGCTCACTGGGAGGTACGCAGCCCGATCCTTCCGAATCTCACTCCTGTTAACGGTTGCCGAGCCAGGCCTCGAGACGGGCACTCTGCTCCGCGCTCGCGTCCGGCCGGACCTCCAGATTCCAGCGCCGCCCCCGAGCCGCAGCCAGGGTGATATCGAGAGTTCGCTGATCGCCTCGGCGCGAGACGACCAGGCTGACTCTGTCGCCTGCCTTATGCTGGGCCAGCAGCGAATCCAGCCCCCCGGTCGAGACGCGAGCGCTGTCGAGTGCTATCAGCTCGTCACCGGCGGAAAGGCCGGCCTGGTAGGCCGGCGTTCCGCGAAGCACCTGCGAGACTACCAGTCGTCCCTCTTCCAGTCGCGTGCCGGCGCCGAGCCATGCAGCCGCCCGCGCGCTCGTATCCGGGCTCGTGAAGCGGAGTCCGTACCAGTTGAGCGTTTCGGCGTAGTCCAGCCCTTCGGTCGTCTCGACGGCGTGGTGAAAGAAGTCGGTGAGGTTGGCGCCGGCGACCTCGCTGGCGACCGCCCTGAACTCGGCCGGCGTGTATCCCCGTGTGCCGCTGAATCTCCTGAAGGCAAGCCGCATGACGTCATCGAGACTCCGCCGCCCACCGGTCAGGCGCCGGATCCGCGTGTCGAGCAGAAGGCCTACGATGGACCCTTTCGTGTAATAGCTGATGGAGACGTTCGGCGAATTCTCATCCGGGCGGTACTGCTTGATCCATGCGTCGTAGGATGCCAGCTCGAGTGGCTGCACCAGCCGACCTGGCGTGTTCTGAAGCGATTCGATGGTCTCGGAGATGTCGTGGAGAGTCCGCTCGCGGGAAACCAGGCCGGCGCGGCGTGGGAGAAGCCAGCTGTAGTAGTCGCTCAGTCCCTCGACGATCCAGAGACTCCTGGTATACGCCTCCGTTTCGTAATCGAAGGGACCAAGCTCGACCGGCCGCAATCGCTTTCCGTTCCAGGCGTGAAAGAACTCGTGGGACACCAGCTCGAGCCAGTCGGCATACGTCGAGTCGGTGCCGGTGGCGTCGCGACTCGCCAGCAGCACCGTAGAGGCTTTGTGCTCGATGCCGTCGTCGCCGTCGGTGAGGAAATTGAAGAACAGGTAACGCTCATAGGGCAGCGAGCCCCAGAACGCTTTCTCTGCTCGTACGATGCGCTCGACGTCGCCGGCAGACCGGGCTCCGTCCCAGACACCGGCCTCGCCGAAGTTCACCAGCGTGTTGGGCACGCCGTCCATGCTGAATTCGTAGACCGCCGGGTTGCCGGCCACGATGGGGGAATCGACCAGCGTGTCGAAGTCGCGCGCTCGATAGTGGTGCGGGCCGGCGCCCTTGATTGCCGGCAGTGCGGTGAGGGAGCTGGACCAGGCCGGCGGCAGCTCAAGCGAGACTTCGTGCGGGCGGCGGGCACGCTCGAGCAGGGTGATATACGTGGCAGCGCCGTTGATCAGGGCAAAGGAATCCTCCACCCAGTCGGTTCTCGCCTGATGCTCGTTTGCGTACACCCGGTAGTTCAGCCGGACGGTCCGAGTGCCGCCGGTATGAACCCGCCACCGATTCTTGCGGGTTTTTTCCAGTTGCAGCGCACGGTCGGCAGTATCCCGCGCGCGCACACTTTCCACGTGACGCTCGAACTCGCGGATCAGGTATGAGCCCGGCGTCCAGACTGCCATCATCAAGTCGACGGTCGGCCGGCCCGATGTGGGATAGGTTGCTTCGATCTCGATGTAATGGGTTTGTGGGGCCGGGATCCTAAGAACGTAGCGGATCGGCTCGAGCTGCTGCGCCTTAAGAGGAGCACCGGCCAGCCCTGCCACCGTCACGGCGGACAGGCATGTAGCCAGCCTGCGTCTAAGCATCCCCGAGACGACTCGCGAGCCCGGCCTCGGCAATCTCGCGCACCAGCCGCACTGCTTCGGCGACCGGGAGCTGTCCTTCGCGCCTGAGCCGATCTCGCAAGCTTTCGCCCTCGACGTAGGGCATGGTGAACCAGAGGGCGCCGCCAGCGTCGCCCGAGTCGTGCACCGAGAGAATGTTGGGATGTTGCAGCCGGGCGGCGAATCGGATCTCGCGCTGAAAACGTTCCGAGCCTAGCGCGTGTGCGAGATCAGGATGGAGGACCTTGAGAGCGACGGGGCTGTCGTGCTTGAGATCGCGGGCGAGATGGACGGTGGCCATGCCGCCGCGCCCGAGCTCACGCTCGAGCGTGTAGCGACCGCGCAGGACCTCGGCGAGCGAGGCCGGGGTGTTTGTGATGATGGGGGCTCGATTGGGTCAAGAGACGACCCGAATCTGCGCTTGCCGGAAGAGTTGCGCCAGCGCGCCGCGGCAGGGCGCGCCGGCGGGGCAGGCTGGCCCGGTGGGTATATAGATCGTCGGCTGTAACGCATTGACTTGTGGCGACATGGCTCACTCCAGGCTCAGTTCGGCGACTCGGGAACGCATTCGCACCTCTGCTTCCACCTATTCGTCGAACCAGAACCCGCGAAATCGACATCGGGATCCTCCTCGCTCGTCTGTAGGACAGATCCCGACACGGGCGTCAGGTCCAGGCCGATTCTCGACCCGCGGCCGATCCGGTAAGGTTGCGTCGATTCCCGATTTCGGCACTGCTGATGACTGCTGCTTCGCGGTGGATCGTCGTCGCCATGATCGTGGGCGTGGCCCTCGGATATCTCTTTCCCGACGGCGCTCACGTATCGGCATTCCACGCGTCGTCTTTGCAGATCCTGTCGACCGTATTCCTTCGGCTGATCAAATGCATCGTCGCCCCGCTCCTCTTCGCCACTCTGGTCGTGGGGATCGCCGGGCACGGCGACGACCTGAAGCGCGTGGGCCGGCTCGCGCTTCGCTCCATTCTCTACTTTGAGTTCGCGACTACGCTGGCGCTGGTGGTCGGCCTGGTCGCCGTCAACCTGGTGAAGCCGGGCGTCGGTGTGAACCTCGCCGGCGCGACCGGTGACGCCGGCGTCCAGCTGGCTGGGACACGGCCCTCGTTCTCAGCCGTCCTCGAGCACGCCGTGCCGCAGAGCTTCTTCGAGGCCGCGGCCGGTAACGAGGCGCTCCAGATCACGGTCTTCTCGATTCTGTTCGCGATCGCGCTCACTCAGGTGCAGGGCCCTGCGAAGCAGCTCATCCTCTCCGGCTGCGAGAGCCTGAGCGAGGTGATGTTCAAGTTCACCGGAATCGTGATGAAGCTGGCACCGATCGGGATCGGCGCCGCCATCGCGACGACGGTGGGCCGAAGCGGCATGGCCGCCCTCAGGAACCTGGGTACGCTCGTGCTTACGCTCTACGGCGCTCTGATCGCCTTCGCGCTGTTCGTGCTGCTTCCGATCGCAATCGCTTGCAGGGTGCCTGTCCGGCGCTTCTGGCAGGCGATGAGGGAACCCTCGTTGATCGCGTTCACCACCGCATCGTCCGAGGCCGCGTTCCCGCTCGCGCTCCGAAACATGGAACGAATGGGGGTGCCGAGGAGGATCGTGTCGTTCGTGCTGCCTGCGGGATACGCGTTCAACATGGACGGTACCACGCTCTACCTCTCGCTGGCTTCGATATTCGTCGCGCAGGCCGCGGGCATCCACCTGCCGCTCTCGCAGCAGATCCTGATCATGCTCACGCTCATGCTCACCAGCAAAGGACTGGCCGCCGTGCCGCGCGTGTCGCTGGTCGTGCTCTCCGCGACGCTCACCCAGTTCGGCCTTCCCCTGAGCGGCGTCGCTGTGATCCTGGGCGTGGACGCGTTCATGGACATGGCGCGCACGTCGGTCAACCTGGTGGGCAACTGTCTCGCGGCGGTCGTGATGGCGCGGTGGGACGGCACGTTCGATTGCGCGTCGCCCCAAACTCAGGAAGGAGGCGTTATGGAAGTCGGCTCGTTTGCCAGCGTTCGGCCGATTACGGGGGGCGATCTGGAGCCGGCGGTCCCGGAGCTGGTGGAGCTCCTGCGCGACACGGTCAATGGTGGTGCATCGCTCGGCTTCTGGGCACCGCTGTGCGATGACGTGGCTCGGGACTACTGGCTTTCACTGCGTCCTCAACTGGAAGACGGCTCGCGTATCCTGCTCGGTGCTTTCAGCGATGAGCACCTGGTCGGCTCGGCGCAATTGGCGCTTCCCTGCTGGCCCAATGCGCCGCATCGAGCGGAGGTGCAGAAGGTGCTGGTCGCGCCGGGAAAGCGGGGCCAGGGTGTGGGGCGATCGCTCATGGCGGCACTGCACGGAGTCGCTTGGCAGCACGGCCGCTCGCTTCTGATTCTGAACGCGCGTCAGGGCGCCCCGGCAGTGGGATTCTACAAGGGCCTCGGCTACCAGGAGGTGGGAGTGGTGCCGGGCTACACGGTGGGGCCGGCGGGAGAGCGGTACGACAATGTCACCCTCTATCAGCGTTTGGCATTGTGAGCGTTAGCCCGAGGCTGAGTCCCTCTTGCTGGAGCCGCCTTTCGACGACAACCACTGGCTTGACCGCCGCTTGATCTCGAGCCCGTACCGTCCTTGCGAACGCTTCATACCAGGAGCTTCGCATGCGACGGTTATGGTTTTCGCTCGTCGGCTTGATGGTTCCGCTGCGCCTTTCTTCCCAGGCGCCGACCGTCGCACGGAGTCCGATCCCGGCTCCGTTGGCAACCGTGACCGGCGGCATCGGCAATTCGATGGGCTGGTTCGGGTTTCAGGGCGAGCGGTATTTCGCTCAGGGGCGGGCATCGGTCTTCGGGGGCCTGGGCTATACCCCAAGCGTTCAGACCTTTGATCCCTCCGGAATGACGTTTGCCGCCGGGCTCCGTGGGTACACCAGCGGCTTCAAGAACAGAGGTTTCGCCGAGGCCGCGGTCTGTCAGGTCGCGACCGTCAGCGACCCGTTCGAAGCGCGGCGGCTCTATGGCCCCTGCCTTCAGGCCGGGTATCAGCTCGCTACGCGGGGTGGCTTCACCATTTCGGTATCCGGCGGGTGGGGCTGGGCGTTGGGGGGCGTGCCTCCGGGCGAGCGATCGGGCCAGCCTTTGTTGGGGCTCGGCTTTGGCTACACCTGGCCCGGCGGAAGTGATTCAGGTCGCTACTGCCATGTGCCTGCCTGGCGCTGCCGCGCGACGATCTCGTCGGTCTCCTGTTTCACCTGGGCGGGGTCTTGCGCCAGCAGCTGGATGACTATGTCCCGGGTTCGTTGGTCGGTGGAGAGGGTGTTGCCCGTCAGCGTGGAGCGTACGACCGGGTGTGATCGAGCGTTGCTGGCGAGCGACCACTTGGCCGTGGCGCCGACGAGGAACAGAGCTTCGTTGTCCCGCTCATCGTAATAGTGCAGCTGATCGACCAGCTTCTGTAGATACGCCGTGTTGCCGGTAGCGAAAAAGGCCCCCCAGTACATGTCGTTGAGCTCGGCGGAATGCCCGGTCTTGCTCATCACGCCGCCGTACTTGCTCAGATTGAGGGCTTGCCCGACCAGTTGTCGGGCGGTCTGGTCCTCTATTGGGACGGCCCGCCACTCGGTCATGCGTGACGGATTGGCCGCGAACACTTCGCTCAAGAAAGAGATCAGCGGTGGAGCGGCATGAGGCCGCTGCGCCAGGCCGACAGATGAAAGGCCCTGGATCAGGTCGCTAATGAGCTCCGGCCGAGGCTGCTGGTAATACGTCTGGGTGAACCTGTCGACGTCATCCAGCGTGCGAAACTGGGGGCTGTCCTGGGCTGCCGCCGGCCGACCCAGTAAGAGGGGGGTGAGGAAGCATACGGATCGAGAGAAGGCCGTTACTGAACGCATCGATGGCTCTGACCGGCTATATCAAGGCTTTGGGGCCGATACCGTCGACTCCGGCATCACCTGAAGCAGTACCGCCGGTTTTGCCGAGATCTCGCCCGAGAACGGCCGGCTTTGCGCCGCAATCAGGATTACCGCTGCTCCCACTCCGGTCGCGAAGATCGCGAGAATGATCCGGTTGGTCGTCCTGTTATCGCAGTGGACCATGGCCATTGCGATCAGGGTGAGTCCCGCCTGCGCCAGCAGCGCCGTCCATTTCACCCAGTTGATCGTGGAGTGGCTCAGAATGATCCGCTGGCGGCGGGCATCGAGCGCGTTCTCGATTGCCCCGACGAGTTCCCGCTGCGCGATCGTCTGGCCGGGAGTCTGAGGGTTCAATGCGAGCGAAGCCCGGAGCGCCTCGGCCAAGTTAGGCGTTACGAGATGAAGATCCGCGTGGCCGGTCGACATCTGAGGCCAGTCATTGCTCACCACGTCCTGGATGTGGCGGCTCACGAGGTCACGCAGCCGCTGCTCCGATTCGCCCGGAAAGGTGGCTGCGAGCAGCACTATGGCGCGGAGTGCGCTGGCCTCGCGATTGACGGCGGTGTTTGCGGCTTGCGCGTCGTTCCAGACCTGCGCCGCGAGAAAGCCGACCAGGAGGGCAAAGATCACCGACAGGGGTGGCAGCATGCCGGGCGAGACTGCCTTGAACACCTTGGCGCGTTCGGCAACCGCGAGTTTGGTAATGATGACATACACCGCGGCGGTGAAGAGGTAGATAAGGCCCTGGATGATCACACCCATCCAGAACACCGGAAGTCCAAGCAGCCAGTCACCCATGGCGGTCGAACCTGCGGCGGCACGCGAGCCGTGTCAAGCGACAGATGGGCTGTGTACATCCCTGGCTGGATCACCGCGGTCGCGCGCTGCGACGCTACTATAGGGGCTGGTGATTCACCTGGCTCCTACAGGGTACCGATATGGCACTGGCATCTGCGATGTACGGGCTGCTGCGACGGAGCGTCATGGAGTTCATGGAGGACGAGTGCGCGACCATGGCGGCGGCGGTGTCGTACTATGCCATCTTCTCCCTGCCGCCGCTCCTGGTGCTGATCCTGCTCGTTCTGGGCGCGGTGCTCGATCCGCAGGAGCTGGCGAGCCACATCCGGTCTCAGCTCACCGGGCTCATGGGCGCGAGTGGGGGTGAACAGATCACGACGATTCTCAAGGATGCGCGCCGCCCAGGTGGGGGGCCTGTCCTGAGCTCGGCGCTGGGAATAGCGGCGCTCCTTTTCGGCGCGTCCGGAGTGTTCGGCCAGCTCCAGCTCGCGCTCAACAAGGCCTGGGAGGTCGAGCCCGATCCCGAAAAGGGGGGCGTCCGTCCTTTCATCATGAAGCGTCTACTCTCCTTCGGGATGATCCTGGGGGTGGCCTTCCTGCTCCTCATATCGCTGGCACTGAGCGCTGTCATCACCGCCTTCGGCGACGTCATCGGCAATCGGCTGGGCGGCCTCTCTGCTCCTGCGCTCACGCTGATCAACATCGCGCTGTCGCTGGTCGTGTTTGCGGGGCTCTTCGCCGCGATGTTCAAGATCCTTCCCGACGCGACGGTGCGCTGGCGCGACGCATGGGTGGGCGGCCTGGTCACGACGCTCCTGTTCGTGGTGGGCAAGTTTCTGATCGGATTCTATCTGGGCCGGAGCGATCCGGCGCATGCGTTCGGGGCGGCAGGGAGCCTGGTGATCATGCTGCTCTGGATCTACTACTCGTCGCTCATACTGCTATTTGGGGCGGAGTTCACCCAGGCGTGGGCGGAGGCGCATGGGGGACGGATCGAGCCGGAGGAGGGAGCGGTACGGGCCGTGAGGAGGAAGACGATTGTACGGCAGGCGTGAGATGTTACGGCGCGCAGCGGCCGAGCTTCCGCATCGCTTGGACAATATCCTCGGCTTCACCGAGATCTCTCGGTGGGATCGCTGACCGCCAGCCAGTTAGATGCGCAAGTCGGGTGGCGACCAACTTCTCTTATGAAGGGGTGGGAGCGACCTGCGCCAATAAGCGCTCTACCAGCTCCTGGCGTTCGACCAACAGGTGCCGCAGTTCATGCTGCTCGGTCCGGGCGACCTCGCGCTTGAGCTCCGGCAGGTAGTCCTGCAAGAGGCCGCTCAGGATGTCGACCTCGTGGTTGGTAAGAGTGAGCTGCATGGAGTTCTCCAGTCTAGGAAAGGACGACTCCTGCGGCTACGGCGTGACGACCACCGTGCCCACGAATGCCGGGTACAGCGATGGCGGGTGAAACTTGCAGTAGTAGCTGTAGGTGCCCGGCTTGGTGAAGACCGCCTGAAATGAGCCTCCGGGCGTCACTACGCCGGACTTGTCGGGCCCACTTTGGGGGCTGAGCTGACTGCTGTCCCAGGCGCCTACGGTACTGGTGGTGGTGTGGGGCGATGGGCCGCGATTGGTCCAACGCACCGAAGCGCCGGCCTTGATGCTGACGCTGGCGGGGATGTACTCGAAGTCCTGAATGATCACATCGGCCGATCCGGCCGGAAGCGGCGGTGCAGGGGCACTCGGGCCGGTGACGGCCACCAGGCCGCTGCCGGTGCTACAAGCGAAGTAGCCCGTGAGTGCGGCCGCGCTGATCAATCCAACGAGCGTCATGATTACCTGATGGACGCCGGTGACTCGTCTCCCTACTTTAAGGTCCTCTTGGCGCCCGCGCCCGCAAGGGGCGGCTGCCCACCAGGCATCTCGGGGGAAAGCGGAGGGCCGTATGCCAACCTACGAATATCGTTGCCGTGATTGCCAGCATGAGTTCCACCGGGTCGAGGCCCTGTCGAAGCACGGGCCGAAAGCCCCTAACTGCCCCAAGTGCAAGAGTAAGAACGTCCAGCAAGTCCTGAGTCCCTTCTACGCAAAAACATCTCATAAGGCCTGAATCACGTGCGGCCAGGCTTGGATGGCTCGAGCCTGGCCGCCTGTCCATGCGCCCCAGCCCCCACTAATGGGAAAAGAGCGTGCGGTCTTTCACCTTCTGCGAATCCCCCACGTAGTAGGGCTCGAACCACGCTGCTTCGCCGCTGATCGCCTTTGGCTTCTGCAGCTTCAGAACCTTGGGGTTGTGCATTCCTTTCTTCATCACGGCCCGGAAATGGAGGTGATCGAAAACACGAATTGCCTCGATAGCATAGCCGATGGCCACTTTCCGGTCCTCGATGAGAATCAGGTGGTCGCCATTTCCGGCTTCGCCTCCGGGCGCAAAGTTGCATGAGCCGGTAAAAACCTTCGCCGTCGACAAGCTGAAATCGGTGACCAGGAACTTGTGGTGCACGTTGATCCCCTTCTGGCCGCTCCATTCCCGCTTGAATGGTTCGGGCGCGTTCTTGGCCAGGAATGCGAAATCGACCAGCGCGGTGGTGCCGTCCGGCTTGTGGATTTGCAGGCCGCCCGCCTTGTCGGAAACGCCGTAGCTGAAGATGGGACGCTTCATGATGTCGTCGAACGCCGTTTTCGTCGGCCCGGATTTGATCTGGTTCAGGAACGCGACGTTGTAGAGCACCGACGAAGTCGCTTGCTGCATTGCCCCCTGAATTGGCTTGAGCGATAGATCGGTCACTTTGTGCGGCGCGAAGCACAGGTGAATCGGCGGTCGGCCATCCGCCTGGACCAGATGCCACCTTCGAGAGAGCTCATCGGCCTTGAACCCGCTTGGGTCCTCGAAGGCAGCGTCGAAATAGCGGCTGAACAAGCCGGCAATGTCTGGGTCCTCGAAGATGAGGATGTTGTTCGCCTGGATGTACAGGCCCCGGAAACTGTGGTTGGTCGAGCCGGCCAGGACCTTGAACGGCACGCCGTTCCGGCGGGCGACGAACACCTTGTTGTGCTGCAGCCGCTGGAAATGCGTTCGCTTGACGTGGTCGGTCCCGGCCGACGCGCGAAGCCGTTTTGCCGCCGCTGACTCGGCGCTTCCCGCGGCGCCGTGCCCCGTGGTCTTTCCATCCTTCTTCTTGGACGAATCGTCCACGATGATGCGCAGCCGCGAGCCGAGTTTCTCGAGGCGATCGAGGATGTCCGGCTCGTTGAAGTCGTAGGTGAACACATCCAGCTCGATCGAGTTGTCGGCGACGGCCTCATTCAGGAACCCGAACAAGAGATCGTAAGCCTCGAATCCCATCCATTCGTAGAGGTGGGCCGGCTTGGTCAGTTTCTCGAAGTCCAGGCCGTCGTCGGCGTCGACCGGGATGATCTTCTTACCGACCTCGTCGATGTTCACGTTCTTGAACTTGTCGAGGAAGGCCTGCGACGAGGCGAAGTTTCGGGTGAAGCCCACGTCCAGGAAGCCGGCGTACGTGATGGGATCCAGTGAGGTGTCCAACTCGATGGACGTCCCCTTTTTCAAAACGTTGTCTTCCGGCATGTGCATCTTGGTTGCGCGGTACCGGTAGATCCCCCCTTGCGGATCGCGCGGGAAGTGAATCCAGCGGAACTTCTGGAACGGCGCTTTCGTGGATGGGAATTGCCGCTTCCCGGTAACTGCTTTGCTGGCCGGCTGGTCGTAGGAAAACGCAATGCGGTTGAGCAGTGGATCGAAGTTGCTATCCCCGGGACCGCGACACTCGATTGCAAACCCGACGAGGTCTGGCTCGGGGTCGTCCACGTCGAAGCCGAGCAAGGCCATCCGCTCGCCCCGCCACAGCTTCATGGAAAACCCGTTCTTGCTGTCGCTGTTTTCGAAGTCTGACATGGCAATTCCGCTTTCAGGCAGTCACGCTACCGAAGATCCTTCCGATCGCGGCGGTCGCTGCCATTGCGAGTGCACTCCAGAACAGCACTCGAGCCGCGCCTTTCCAGGCCTGCGCACCTCCGGTCCGCGCCGCGATTGCACCCAGCGCGCCTAGACAAATGAGCGAGGCGGCGGCCACCAGCGGGAGCAGGCGCGCCATCGGACTCAGGCTCGCCACGACCAGCGGCAAGGCCGCGCCGACGGCGAAAGTCATCGCCGAGGTAAGCGCCGCCTGCACGGGCCGGGCATGGACGGTGGCCGAGATGCCCAGCTCGTCGTGCGCGTGGGCATCCAGGGCATCGTGCGCCATGAGCTGAGTGGCCACTTCCGACGCGAGGGCAGGGGAGAGTCCCCGTTTCTGGTAGATCGCCGCCAGCTCGTCGTGCTCCGCCGCCGGGTTTCCCTTCAGCTCGCTGCGCTCGCCGGCCAGGTCCGCGCGCTGGGTATCGGCCTGGGAGCTGACCGACACATACTCTCCTGCGGCCATGGACATCGCGCCCGCAACCAGACCCGCCATGCCGGCGACGAGCACGCCGGACCGGCTCGTCGCGGCGCTGGCAACGCCGACCACGAGGCTCGCGGTCGAGACGATCCCGTCGTTCGCACCGAGCACCGCAGCGCGGAGCCAGCCGATGCGCTCGGTTCGATGTCGCTCAGGATGGCGTGATTTCACCGGATCGCGCCTCGCGAGGCAAGGTGACAACTTGGCGTGCTGGGAGAACGTGTAGAGCCATAATGCCTGTCAGACCGCGGCGCAAAAGCTCCCGACTCCCACTACATGCAAGAGTAAAACCTACCGCAAGTTCTGACTCCATTCTACGCAAGCCTCCCATGAGCCGTGACGGGGGCGCGGGGTTTGCATTCGCCGGTATCGGTTGCCTCTGCGTGCGTTATCGCTCTAGGCGACTGCAGGACTCCTCGTCTCCTGCTTGGAGTGACCCATGTCTTTGCGGCACCCGATTGCGCCCCCTCAGTTAGCCAGGATGCGCCTCCCAGCAAGACTCGCAGGCCTCATTCTTCTCATTCCTTTGACGACGTGCAGTGATTCCGCTGGGCCTTCCGAGGGCGGGATTCACAAGATCGAGCACGTGGTCATGATCATGCAGGAAAATCGCTCGTTCGACAGCTACTTCGGGACCTACCCCGGGGCCGACGGGATCCCCATGCAGAATGGTGTGCCCACCGTCTGCGTGCCCGACCCGAGGCTTGGCGGTTGTCTTCGTCCGTACCATGACTCGGCGGACAAGAACCTGGGTGGCCCTCACGCGGCGGGAAACGCCACCCGCGATGTCGACGGCGGTCGAATGGATGGATTTGCGGCGGAAGCCGAGCGCAGCATGGATACCATGTGCACGCCGCAGGAGCCGGAGTGCTCCGTGCACGGCCCCACCGACGTAATGGGCTTCCACGATCAGCGCGAGATCCCCAACTATTGGACCTACGCGAAAGAGTTCGTGCTTCAGGACCGCATGTTCGAGCCCAATGCCTCGTGGAGTCTGCCGGCCCATCTCTTCATGGTTTCCGAGTGGTCGGCCAGATGCAGCAGGACCGGCGATCCGATGAGCTGCACCAACGATCTGGACAACCCTCAGGGATTCCGCGGGCAAGCGGTGGCTCCGCGGCCCAACTACGCATGGACCGATCTCACCTACCTGCTGTTCAAGCACAATGTGAGCTGGAAGTACTATGTGGCGGAGGGAACCGAGCCCGACTGCGACGACGACGAGATGACCTGCACTCCGAAGCCTCAGTCCATCGGGACGCCGGAGATCTGGAATCCGCTGCCCTATTTCACCACGGTGAACGACGATAAGCAGCTTGGGAATATCCAGACCGTCGATCATTTCTTCGCCGACGTCCGGGCCGGAACGCTGCCGGCGGTGAGCTGGGTGATCCCCAACGGCGAGCTGAGCGAGCATCCTCCGGCACTGGTCAGCCGAGGACAGGCCTACGTGACCGCGCTGATCAACGCCATCATGCAAAGCCCGCTCTGGAGCAGCACAGCGATCTTTCTGGCCTGGGACGACTGGGGCGGGTTCTACGATCACGTTGTTCCGCCGATCGTAGATCAGAACGGATACGGCCTGCGGGTCCCGGGGCTGGTGATCAGCCCTTACGCCAGGCAAGGCTTCATCGACCACCAGACCCTGAGCTTCGACGCCTACGTGAAATTCATCGAGGACGACTTCCTCTCGGGCAACCGGATCGATCCGTACACCGACGGTCGGCCGGATCCCCGGCCCACAGTGCGTGAGAACGCTCCCGGACTCGGCGATCTCTCGCGGGACTTCGATTTCAATCAGGCGCCACGGCCCCCCCTCATCCTGCCCGGAGCCAGGGGGCCCTGAGTCTCATGCCTCGATCCTGATCGACCTTGAGGCCCCCCACCCGACCTCCCGACATAACCGCCGTTCCAGTGAGTGAGAAACCCGCGCCGCAGGCTGCGTATGCCTTTGCGACGGGCAACATCACTCACGAACTCGCCCCGGATCTCACGCGGGCACTCAACATGGAGGGAGACATGAAGGGGTTCGATCTGGAGCGGGCGTGGCGGTACTCGGTGGTCGGCGCACTCCTCGTGGCAGGCGCCTGCGGCGGACACGACAACACCGGCCCGGGTGGCGGCGGCTCGACCGCCGGCAGCTATGACTTGGCAAGCACCAACGGCAACGACGTCCCGACCATTGAGCAGGCGGAGGGCTGCACCCCCAGCCGGTTCGACGGCGGCACCATGACCCTGACCGCCGATGGAGATTGGCAGCTCAGAGTCGAGTTCGACGATGAGACCGGCAACCACGTTCTCGCGGACCACGGCCAGTACACGCAGGATGGAACCGAGCTGCAGTTCGAATCCGCGCAGGATGGCTCCACCGCCTTCGGTGACATCGAGGACGGTTGGGTTGTGATCCACTACGACTTCTGCTTCAACGGCGAAGCCGACACTGACTTCGAGTTCCAGCGGTGAGAGGCCCAATCATTCGGGGCGCCGCCGGCGCGCTGCTCCTGGCGCTGGCGGCCTGCTCGGGCGGCAAGGACGCCACCGGACCGGACCAGAACCCCGGCGGCGATCC
>JBKPOS010000059.1:0-5570 GCA_046733215.1 Gemmatimonadota bacterium
ACCGCGAGGGCTGGCACGATCTCCTCGAGGCAAGTGGGCCCGAATGCATTTCCGGAGGAGCGTGGGAAGATCCGTTCGCCATGGACCTCTTCTGCTGTGTCCGGGTCGATGGCGTGCTGGTCCAGCTCGCGCGTGATGCCCGGAGCGATGTATGGATTCTGGAAGGAAGTTGGCGGTGAGTCAGTGAGCAGCTATCGCAAATCACATGTACACCGAACTCCGCACCCACTCCGCCTTCTCCTTTGGTGACGGCGCCGTCACCCCCGAAGCTCTCGCGCGGTGCGCCGCTGCCTTGGGATATCCCGCACTCGGTCTCACCGACGCAGCCGATCTTGGGGGTGTCGTCCGGTTCGTGCTCGCCGCGCGTCGCCGAGGGATCAAGCCGATTGTCGGATCCGAGCTCCTGATCTCCGACAACGACGCCATCTCTGCTGGCGAGCGCAGAGAGTCGATGGCTCATCCCGCTGCCTTTCTGGTTGTGAACCAGAAAGGCTACTGCAATATCGCCGGACTCATCACGCAGGCTCGGGTCGGCCGACTCGATAGCTGGACTCGCGAGCATCCTCACACCACCCGAGGACTGGCGAGCGTCACCTGGAGTCAGGTCATCGAGCGAAGTGAGGGTCTGATCGCTCTGACCGGCCCACCCTCGGGTCGCCTCGCTACGCTGGTCCGTACTGGTCGGCGGGCAGATGCCTTACGTCATCTTGCCGAATGGAGGGAAGTGTTTGGCGATCGCCTCGCGGTCGAGGTTCAGCGCCATGAAGGGAGCACTTCTGAAGCTGAGCTTGCCGATCTGCTGGTGGATCTCGCCGAGACGCTCCACGTACCCTGGATCGTCACCCAGGATCCTCGCTACGTCGACCAGAAAAGTCGTCTCGTCCATGACATGCTTACTGCGCTCCGCGCAGATCTCACCCTCTCGGAAGCAGCGCGCCAGGGTCTGCTGCTGCCCAACGGCCGCTGGCGACTCCTCTCCCCTGATGACATGGCTCGCCGCTGGGCGGCACGGCAGGAAGGTCTCGAGGCAACTGAGCAAATAGCCCATCGGTGCGACTTCAGTCTCGCATGGATGCGGCCGCCCTTGCCCCATTTCCCGGTCCCCGAAGGTCATACCGACGATTCGTTCCTCCGGCTCTGTGTCGAGCGCGGAGCCGGTGAGCGTTGGGGAGTGCTCGATCAGTCCCAGCGACGTCAGCTCGAGCACGAATTGGGCGTCATCGGCCGGCTCGGATTCGCGGGATTTTTCCTGGTGATGTGGGACATCGTCCGGAAGGCGCGGGAACTGGGCGTTCTCTGCCAGGGCCGCGGCAGTGCCGCCAACTCCGCCGTGGCGTATTGTCTCGGCGTCACCGCGGTAGACCCCGTACGACACGGCCTTTTGTTCGAGCGATTTCTCTCAGAAGTCAGGGTAGATGGGCAGACCGAAGCGCCGGATATCGACCTCGACATCGAGCATGATCGGCGGGAAGAGCTGCTCGATTACGCCTACGGCCGCTGGAAGCGTTCCTCCTCGGCAATTGCATGTACCGTGCAGCATTATCGAGCGCCCAATGCACTGCTCGATGCAATGCGCGCGCTGGGATATCCGGCTGAGCTCGCCTTCAAGCTCTCCAAGCGGATCCATCAGTACGAGGCGAGTGAAGGGGCTGCCTATGTGCGCGACACGCTCGCCGGGCAATTCGGTCTCTCGCTCGACGATCCTCGAGGTCGCGCCATTCTCACTATTATGGAGGGCTGTGATTATCTCCCCCGCCTTCGGTCCACCCACGTAGGCGGGTTCGTGCTGTCGTCGGCTCCGTTGGGAGACTGGCTCCCGATCGAGCACACCACGATGGGCCGGACTATTGTCCAGTTCGACAAGGACGATCTCGACTCCATCGGCGTACCCAAGTTCGATTTTCTGGGCCTGGGTGGACTCTCCCTGGTTCGCCGCGCCTTCGACGTCGTGGAGCGCCGCACTGGTACTCGTCCCGAGATGTATAGACTGCCACCGGACGATCCCGCCACCTACGAGATGATTTCGCGGGGAGAGACGATTGGCACCTTTCAGATCGAGAGTCGGGCTCAGATCGCTTCGATCCTGAGGACTCGGCCGGAACGTTTGTATGATCTCGTCGTCCAGGTTGCGCTCATCCGTCCCGGCCCCATTCAGGCACGCTTCGTTCATCCCTACACCATGCGCCGTCGCGGCCTCGAGCCCGTGACTTACCGTCATCCCGACCTCGAGTCGATCCTCGCGCGCACCCAGGGCCTCCCGATCTTTCAGGAGCAGGCCATGGCGATTGCGATGACTATGGGTGAGTACACGGCGACAGAAGCCGATGCTCTCCGACGTACCATGGGACAAGACCGCAAACGTGCCCGTCTGGTGGAAGAGCTGTCCCGTTTGCGGGATCGAATAGTAGCGAGAGGCATCCCGGAGCCGGTCGCCTCTCTGATAACGCAGGATCTCGAAAGCTTTGGCAGCTACGGTTTCCCCGAGTCCCACGCGTGGAGCTTTGCGCTGATCGCCTACGCCACTGCCTGGCTCAAGTGTCACCATCCTGCCGAGTTCTACCTTGGACTGCTCAACTCGTGGCCCATGGGGTTCTACCCGCCCGCTACACTGGTGAATGATGCCCGCCGCCAGGGCGTCGAAGTTCGCGGGCCTTGTCTTCGGAACGGCGATTGGGAATGCACCGTAGAGGAGACCGACGACGACCTCCGGCCGGCTCTTCGCATCGGTTGGCGCCACGTTCGGGGTGTAGGCGACAAAGCGATTGCCCGTCTCACTACCGCTAGAAATGCCGGCCTTTTCGAATCGATCGAAGACGTGGTGCGGCGTGCGGAGCTCACTCGTGCAGAAGCGCTGGGCCTCGCCCGGTCCGGGGCTTTCGGTGCCTGGGAGCCCGATCGCCGGCATGCTGCCTGGGAGGCTGTTGGCGTAGCCGGCGACGACCTCCCCCTCGCCCCTGTTCGGCGCACCCGGCATCGGCCACGGTCCATGCGCCGCGACGAACTGGTCTGGCTCGACTATTTCGCAACCGGCATGAGTCTGGTCGGGCATCCGATGGAGCACGTCCGCTCCCGACTCAAGCGGGCCGGCGCACTCGATAGCCGAGACCTGCTCTCCCTCGAAGGAGGAGAGCAGGTCATCGTCGGCGGCCTGGTAACCGTGCGCCAGCGACCCTCGACTGCAGGGGGAACTATTTTCATTTTGCTCGAGGATGAGCACGGATTCATCAACGTGGTCGTGCCAAGTCGCCTGGTGGAGCCCAATCGTGAAGTCGTGAAGTTCGAGTTATTTCTCCTGGTTAAAGGTCGATTCGAGCGGGAAGGTATGGTGATGAACGTCGTCGGAGAGAAGTTCCGTCCTCTCAAGGCCCGCGCTCTGGCCTACGCCAGCCGAGACTTCCGCTGAATGAAACGGACTACTCGATCAAAGGCCTTTCCATCCATCCTGCAAGCCGGGCGGGGTCGCCGCACGGCTCTGGCTGTCGCTGTCGTCATGGTCGCAGTGGTCGGGTGGATCGCGCTGTCCGCCGAACCCACCGGACTTTCCTCTGCTCCCACGCACTCTCGATTGGTCAGGGCGTTCCAGCTGGCGCGTTCGCCTATCGCCAATGATGCGGACGCTGACGGAATACTCGATGCGCACGAGGAGCAGATCGCTCGGCGCTTTGCACCCGTCGTGGTTCACGACCCAACCGAGCGCGCCTTTCCTACCAGTGTCGATGAGTTCCTACGTCGCACGACTCTTTGGCTGTACGACGACTCGTGTACGCCCGATCTGGCCATCCAGTTCGGTCCTGTGCGTCAGGCCGATCTGGCCAGGGCGTTCGGCCCGACCTGCGATAGTCGCCGTCCCATCGACTCGCACGGCGTACGCAGCCGCCGAAAGCAGCACACATTCTTTCTTGCCGACGTCGCCCCCGTCGATCGGGCCGGAACCCAGGACCCGGATCGTTGGCCAACCTACGTGCACGTTTATCGGAACGAATGGCACGGACTCACTCTCCAATACTGGCGTTTCTACGCTTACAACGACCGCTTCCCCTATCACGGGGGTGACTGGGAGGGCTTCCATGTCGTGCTGGACTCTCGTGATTCCATAAGGGAACTAGCCCTGATCGGGCACGTCGATATCGCAGTGCTCGGGCCGGATGTTTTCCAGTGGGACTCGGCGGACGGCGGCTACCACCCGGTCGTCGGAGTACAGCGTGGCTCTCACACCACAATTGTCGGCGTCCCGTCAGGCGGTGAGCGTCACCTGAGCTGGCGTTCGCCCTTGGTCAACGTTGGCGAAAAGACCAGTCCGCTGAACGGCCAGCTCTTCCTGCGCTACTCCGGACTTTGGGGCAGCCCTGGCGTCTTCTACCAGAGCTCAGGCTACTGGGGGCCGGCTTTCAATGAGACGGACCTCGCGGAAGACGGCTTCGTCGTCGCGTGGTGCCGGGGTATGCTGGACTACCAGCGGGAGGTGGACGGAACCCGCGAATGTTATCCTAGCAACGACAGCCGCTAGAGCGCACTCATGTCCCAGCTCAATGGTCTTCATCACGTCACCGCCATCGCGGGCGACGCACAGGAAAATCTGGACTTCTACGCCGGCGTGCTCGGGCTCCGCCTGGTCAAGAAGTCGGTCAACCAGGACGCCCCGGACACGTATCACCTCTTCTACGCCGATGCGGAGGGGCGACCGGGCACCGACCTTACGTTCTTCCCCTGGCCCGATATGGGTCCGGGACGTTCGGGCACTGGACTCGCCAACGAGGTGAGCCTGGCTGTACCGCCGGAAAGCCTTGGATGGTGGGCCGACCGACTCGCCCGTCACGACATCAAGCTTGATCCGACCGAAACGCGTTTTGCCGAGCGGGTGCTTCCGCTCAGGGATCCGCACGGCCTGCGGCTCGCGTTGGTGGAGACGAGCGATCCGCGGGACTTCGTTCCCTGGGACCGCAGCTCGGTTCCGGTCGAGCGGCAGATTCGGGGCTTGCATGGCCTTCGGCTCGATGAACGAGATCTCGCCCGCACTGCAGGGTTTCTCACCGACACCCTCGGATTTGCGCCTGGTCCCGTCGAAAACGGTTGGCATCGGTACGGGATCGCAGGTGGCGGATCAGGCCGCTTCGTCGACATTCGCGAGGCGCCTAACAGCGAGCGAGGTGCGTGGGGCGTCGGCAGGGTACACCACCTCGCCTGGCGAGTCGCCGACCAGGCCGCACAGCTGGCGGTGCGCGAACAGGTCGCTGATGCTGGCCGCCGCCCGACCGAGATCATCGACCGCTTCTGGTTCAAGTCGGTGTACTTCACGGAACCCGGCGGCGTTCTCTTCGAGCTAGCCACAGAAGGCCCCGGATTCGGCGTGGACGAGTCCCCTGATGCGTTGGGCGAGCGCCTGGTTCTGCCGCCCTGGCTCGAGTCGAGTCGCGCTGCTATCGAGGCAGCACTACCGCCCCTCGGCGTTCCTGCGTGACCGGCAGAGAGGTGGCGCGAAGCGCGGGCCGGATGGTCCGCGCTTCCTGGCTGCTACTGGTTGCGGCATGCGGAACCACCGGCGTCAGCCCGCAAGCGTCTGCCCCACCACG
>JBKPOS010000060.1:0-16375 GCA_046733215.1 Gemmatimonadota bacterium
GCTTTACAAAGCGACCATCCTGGACGAATCATCCGAGGGCACCATCGTCGAGGTCGCAGGAACCGAGGCGTTCGTCCTGTCGTTTCTGCGCGCGCTGGAGGGTTTTGAAGTGCTGGAGGTCGCCCGCAGTGGCGCCGTCGCGATCGAACGGGCCAACGGCGCGTCGATTCCACTTACGTTCACGTCGGAGGCTGTGTAATGACGGCGCCCGGAGTGTTTTACGATCGCGATGCGGACCGGACCCGGCTCGCCGGCCGGACGTTTGCCATCATCGGTTTCGGCAGTCAGGGCCACGCTCACGTGCTGAACCTTCGCGACAGCGGTGCCAGTGTCGTTCTCGGCTTGAGGCCGGGCGGCGGTTCCTGGAGCAAGGCCGTCGCCACCGGATTGGATGTTCGCCCGGTCGCCGAAGCCACAAAGGCTGCCCAGGTGATCATGATGCTGGTTCCTGATCAAGACGCCCGAAACGTGTATGAGACGGGTGTCGTCGGCGGCCTCGAAGCCGGGAAGACGCTGATGTTCGCCCATGGATTCAACATCCACTATGGCGAGATCGCGCCGCCAGCAGAGGTGGACGTGTCGATGGTCGCGCCCAAGTCTCCCGGTCACATGGTCCGCAGCGAGTTCGAGGCCGGACGGGGCGTGCCTGCTCTGGTGGCAATTCACCAGGACGCCTCCGGTGAGGCACTCGTGAACGCGCTGAGCTATGCCGCGGGCATTGGCTGCACCAAAGCCGGCGTAATCCAGACCAGCTTCCGCGAGGAGACTGAGACTGATCTCTTCGGCGAGCAGGCGGTGCTCTGCGGTGGCGTGACCGCTCTGGTCAAGGCGGGCTTCGAGACACTGACAGCCGCGGGCTACTCTCCCGAAATGGCGTACTTCGAATGCCTGCACGAGCTCAAGCTGATCGTCGACCTCATGTACCGAGGGGGACTCGGCTTCATGCGGTACTCGATCAGTGATACGGCCGAATACGGCGACTACACTCGGGGCCCTCGGCTGATCACGCCTCAGACCCGGGCCGAAATGCGGCGGATTCTCGACGAGATCCAAGATGGCCGCTTTGCCCGGGAATGGCTGGCGGAAAACCGGGTGGGCAGGCCGAACTTCGATCGCATGCGTGCTGCAGATCGGGATCACCTGATCGAGCAGGTCGGCCGCCGCCTGAGGGCCATGATGCCGTGGTCGGAGGAGGGCGTGGGTGTACGAGACCGGGTCGGAGCGGAGGGAAGACGGGAGCCGGCTACGGTCGAGGCAGGCCGGCAGCCCGGTCAGCCAGCGGACGCTGCCCGCGCGCTCTCGCCTAATCCCGCTCGGGCGCGAGTGTAGCGATGAGCGCGAGGACGCTGTTCGACAAGATCTGGGCCGCACACGTCGTGCACGAGCCGGCTCAGGGCCCGGCCTTGTTGTACGTGGACCTTCACCTCGTCCACGAAGTGACTTCGCCACAGGCCTTCGAAGGGCTTCGCCTCGCCGGGCGACGGGTCCGCCGCCCCGACCTTACCCTTGCGACAGTCGATCACAACGTTCCGACCGGCGATCGGCGGCTGCCGATCGCGGATCCCGTTTCGGCTACGCAGGTGCGAACCCTGGAGCAGAATGCCCGGGACTTCAAGGTCGACCTCTATGGCCTTGGGTCGCCGGACCAGGGGATCGTTCATGTGATCGGCCCGGAACAAGGGGCCACGCAGCCGGGTATGGTCATCGTTTGCGGCGATTCTCATACGTCCACCCACGGCGCGTTCGGTGCGCTGGCGTTCGGCATTGGAACCAGCGAAGTAGAGCACGTACTGGCCACGCAGTGTCTGGTGCAGGGTCGGCCGAAGACAATGGAGGTGCGCTTCATTGGTCGTCCCGCGGCGGGGATAACGCCGAAAGACTTCATTCTCGCGCTGATCGGACGGATCGGAACCGGCGGCGCAGCAGGTTATGTGGTCGAATACACCGGGGATGCGATTCGTGGGCTCTCGATGGAAGGCCGGATGACCATCTGCAACATGTCAATCGAAGCTGGTGCGCGAGCGGGCATGATTGCGCCGGACGACGTAACCTTCGACTACTTGCGGGACAAGCCCAAAGCGCCTCGGGGACCGGGGTGGGAGCGTGCGACGGAAGAGTGGCGAGCGCTCGCCGGAGACGCCGAAGCGCAATTCGACTACGAAGTGGTGCTCGACACATCCGAGCTTGCACCCCAGGTTACCTGGGGGACCAATCCCGGCATGGTGGCTGACATCACGGGACGGGTGCCTGACCCACGGGCATACAAGCAGGAAGGCGAGCGGCGGGCGGCAGAACGAGCTCTGGAGTACATGGGGCTCGAGCCAGGTATGCCGCTCAGGGGTGTGCCGGTGGATCGAGTCTTCCTTGGCTCCTGCACCAATAGCCGGATCGAGGACTTGAGGGCCGCTGCGGCGGTCGTTCGAAACCGGCGGGTCGCAAAAGGCGTCAGGGCCATGGTGGTTCCTGGATCGATGCGGATCAAGGCAGCTGCGGAAGCCGAGGGTCTCGACCGGATTTTCTCGGAGGCGGGGTTCGAATGGCGCAATGCCGGCTGCTCCATGTGCCTTGGGATGAACGAGGATGTTCTGGGGAGCGGCGAGCGATGTGCTTCAACGTCAAACCGGAACTTCGAGGGACGGCAGGGTAAGGGCGGACGCACGCATCTGATGAGTCCAACCATGGCTGCCGCAGCGGCCGTGGCCGGCCACCTGGTGGATGTCCGCGAGTATCTGAATGGAAGCAGCAGCGTGCCCTGAAGGGCCGCCAAAGTAAGGAAGTAAGAGGTAAGAGGGAAACAGCCGAGAACGGATCCTCCTCCCCGGGCTCCCTGCCAACTTCTTACCTCTTACTTCTTTTTCTTCAGCTTGTTGTTGATCGCATCTGCCGGCGCCAAGGGAGACGAATGAGACCCTTTACAACTCACACGGGACGGGTGGCGGCGCTGCCGCGGGTCAACGTGGATACCGACCAGATCATTCCGAAGCAATTCCTGAAGCGCATCGAACGGACAGGTTTCGGGGCATACCTGTTTTACGACTGGCGATTCCGCTCGGACGGCTCCCTCGATCCGGAGTTCGAGCTGAATCGGTCGAAGGCGGAAGGAGCCTCGATTCTTGTTGCTGGCGACAACTTCGGGTGCGGTTCTTCGCGGGAGCATGCGCCCTGGGCGCTGGCGGAGTACGGCTTTCGCGCTCTCATAGCTCCGTCGTTTGCGGACATCTTCTACAACAACTGCTGCCTCACCGGACTCCTACCGGTCCGGCTGCCGGCGTCGGACGTGACAGAACTGTTCCGACGCTCGGATGCCGCAGCGAAATCGTATGAAGTGACGGTGGATCTGGAGCGCCAGCAAGTGACCGATGCAAGCGGTTTTCAGGCCGGCTTTGACATGGACGGGTACCGGCGGGAGATGCTGTTGCATGGGTTGGACGAGATCGGCAGAACCTTGCTCGACGAGCCGCTGATCGCCGCGTTCGAGAGGGGGCGCGAGGCCCGGCTGGGGCGGTTGCCGTGAGCAGCTATCGGATCGCGGTGCTTCCGGGCGACGGTATTGGGCCGGAGGTGACCGCCGAGGCGGTCCGAGTGCTCGCGGCGGTAGGCGATTTGTTCGGGTACCGCTTCGAGCTCGCCGAGCATGCAATTGGAGCGACGGCCTTCGCCAGGTTCGGAGAGCCGCTTCCCGCGGCGACTCGTGACGCCGTTACTCAGGCGGATGCCGTCTTCCTCGGTGCCGTCGGGGATCCGTCGCTCGATCGCGCTCCCAGACATCACCGGCCGGAAGCGGGCTTGCTTGCTCTGCGCAAACTGCTGGGCGTTTACGCCAATCTGCGCCCGGTGACGGTTCATCCGGCGCTCACCCATACCTCGCCGCTCCGACCCGAAAGACTGGCTGGTGTCGATGTCCTGATCGTTCGGGAGCTGACCGGCGGGCTTTACTACGGCGAACCCAGGCGCCGCAATGAGACGTCGGCCATCAATACACTCGTCTACAGCGCACCGGAGATTGAACGGGTGGCGAGAGTCGCTTTCGAAGCTGCCCGGACTCGGCGGAAGCGAGTGACATCGGTCGACAAGGCCAACGTCCTCGAGGTGTCTCAACTTTGGCGCCAGGTCGTAACGCGGGTGGGGTGGGACTTTCCGGACGTGACTCTGGAGCACCTCTACGTCGACTACGCGGCAATGCGCCTTGTCGCCGATCCTGCTTCGCTCGACGTAGTCGTGACGGAGAACATGTTCGGGGACATCCTCAGCGACGAAGCGGCGGTCCTTGCGGGCTCGCTCGGCCTTCTGCCGTCTGCTTCACTAGGCGCGGGCCCCGGCTTGTTCGAGCCGGTCCACGGCTCTGCGCCTGATATCGCCGGCCAGGGGGTTGCCAATCCCGTCGGCGCCATCGCCTCCGCTGGCATGCTGCTCCGCTACGGCCTCGGTCTTGCCGAGGCGGCTGATCTGGTCGATCGGGCGGTCTACCGAACGCTCGCGGGGGGGCGCCGCACGCGGGACCTTGCGCGGTCCGGTGAGTCGAGCGTTGGGACTCGGGAGTTCAGCGACAACGTGGTACAGGCGCTCTCCGCGCCGGCTCCACTGCGAATCTAGGATCGGCGCTCGGCTTTCCCTTCAAAGAAGCGCAGCTGCGTCTCAGCGGCCGGCGGCCTCGACGAATCCGGCCATCAGGCGCCGCATGCGCAGGTCGCGCTCGACCAGCGACTCGGGATGCCATTGCACTCCGAGGAGGAAGGGCTGATCCGGTGATTCCACGGCTTCCACCACGCCGTCGGGGGCGACCGCTGAGGGCAAGAGGCCCGGCGCCAGCTCCTTGACGGCTTGATGGTGCATGCTGTTCACCCGAAGCGACGCGGCCCCGATGAGGGTTCCAAGCCGGGACCCGGCGGACACGGTGACCTCGTGCGCGAGATGATCCCGGGCGTAGCCCGCGGTGGGGAAGCAATCGTGCTTGATCGCACCGCTGAACTGAGCCGCGATGTCCTGGTAGAGGGTGCCACCCAACGCCACGTTGACGATCTGCAGCCCGCGACACAGGCCGAAGACCGGCTTCCCCTCGGCGATGGCCCACCGGGCGAACTGAAGCTCCACCCGGTCGCGGTCCGGGTCCACCCGGCCGCAATCGGGGCGGCGCGGCTCACCATAGGTGGCCGGATCCAGATCGAGGCCGCCGGGTAACAGCAGGCCGTCGAGCCGGTCATAAAGCGCGCGCAGCGTTCCTTCGTCGTCGAGCAGCGGAATCATGACCGGCAGCCCACCGGCCGACGCGACCACCCGGGAATAGCGCTGGTTCATCACCCAGGATTCGGGTAGCGCTTCGGGGATCCCGTCCATGGCGTGGAGGGTCTGGGTCGGAATACCAATGATCGGACGATGAGGCATCTGCTCTCCGGTTGACACTCGGTCTGCGAGCTCAGGAGCCGCTCTGGTGCTTCAGTCGCGTGACTCTCACTCCGCCCGAGTCAACGCCGCTCCCCCCCGTGAGGTTCCAACCGTAATCCCCTCTTCGGTCTCGGCGATGAGCTGATCGACCACGTCCTTCAAGTTCCCGGTCCGACGAAACGTGGCCAGTTGGCGGTCGGCGCTGGTCCCGCCCTCGATGATCCGGTAGGCGTATTCGACCTCGGCCCGGCTTCCCAGCTCATCTACTACGTCGTCGATGAACCACTCCAGCAACTCACGAATGAGATCGGCGGCAGGGAGCTCCTCCTGCCGGCCGAAGTCGATCAGCCGGCCGGAGAGCCCGTGCCGCACAGCCCGCCACTTGTTCTCCTCGATCAGATCCGAGGAGTAGGTCCGGAAGGTGACGTTTTCGCGCCGCATCTTCCAGAGCTTGGCCACAATGGCCTGCAAGATCGCAGCCACGCAAACCGCCTCGTCCACCCGGGTGCAAACGTCACAGACGCGGAATTCCAGGGTAGGGTAGTTCCAATTGGGTCGGACATCCCACCAGATCTTCGAGCCGTTGGGAATGCAGCCCGTACGAGTGAGGGTCTCCAGGTAATGCGAGAAATCCGCCCAGCTCGGAATGATGCGCGGGACCCCCGTTCGGGGGAAACCGCGGAAGACGACGCTCCGGTACGACTTGAGGCCGGTGTTCCGCCCATTCCAGAATGGCGAGCTGGTGGACAGGCAGAGGACATGGGGCAGGAAGTAACGCGACACATTGAGGGCGTCGATCAGGAAGTCCTGGTCCTCGATCCCGATGTGGACATGGGTTCCGAAGATGAGCAGCCGCTGGGCCAGATCCTGCATGTCCTCCTTCACGCCCAGATAGCGTTCCAGCGGGGTGATCTCCTGTTGGATCCAGGAAGAGAAGGGGTGAGTCCCGGCCGCCGCGATCTTGAGACCGTGACGCGCAGCGAGCTCCATTACCGCACCGCGAAGGTTCACCAGCTCGGTCCGCACTTCGGCCGGCGTTCGGCAGACGACAGTGCCCACCTCGACGATCGACTGATGCAGCTCGGGCTTCACTTGCTCCAGGAAGCGATGGTCGGCCTCGAGGATTTGGGTGATGTACGAGGTCAGTTCGCGGGTTTTCGGGTCGACGATCTGATACTCTTCCTCGACCCCGATGGTGAGCGAGGGAGGCTGCATCGTGGTTTCCTTTCCGGACAGTTACCGCGGCTCGACCACGAAGGTCGGGACGGTCGACCCTCCGCCGGCCGTTACGTTGAGCAGTGCCGCGGTGGAGAGGCGCGTCAGACATCCTTCGGCATACTCGCCTCCGCAAACGAACGGCGCCGTGTCCAGCATGCGGTCGGCAAACGCGGCGCGGCCGTCCACGAGGCTGGGATAGGGCTCACTGGGGATCGCCACTCGCTGCTGGACGATGTGAGGACTCGCCAGCGCAGTGGTTACTGCCTGCTCCCAGCTGCTGTGGTCGGTCTGCCAACCCAGGACAATACCAGCGCCGCCGTAGTCGTCATTGGGTTTGAGCACCATTCGCGTCCGGCTCTCGAGAATGAATGGTATTAAATCGACCGACCGACCCTCGTGCTCGGTTTGTCGTTGTTCGACTACCCGGGTCCAGGGGATGTGGGCGGCGATCGCGCCGCGCTCCTCCGAATCGAAAAGCTGGGAGTTCTGCTCGTCGCTCAAGACGGCAAGGCTCGCCTTCTTGTGAAGGATTTTGCTTCGGGGCGGGTTGACCATGCAAACCGCCCTTGCCGCCACCGCCTTGAGCAACGGGGTTTCCAAGCCGCAACGCTCCACCAGCTCGCTCAGGAGTACCCGCTTGTAGACCAGATCCACCGGTCCACCGTGAGCGTATAGGCGGCCGCTCCGGAATTCCAACTCGCGAGGATCGGCAATGACCGTGTCCATCCCCACCGCTTCAAAATACTCCCGGAACAGCACGAACTCGCTGCGAGTCGGCACGTCCGGCCAGTCCACTATCGCCACCCGAGGAATGGAACGTCGGCCGGCCCACTCTTCGTAGGCTTCCAGGAGCACATGGAGCACACCGTGACGGGCGAGCAGCGGCAGCACCTCGTATCGCTTTCCGAAAGCGCGCATGATCGGAAGGTCTGCGAAGGAGGCGACTAGCGCATCGTTGTAACCTGCCCCTGCCGGTGTCTCGGCGTTGTACTCGGTCAGGGCCATCTCACCGCTCTCGTCCAGCACGAAGGCATCCAGCCGGGACGTCGGGCTGGGCGCATGGAAGCCGGGCTCGTGGCGAACCAGCTGCTCTTCCCAGTCGGTGAGCCGGAACTGGGCTCGGAAGGCAGCGTTCGTGACTGCACGCTCGTAGGCCTTTCCGAAGGCGCGCATGAGAAGGCGCACCCGGCGCTGAAGCCGCCGGTAGTGCGCCAGCGCCATGAAGCGAGGACGAAGCACGGTTGCCAGCGGTCGCTCGCCGAACACCAACCCACGGCGGCGCAGTTGATCGTCGAGCATCGCCTGCGACGCCTGGGCCAGCTCGTCGGAAAGGAGACCGTGGTAAAAGGCGATGGCGTCCTGCACGCCCGCGTTACCGACCTACGGTGAACACCGCGTCCCAGCGGAGCGCGTGCGACTGCCGGCGGGGCTCCTTGGCTAGGCGGATCGCCATGTCGGCCATCTTCTGCACGGTCCACTCGAAGTAGGTGGGCGTAAGCGAATAGATGTCCATGTCCGGGGCGGGGTTCATGAAGTCGATCGCATATGGAACGCCATCACGCACCGCAAACTCTATGGAGTTCATGTCGTAACCCAACGCGCGGACCAGCGTGCGAGCGTCCTGGGCGATGCGCGCCTCGAGCTCGGGGGTCAGGTACCCGGGATCTACGAGGTAACGCCTCTCCCGGGGATCGTAGGGCATCGGGAGGATGTCCTCCTGACCCAGGCAAAGGCAGCGGACGAACTGCTCCCACTGGATGAATTCCTGAACGACCATGGTCAGGAGTCCGGAGTTGTTGTAGTGGTGGAGCAGCTCGTCGAGCGAGCGGCACACGTAGACCTCTTTCCAGCCACCACCGTGAGCATCCTTGAGGATGCAGGGCATGCCTACGTGCGCGGCGATTGCCTGCCAATCGAGCGGAAACTCCAGGTTGCGCAGGCTCTCGTTTGGCACGATCCCGGCAATGTAGGACTTGTTCGGGAGCGCGAGCGTCTTGGGGGAAGCGACTCCCAACTTCGTCGCTAGGCTCGCCCCGAAGAACTTGTCGTCGGCGCTCCACATGAACGGATTGTTGACGACCGTGGCGCCGTCCAGCACCGCCTTCTTCAGGTAGGTGCGGTAGTACGGCACCTCATGGGAGATGCGATCTATGATCACATCGTACGGGCAGGGATGGTCCATCGAGCTAGCGCCGATCCGCGCGTACTCCGCGACGACGCCGGCATCTCGGCGATGGACCTCCTCCATAAAGGCGGGAGGAAAGGACCACTCCCGGCCGAGAAACAGGGCGACGCGTTTGGCGGGCATGGGCATATTCGGTATCAGCTATCAGCTATCAGCTATCAGCTATCAGCTATCAGCTATCCCTATCGCCGTGGATCAGAAATGGGTCCGATAAGGTCATTCAATCGTGGCCGCCGATGTACGTCCGCACCATTCTCTCCCAATACGGCCAATCGTGAGCCCAGCCGTCCCAGATGCGCAAGGCATTGCCAATCCCCTTGCTCCAGAGGGTGGCCGAAAGCTCCTCGTTGTTGGCTCGGGCCGAATCGTCGCGGCCGGTCGCGAGGATGATGTCCTGGCGGCGGAACGCGTCGAGCCGCGACGGGTCGTGCTCGTGCCGCATGAAATCCGACGGATTGCAGGCATAGACGTTGTGGTCCGAATACCCGCCCGTCAGCTGCTTGATGTCGTAGAGGCCACTCATCCCCACAATCCGGTGCACCAGATCGGGATGGCGTAGCCCAAAGCACGCGGCATAATAAGCTCCTAGACTGGCCCCTGTAGTAATCACGAACGGATTCGAGTTCAGGCTGGCCGTGAAGGGGAGGACTTCGGTCTCCAGGTAGTGATCGTATTGCAGGTGCCGCCAGGCTCGGGCTCCGGGGTGAGTGTGCTCGGCGTACCAGGTTTCTCCAGGAAGGTGGTCCAGCAGGAAGAGTTGGAGCCAGCCGTTGTCCAGATGATCGCCGAGGACCTCGTGCATGCGGCGGTCGAGCCACTCGCGATGGGTTCCCATAGATGTAGGAAAGACCAGCACCCGAGCGCCGTGGTGGCCGACCACGTCCAGGGCCATGTCCCGGCCCAGGGCGGGACTGTACCAGCGATGATATTCGTGATGCACCGTCTAGGCAGCCGGTGAAAGAAGGAACGAAACCGCCGACCGGAAACGCCGGCGCCAGGCCGACTCCTGGTGGGTACCCGACTTATCCTCCACGTACTGCAGGTCCCTGTCCGGCTGATACCCCTTTACCTCAAGCAAGTCCCGGAGCGTTCGCGTATCGGCCACAGGGGCCGCGCCCTCGCGCCGGCCCACATCGAGATAGACTTTCCCGGGTCGAAACGACGCCGTCTTCGCGACGTCGAAGATAGCTCGATCCGCGAACCACAACGATGGGCTCAGCGCCCCAACGATGCCGAATATCTCGGGCCGACGGAAGAAGGCGAACAAACTAATGAGCCCTCCCATCGACGAGCCGACAATGCCGGTCGACTCTCGCCCCGCCAAAGTGCGAAAGCTCCGGTCAACGAGCTGCTTGACCGACCCCACGAGATAGTCCAAGTAGGATTCGCCTTGGGCGTCGGGGCTGCCGGGTCCGGGAAACGGATTGTACTCCGCGATACGCTCCGCTCCTGCGTTCGGCACACCCACCGCGATGGCTTCGAGGCCCCACTGCGCCGCCCGGTTCAGGGCGAGATCCACACGCCAGGACCCCGCGTAGCTCAACGCGGGGTCGAAGAGATTCTGGCCATCCTGCATGTACAGGACGGGGTAGGACCGGTTGGTCGTGGTATAGGAGGGTGGAAGGTACACGAACAGTTCCCGCCCCGGCGGTCGCGTCCCAACGGAACGGATCACTTCGATCCGGCCTCGACGTCGCTCGCTACAGATCGGTGACCGCTCCAAGGCTCGCACTGGAGACGAGCTTGGCGTACTTGTGCAGGACGCCGGTGGTGTATCGCGGGGTCGGCGCTTTCCAGGCTGCCCGTCTACGGCTGAGAGTCGCCTCACTCAAATCAACGCGAAGTAGGCGCCGGTCGGCGTCGATCGTAATGGTGTCGCCCTCCTCGACCAACGCCAGCGTTCCGCCCAGTGCAGCCTCCGGTGCGACGTGACCTACGACCATCCCATAGGTGCCGCCGGAAAAGCGGCCATCGGTGATGAGACCGACTGAGTCACCCAGGCCCGCCCCGATGATGGCTGAGGTGGGGGCGAGCATTTCCCGCATCCCGGGGCCTCCTTTGGGGCCCTCGTAGCGGATCACCAGCACATCTCCCGAGCGGATCTTTCCTGCCAAGATCGCATCGAGGCACGCCTCCTCGGAATCGAAGACACGGGCTGGTCCGGTCATGCGGTGGGTCTTTATGCCGGTGATCTTGGCGACGGACCCCTCGGGGGCGAGGTTGCCGCGCAGGATCGCGAGGTGCCCCTGCGGGGAGACCGGCCGCTCCCACGGGCGAACCGCATCCTGATCCGCGCGAGGGGTGGGAGAAACGTCGCGCAGCGATTCGGCCACGGTCTCGCCTGTGATCGTTAGGGCGTCACCGTGCAGCTTTTCGTGCTCGAGTAACATCTTCATTACCAGCGGCACACCGCCAGCCCGGTGCAGGTCCGTGGCCACGTACCGTCCCGACGGCTTGAGGTCGGCCAGAACCGGCACACGAGATCGAATTTTCTCGAAGTCGTCCAGCTCGAGTGGGACGCCGGCGGCATGCGCAATGGCGAGGAGATGCAGCACCGCGTTGGTCGAGCCTCCGAGGGCCATGACGACGGCGATGCCATTCTCGAACGCCTTGCGAGTGAGAATCTGCCGCGGCAGACGATCGGCTCGAATGGCGTCGAGCAGCACTTCAGCCGAGCGAGCAGCGCTGGTCTCCTTCTCGGCGTCTTCGGCCGCCATGGTCGAAGAGTAGGGAAGGCTCAATCCCATTGACTCGATGACCGAGGACATCGTGTTAGCCGTGAACATGCCGCCGCAGGAGCCTCGACCTGGGCAGGCATGGCGCTCGACTGCCAGCAGCTGCTCCTGATCGATCCGCCCGGCGCTGAACTCTCCGACCGCCTCGAACGCGCTTACGACGGTGAGGTCTCGGTCACCCAGATGCCCGGGCTTGATAGTGCCGCCGTAAACGAATACCGCAGGTATGTTCATCCGGGCAATGGCAATCAAGGCCCCCGGCATGTTCTTGTCGCATCCTCCGATCGCAATCACGCCGTCCATGCTTTGCGCTTCGCAGGCCGTTTCGATGGCGTCCGCGATGACCTCGCGGGAGACGAGGGAGTACTTCATTCCCTCAGTGCCCATTGAGATCCCGTCGCTCACAGTGATGGTTCCAAAAACTTGCGGCATGCCGCCGGCCGTTCTCACCGCGGCCTCGGCCCGGCGGGCAAGGATGTCGAGGCCAGCGTTGCACGGAGTGATCGTGCTGTAGCCGTTCGCGATGCCTACGATCGGCTTGACGAAGTCATCGTCGCCGAATCCGACTGCTCGCAACATGGCGCGATTCGGCGTCCGCTGGACGCCGTGGGTGATGACGGCGCTCTTGAGTCTGGTCATGGAGGAGAAGATAGGACCGGGCCCGGCCGCTTAGCGACCGAGCCCACGAATCTACTTGATGGTTGACTGGAGAGCGTTACGCTGTACTTCGTCGGCAGTGACCGGCGTGAGCGCAGCATTATCCCTTTCCCCGGTTCGGATGCGAACCACCCGCTCCAGTGGCTGCACGAAGATCTTGCCGTCGCCGACGTCTCCTGTGCGAGCGGACGCGAGAATCGCTTCGATCGTTGGCTCCACGAATGGCTCGGACACGGCCATTTCGATTCGGACTTTCTCCCGGAACTCGAGCACAATCGAGGAGGCCCGGTAATGCTCGACCAGATCGCGCTCTCCCCCGTGGCCGCTGACCCGACTGATGGAGATCCCCGTAACGCCGGCCCTGAAGAGGGCAGCTTTCACTTCGCCCAGGCGTTCGGGCCGGATGATGCAGGTGATAAGTTTCATTCTTGAGCTCCCTGATGCGCAAGCAGCTATCAGCTATCAGGTAATTACTTACTAGCTAGCAGCTATCAGAATGTAGCGGCGGGTGCCGTTGAGGCCAGCCCGCCGCTGTGATAACTGATAGCCGACAGTTGATATCTAACTATGCATCGTAGTACAGGAAGAACTCATACGGGTGAGGGCGGAGGCCCACTGCCGCAACATCCTTTCGCTTCATGCTGATCCAGGTGTCCAGCACATCCGGAGTAAAGACATCGCCCGCCAGCAGGAATTCGTGATCCTTCTGCAGTGCGTCGAGCGCCTCGGTCAAGCTCCCCGGAACCTGCTTGATGAGCTGTTTCCGCTCATCGTGGATCTCGTACAGATCTTCGTCAATGGGCGCAGGCGGCTCGATCTTCTTCCGGATCCCGTCGAGCCCGGCCATCAGCATAGCGGAAAAAGCGAGATAGGGGTTGGCTGCTGGATCCGGGGCCCGGAACTCCACCCGCTTGGCCTTGGGACTCGTCGAGTAGACGGGAATGCGGCAGATCGCCGAGCGATTCCGGGCGGAGTACATGAGGTTGACCGGCGCCTCGAATCCTGGAACCAGGCGCCGGTAGCTGTTGGTGGTTGGCGCGCAGAGCGCAAGCAGTGCCGGTGCGTGAGCGATCAAGCCACCGATGTAATACTTGGCCGTCTCCGAGATCAGCGCATACCCATTGCCATCGAAGAAGAGAGGTGTGTCGCCTTTCCAGAGCGATTGGTGGCAGTGCATGCCCGACCCGTTATCGCCGAACAGGGGCTTGGGCATGAAGCTGGCCGTGAGGCCTAGGCTGTTACACACATTCTTTACGATGTACTTGTAGGCCATCAACCGGTCGGCTGTCTGCACCAGCGTCCCGAATCGAATGTCGATCTCCGCCTGACCTGCCGTGCCCACCTCGTGGTGCTGCACTTCGACTGGCACGCCGGCGTCGATCATCGCCAGCATGATCTTCGAGCGAACGTCCTGCAGCTTGTCCACCGGCGGAACCGGGAAATACCCCTCCTTGTGGCGCGGCCGGTGCGCCAGGTTGGGCAAGCCATTCCTTCCCGAGCTCCAAATCCCTTCGTCACTGTCGATGTGGTAGTAACCCTCATGCGCGTTCTGGTCGAACCGAACCGAGTTGAAGATGAAGAACTCGGCCTCCGGACCCCAGTACGACGTCGTGGCGATACCGGTGGTCTTGAGAAATTCCTCGGCCTTGAAGGCAATGAACCGGGGGTCGCGCGAGTAGGGCTCGAGCGTGATCGGGTCGTACACGTCGCAGGTGAGCGACAGCGTCGGTACGGTCAGCACCGGGTCGACGAATGCCGTTGACGGATCCGGCATGAGCAGCATGTCGCTCTCGTTGATGGCCTGGAAGCCTCGGATCGAGGAGCCGTCGAAGCCCAGGCCCTCACGAATCATGTCTTCATCCAGCGTGTTCGCCGGAATCGAGAAGTGCTGCCAGGTCCCCGGCAGATCGACGAATTTCACATCTACGACCTGAATGTTCTTCTGCTTGATGAGGTCCAGGACTCTCTTGACCTCGGCGGGGGCCGAACGCCGGTCGGTTCCGGCTTTGACAGTGGTAGCCATCGATCCCTCGAACTGTGGTGAAAAGTGAGAGTGAATCCCGGGCCGGCCGCCGAGTCGGATCCACCAACGACAATGCCCCTACGCTAGACGTTCGGCGCAGGGGCATCGGGAACTGCACAAGGGTACTAGACCGCGCTCCAGCGCACTCGCGTGAGGCGCGCGCTCCGTCGAGCGCGCGCCCTGAGGTTTCGGACACTGCTTAGGTAGGTGGCGAAAGCCCCAAAGGGGTGCTGCCGTTCATAACTGGCCACGGGTGGGATCATATAGTCCGGAGGAAGCCGTGTCAAGGGAATCGTGCTAGATCTGCAACCCCAGGCTCACGTCCAAGCTGAGAAGGCGCATCTGTGGCATATTATGACGACGAATTGTGCAAAATATGCGCAATGGCATTGACATTTTGTCCCACGACTCGTAGACTGCCGCGTCCGCCTGCCCAAGGAACGCTCGATGATCGGATTGTTCACTTGCCGCTGATCGCTTGGGGGTACCGAAACCCCACTTACCCGCGGCAGAGCCGCGGTGGAGCGCCGAAGTCGGTTCGCCCCGATTAACCGACCTCGCTCCGCCCCGTGCTCACCGCCCTCGCGCATTCGCGGTCGCGAGGGCGTTTTCGTTGCCCATCGCCGGCTCTGCCGGCACGTCCACGCACCCTGGAGGCCGTCTCAGATGCATCGACTTGGTACCGTTCCGTTCTTTCTGCTCTCGTGGACCGGGGTTCGGCTTCTCTCGGCCCAGACCGACTCCGTGGCCAAGCCCGCCCCTGCGGATTCGGCTGGGGTACCCGATAGTTCGACCTCGGCGCCGGCCGCAGCGCCATTGCCGGTGAACCTCAGCGGGTTCGTGACGGCGTCCTACACCTACGCCACCCGGCACAGCGGTTCCCAGATCGTGGGCCGGCTCTACGACCGCTTCCACGACCAAGTCGAGCTCAATGCCGCCAAGGTGGTGCTGGAGAAACCGGTGGCGACCGATCAGTGGTCAGCCGGGGCCCGGGTCGACCTCTTGTTTGGCCAGAACGCGGCCGTCATCAAGTCGGCCGGGCTCAACCTGGGGGAGCATGCCGATCTCACCCAGGCTTTCGCGACGGTCAACCTGCCGGCTGGGGCGGGGAAGTACGTGCAGTTCAAGGCTGGGAAGCTGGCCACCTTGATGGGGCTCGAGGTGATCGAGGACGTGGCCAACCCCAACTTGTCGGAGGGGAACCTCTTCGTCTACGTGGAGAACTTCACCAACACGGGGCTGCGGCTGGACGTGAAGCCGGGAGCGGCAGTCGACTTCCAGCTGGCCCTGATCAACGGCTGGGACGTCGTGGAGGACAACAACACCAAGAAGAGCGTTATGGGGCGGCTGGGCTGGACCCCGACGCCCACAACCACACTGGGCCTTCTGGGCTACGTGGGAAACGAGAAGCCGGCGGTGGCGGGAACGACGCCGAGCGGCGAGCGCTACGGGGGGGAACTGCTGCTGACCCAGAAGGCTGGGCCGCACGCCACCGTGGTGGTGCAGGGGGACTACGGGGAGGAACAGGACGCGCTGGGTCCTGGGCGGAAGGCCACGTGGTGGGGGGCGAGCCTCTGGGCTACCTACGACGTGAGCCCGGCGCTCACGGTGGCGCTGCGGGGCGACTACGTGGACGACCAGAACGGGTTTCGCACCTCCGGGGTGTTGGGGTACCCGGCGAGTGAGCGGAACAAGTTCGGGGGCGGCACACTCACGCTCAACATCAAGCGCTGGCCCTCTGCCCTGATCAGGCCCGAGCTCCGCTACGACCGGTCCAATCTCGCCGCCTTCGAGGACAGCGACGGCGGTCTCCACAAAGAGCAGTTCACCTTCGCACTGGGCGCGTCTTATCTGTTCTGATCCGGGGCGGGTGAGTCCGGTGTTGGATCGGGCTCGAGATGCAGGGAGCGATGCATTTCGTCTTCCATGGCTTTACGCAGTTCCACCAACCGCTCGGCGTACCCTTCCAGGACGCGGTCGTGTTCGCTTGCCGGCATCCATTTCGGCACCGGCCGCGGCCGCCCATCCGCGCCCAGCGCAACGAACACGGCCACGCAATGCCCGCACCGGCGACGTTCCGCCTCCTTCGGGTCGCCGGCGTAGATGTCAATCATGATGTGCATGCTACTGGTGCCAGTCCGAATCACCTCCGACCGGAGCTCGACCACGTTGCCG
>JBKPOS010000061.1:0-10229 GCA_046733215.1 Gemmatimonadota bacterium
CTAGACGGGAGGACACTGACGCTTTGGGGGAGGCTGGGGTTGGCGGGGCTTGGCCAGCCTCCCCCGAAGCGTCGGTATCCTCCCGTCTACCATCAATCAGTCCTACTTCTTCCCCTCGTCCACGATCTCGTAGTCGGCCTCGACCACGTCTTCCTTGGCGCCCGCGGCTGGCTCAGCCGTTGGTCCCGCCTGCGGACCACCAGGCTGCTCCGCAGCGGGGGCAGAGGACTGGGCCTGCTGGTACAGCGACGCACCCGCAGCGGAGTATGCCGCGTTCAGCTCGTCGAGCGCCTTGCGGATGCCGGCCGACTCTCCCGTGCGCAGCGCGGCCTTCCCGGCCTCTACTGCTCCGTCGAGCCGCGACTTGGCGTCGGCGGGCAGCCGGTCGATCCACTCCTTGCTGTCCTTTTCGACCTTGTACACCAGGCCGTCGAGCTGGTTACGAGCCTCGATCTCCTCGCGCCGCTGCTTGTCGTCGGCCGCATGCTGCTCGGCCGCCTTTACCATCTTGTCGATCTCGGCGTCGCTCAAGCCGCTCGACGCCTCGATCCGGATCTTCTGCTCCTTGCCGGTCGCCTTGTCCTTCGCCGACACGTGCAGGATGCCGTTGGCATCGATGTCGAAGGTCACCTCGACCTGCGGCATGCCCCGCGGAGCCGGCGGAATGCCGGTCAGCTGGAACTTGCCGATGGTGCGATTGTCCACCGCCATCTGGCGCTCGCCCTGGAGCACGTGAATCTCCACCGTGGTCTGGTTGTCCTCCGCCGTGGAGAACACCTCCGACTTTTTGGTCGGGATCGTGGTGTTCCGTTGGATGAGCACCGTGGTGACACCGCCCAGCGTTTCGATGCCGAGCGAGAGCGGAGTCACGTCGAGCAGGAGAACGTCCTTGACCTCGCCGCCGAGCACGCCACCCTGAATTGCGGCGCCGATCGCGACCACCTCGTCGGGATTAACGCCTTTGTGGGGCTCTTTCCCGAAGAAGTTCTTCACGATCTCCTGCACCTTGGGCATCCGGGTCTGGCCACCGACCAGAATCACCTCGTCGATGTCCGACGCCTTGATCCCCGCGTCCTTCAGGGCCTGCTCCATCGGCTTGATGGTCCGCTGTACCAGATCATCCACCAGCTGCTCCAGCTTGGCGCGGGTCAGCGTGTAGTTCAGATGCTTGGGGCCGCTCTGATCCGCAGTGATGAACGGCAGGTTGATCTCGGTCTGCATCACCGTCGACAGCTCCATCTTGGCCTTCTCCGCGGCTTCCTTGAGCCGCTGGAGCGCCATCGGATCCTTGGAGAGGTCGATGCCCTGGTCACGCTTGAACTCCGAGACCAGCCAGTCGATCACACGCTGGTCGAAGTCGTCGCCACCCAGGTGGGTGTCGCCGTTGGTGCTCTTGACCTCGAACACGCCCTCGGCCAGCTCGAGGATCGAGATGTCGTAGGTGCCACCGCCCAGGTCGTAGACGGCGACCTTCTCTTCCTTCTTCTTGTCCAGCCCGTAAGCCAGCGCGGACGCTGTCGGCTCGTTGATGATCCGCACCACGTCGAGCCCGGCGATCTTGCCTGCATCCTTGGTGGCCTGGCGCTGCGCGTCGTTGAAGTACGCCGGCACAGTGATCACAGCCTTCTCGACCGAGTGGCCGAGATAATCCTCCGCGGTCTGCTTCATTTTCTGGAGGATCATCGCCGAGATCTCAGGTGGCGTGTAGGTCTTTCCCGCGATCTCCACGGCGGCCAGACCGTTCGGGCCCTGCACGACTTTGTAGGGAACCCGCTTCGCCTCTTCCGGTACCTCATTGATCCGGCGGCCCATGAACCGCTTGATCGAAAAGATGGTCTGCTTCGGATTGGTGACTGCCTGCCGCTTCGCCACCTGACCCACCAGTCGCTCGCCGTCCTTGGTGAACGCGACGACCGAGGGGGTCGTTCGCCCGCCTTCAGCGTTGGGGATGACGACCGGGTCCCCGCCTTCCATGACCGAGACGACCGAGTTGGTCGTACCCAGGTCGATACCAATGATCTTTGACGCCATATCTGCTGCTCCGTTCCATTTGGATGTCGGGGTCGCCTCCGCGTAACCGTATGCCACTCTTGAGGCGAGACCGTGGCGGAGAGGGCAAGTGCCGTACCCAGTAAAGCTGCCCTTTTGGCAGGAAACTGGCAGCCACCGTTGCCCAAGCGGCCGTCTCTTCGCCCCCAAATCCTTACCCGCCGCTTTGGCGCTGCCCGAACCCTGGCAGCATATAATTGGGGATGTTCCCCTACCGTGACGACAACCCCACCCTCCGAACTCCGGTAGTTACCGTCGGCCTGATCGCGCTCAACGTCGCAGCATGGGTGTTGATCCAGGGCATGGGGGCGGACCCCCAGTTGACCCAGTCGGTTTGTCAGCTCGGCCTCATTCCCGGTGAGTTTCTAAATCGCATCCCCGTCGGTACCGAGGTGCGCCTCGGGCCCTATACCCGCTGCATTCTCGGATATGGGCCGGTCTGGCTCACCCCGTTCAGCTCCATGTTTCTTCATGGAGGCTGGTTTCACCTCATCGGCAACATGTGGTTTCTCTGGTTGTTCGGGAACAATGTCGAAGACTCGACGGGGCGGATCCGCTATTTCGTGTTCTACCTGCTTTGCGGACTTGCGGCGGCCGCGACCCAAACTTTCTTGCAGCCCAACAGTGCGGTGCCGATGGTGGGAGCGTCCGGCGCGATCAGCGGCGTGATGGGCGCCTACGTCATTCTGTACCCCCGGGTTCAGGTTCACATGTTGGTGGTGCTCGTCATATTCGTGACCCGGATAGTCGTGCCGGCGTATCTCATGCTCGGTTACTGGTTCCTCCTGCAGCTCCTGGGCGGGACCACCTCCCTTCGGGCAGAGGGTGGCGTCGCATTCTGGGCCCATGTGGGTGGATTTCTCGGAGGTGCGGTCCTGGTTCCGCTGTTCCGAAATCCGGTGTTCGTGGCCGAACACCGACGACTTGCCCGCACGTACGCCGGCGCCTGGTGAGCCAAGGTCTTCCTCCCTGGTTGGACGCCGGGGCCGGCGGTCGTCCGGGTATCGCGCATCTGCTCGACTACACGCTGCTCCACCCTGAGGCAACCCGAGACGACATCCTGCGGCTCTGTGACGACGCGGCCGCGGCTCAGACCTGGGCGGTCTGCGTCAACGGCGGCTGGGTCAGCACCTGCGCTGCTCGCCTGCGCCACACCGGAGTCCGTTTGGTTGCCGTTGTCGGATTTCCTTTTGGCGCGGCAAGCGGAGCCGCAAAGGCGGCCGAAGCCGCAATTGCGCTGGCTGATGGGGCAACGGAGCTCGATATGGTGTTCCAGCTAGGCCGCGCAAAGGCTGGAGACTGGGCAGCGGTAACGGAGGATGTCGCACTGGTGGTCGCTGCCGCGCGGGGCGCGCTGGTCAAAGTCATCATCGAGAGCGCTGCTCTGAGTGCCGACGAAGTAAGCCGAGCGTGCGCTGCAGCGATGATCGGCGGAGCCGGGTTCCTCAAGACGTCTACCGGCTTTCACCCATCCGGCGGCGCGACGATTGATGCGGTGCGCCGCATGCGGGACGCTGTCGGGGCGGCTTTAGGCGTGAAAGCCTCCGGTGGAATTCGGACTCAAGAGCAGGCGCTGTCCATGGTTGCGGGCGGCGCAAACCGTATTGGACTATCCAGTTTGGCGGGCTTGGCGAGCATCATCGGACCCCAAGCGCCCTCACTGCACGAGTTGTTGAGCCGACAAGCAAGCGGGGTAACATGAATGATCTGGTTTTTCTGAACGGAAATGTGCTGCCGCGGTCGCGAGCCCTGGTGTCGATCGACGACCGCGGCTTTCTGTTTGGTGATGCAGTCTACGAGGTGATTCGAACCCTTCCGGGTCGATTCATCGAGCCGGAGCGGCATCTCAATCGGCTCGCCCGCAGCCTGCGCGAGATTTCAATCCCGGCGCCCGACCTCGACCTGCTCGGCATCGCAACCGATTTGCTCGGCAGGAACGGATTGGATCAACGGGAGGCGCTCATCTATCTGCAGGTGAGTCGAGGAGCGGCGCAGCGCCAGCACGCATTCCCCCCCGATTCGGTGCAGCCTACGGTTCTGATGAGCGTCGCGGCGTTAGAGCCCCGGCGCGAGCAGACCGAACGTGGCGTCGCTGCGATCACCGCACCCGACCTGCGCTGGTCGCGGTGCGACATCAAATCGGTCAACCTGCTGGCGAACGTCCTGGCCGCTCAGCGTGCGAGTGAAGCAGGGGCGTTCGAGGCAATCCTGATTCGCGACGAGTGCGTGACCGAGGCAACGCGAAGCAATGTGTTTGCCGTAATCGATGGAACCCTGCGCACTCATCCGACAGGGCCATTCATTTTGCCGGGCGTGACCCGCGAGGTGGTGATGGAGCTGTGCGGAAGGGTGGCGCTGCCGGTCCGCGGGGAGGCGATCACCCGTAACGAGCTGACCCGGGCAGAGGAGCTTTTCGTGACCGGCACGACGTCTGACGTCATGCCCGTGGTTACGCTGGACGGTCGGCCGGTGGGAAGCGGGAGGCCCGGTCCGCTAACCCGAAGGCTGTCCGCCCTGCTGGCACGCGAGATGGGACTAAATGGGGTAGGCGCGGGCTCGCGTCACTTCGACGGAGATGCGGCAGCCGGGCTCGATGCCATGCAGTAGGCTGCTTCGGCGGGGAAAGTGGGCAAACAGCGGGCTTCCGCCGTCGATGGTCGCCTCGACCTTTACTCGATCTCCCAAAGTCTGCACCCGCTGCACCGTCGCCACGCCGTTGGGCGATCGCCAGAACTTGAGATCATAGGACCGGATGACCACGCGAACGGGTCTTCCGTCGGGTGCGTGATCCACCGGGACCGCCAACGCTCCGACTGCAGCGCAGCCATCGTTCGCGATCCCGTCCAGCACATTCACTTCGCCGACGAATCTTGCGACGAACTCCGTGGCCGGCTCGTCCATGATATCAAGCGCGCTCCCCGACTGCTCCAATCGGCCTCGATTGATCACGAGCACGCGGTCCGCAATGGCGAATGCTTCTTCCTGGTCATGGGTGACGAAGATGCTGGTCACGTGCATCTCGTCGTGCAACCGGCGCAGCCACTGCCTCAGCTCCTGGCGGACCTTCGCGTCTACCGCCGCGAAAGGCTCATCCAGCAGCAGCAGGCGCGGCCGCGGTGCCAACGCTCGGGCGAGGGCAACCCGCTGGCGTTGGCCGCCCGACAGCTGAGCCGGACGTCGATGGCCAAGTGAATCCAGGCCCACCAGCTTGAGCAGCTCCCCGACTCGGGCATCGGCTTCCGCATGGGGGACCTTCTGAACCCGAAGACCAAACGCGACGTTTTCCCAGACACTCAGGTGCCGAAACAGAGCGTAGTGCTGGAAGACGAAGCCCACCCGGCGGTCTCGGGCGCGAAGGTGGTCTACCTCGGCTCCGTCAAAACGAACCGTTCCCTGATCGGCCGGCTCGAGCCCCGCGATGATCCGCAGTATGGTGCTCTTGCCTCCCCCGGAGGGCCCGAGCAGGGCCACCAACTCACCGGTTTCGACCTCGAATGAGACGTCGTCGACGGCTGCATGCTCGCCGAAGCGCTTGCTGAGATGGTCGACGTGGATGCTCACGCGAGCACCTCCACCGTCGACGTACGAATTGCGTTGTTGCCATAACCGAGTCGGTTCGGCTCCGCAGCGTCAGGCTGTACGGTGCCAGACGCGTCGGTCGCGCGCGAGCGCAGCGTGTGACACCCCGGCAGCGCGCACCACTCGAGCTCGAACCCCCGCCAGGCGAACCTCTCCGGCTGACCCAGTAACCGAGCTTCCTGCCACGGACCACTTCCAATCGCCACTTCGACCCGCGTGATGACGCCGTTCCCGGACCAGGCCCAGCCGCGAACAACTGAGGGCCCCGTCCCGATTGTACTGCCGTCCAGCGGGTTTGTGATGAGTGACTTCACTCGCATGCGCTGAACCGGCTCGGCGTTATCGCCAGGTGTCGCGTAGATGTAGCGGCTGGTCTGGAAGTACCCCCGATATAGCTCGGGCAACGCAACGATGCGAGCCACCCACTTGACGCTCGCCATGCCGTACCATCCAGGCACCAGCAGCCGAACCGGTGCACCATGCAGCGGGGTGAGCGGCGTGCCATTCATCTCCAGCGCGAGCAGGGTTTCCGGAGCCAACGCCTGCGCGCGCGGTAGCGCGCGGGCGAAATGAACAAGAGCCCCCGCCTCGGCGGGCCGGCCCGAATCAGCTCCTTCGATCAGGATGTCGCACGCGCTACGCAGGAGACCGGCGCGCTCGAGCACTCGGGCCAGCGGCACGCCGGTCCACCGGGCGGTGCTGACTGCACCGACTCGCCAGGGCTCTCCTGGAGCAAGAGGATCCAGCGTTGCGCGGCCATTGCCGGCGCATTCCAGGGTCGCTTCAATCGTGGTGAGACCAAAGCCCCGAAGTTCCGCCACCGAGAGGGTCAGCGCGCGAGACACCGCACCACCGACATCGATCGTGTGGGTGTTCGGATCGAGCGTGGGGACATTGAAGTTGGTGCGGACGAAAAACCCGGGTCCCGCCGTCAACCGCGCCACCAGTGAGGCCGGGGCGGCTTCGGCGCAGAAGGGTTGAGTGGACAGGACCACCAGATCCGGTTTTCCTGCCTCCGCTGCAACCGTTTCGGGTTCGATCTCGGCGCTCGGAATTGCCCTTGTCATGAGATTCCGCATCAAAGTGACGGGGAAAGACGTGGCAGAGGGCATGCCTACTGAGGTAGCTGGCATATCCACCATCAGCACAACACTTTAACACGATTCATGTCGGCGGCTGTTGCGCGGGACCCATCAAATACGACGGGAGGGTCTGTTATTAGTGCTGGTTAACGTCAGCCGCCCGTGATATAGTACGGGCCCAATGGCCTCCGACACCTCCATCGAAATTCTGCTTGACGTATGGCGGGAAGCCTGCCGGCATCTCGCGGTCGAAGACGCCTTCGAGCGAATCGCAGCGCTGGTAGGCTCCCGGCTTCAGGCCGATGTGCTCGTGGTCCGCCGACTCGATACCGAACGACGTCGCATCGAAACGGTTCCCGCTGGGCGTGCCGATCGCGGGTCTCAAGGATCAGTCGAGCGTACCGAGTGCACGGCTCAGCAGCTGGACGAGCTGATGCGCTGGGCCCGGCGCGGAACGGTGCTCCGCTGCGGTCCACTGACCAAGCATCCGCTGGCCCAGGTCATCGCACCCAGAGGAATCTGGGCCGACGTGATCGCGGGCCCGCTACTCGACGACGAGCGGGTAATCGGATTGCTCGTTGCGGCTGTCGGTTCCCCCCGCCAATTCACTGCGGAGCACGAGTCGCTGCTGAGCCGCCTGCTCGAGCCGTGCTCAGTCGCCATGGTGAACGATGCCCGGTGGCACGAGCTGGTCCGCCTACGCGAGGCATCGGAGGCGGACCGCCGTGCGCTTCTGTCGCGACTCGAGCGCGACTCGCTGTCAGACAGCATCGTCGGCGCCGATGCCGGATTGCGTCAGGTGATGGAGCGCGTGGAGCAGGTGGCGCCCACTGATGCCCCGGTGTTGCTGCTGGGAGAGACAGGTACTGGCAAGGAAGTCATCGCGCGGGCGATTCACGCCCGTTCCCGTCGGGCAGGCGGCCCCGTAGTTCGGGTGAACTGCGGTGCGATTCCGCCGGGGTTGATTGACTCCGAGCTGTTCGGCCACGTTCGCGGAAGCTTTACCGGAGCGGTGGCAGAGCGCAAAGGCTGGTTCGAGCGGGCCGATGGCGGAACGCTGTTCTTGGATGAGATCGCCGAGCTGCCGCTCGATGCGCAGGTTCGCCTTCTCAGGATTTTGCAGGATGGCACGTACGAGCGCGTAGGTGGCCAGCGAACTTTGCACGTTGATGTTCGCATCGTGGCAGCGACGCATCGCGACCTGCGGGAGCGCGTCACTGAAGGAAGCTTCCGCGAAGATTTGTGGTATCGAATCGGCGTATTCCCGCTTCATCTGCCGGCATTGCGTGACCGGCTGGAAGACCTGCCTGCGCTCGCCGCGCACTTTGCCTGGCGAGCCGGCATGAGGTTGGGGGGCCACCCGCTCGCTCCGACGGCGCACGACATTGAGCTGTTGGTGGACTATCCCTGGCCGGGGAACGTTCGTGAGCTGGCGGCGGTAATCGAGCGCGCGGCCATCCTAGGCGACGGAAGAACGCTCGATATCGCGCGCGCGTTGGGAGGCCCGCCCGAGCCGACGGATACCAGCGCACCAGTAGCCCGCAGTCCATCGGAGGATCTGGTCCCGCTGGACGACGCCATTCGGCGGCACATCATTCAGGCGCTTCGAGCGACGGGAGGACGGGTGGAAGGAAGTCGGGGAGCGGCGGTGGTGCTCGAGGTGAACCCTCACACTTTGCGAGCCCGGATGAGGAAGCTGGGAATCGACTGGGCTCGCTTCCGGGCGGGAGCCTAGGCGGCAGTCCGAATCACGACCTCCCGTTCCAGCACCTTTGCCAGAACATCCGATTTCCGCCCGGCCCCCCAACACTCGAGCGAGAGATCGGCGCCGGCCACCCGAGGCGCCACCTCGATGGCGAGCTCTTCGGGCGTCAGCGCCACCGTGACCCGGTCCACATTCGAGGTATGTCCCCGATCGAGCCCGTCCGCCACCCTGAGCAATGCGCTCATCCGTCGCACCACGCCCTGGTCTTGCGCGTTGAGCGCGGCGAACTCGGGATGTTTCCGGCTGGGGCCTTTTCTCCGATGGTAGCGGCTCACGAGGGCGACGAGACCGCGGTCCCTGGCCGAGAGATCGAGTCGCTCGGCGTGCATGATGAGCTGATAGCTGTGGCGATGGTGTTTGCGATAGCTGACCAGCTGCCCCACATCATGAAGCAGGCTGGCAGCCTCCAGGATCGGCCATTCGTCGGGCGCGGCGCCCAGCGGTTGGCTCAGCAGATCGAACAGCTGCCGTGCGAGCACCCGGACGTGCTCCACGTGGCGGCGGTCGCCCTGGCATCGCTCGACGAATTCCCGCATCAGGCGCAGCGGATCCCGTGGGGCAGGGACCGCCTGCGCGTCCACCATCTCGAGCAGAATTCCCTCGCGCAGTCCAAAGGCGCTCACGGTCACCGTCGGCGCGCTGAGTAGCCCCAGCAGCTCGGCCGTCACCGCCAGTCCGGCGATGATGATGTCCGCCCGTTGAGGGTTGAGCCCCGCGACCAGCCGCCGCTGCTCCGGCGTCTTGGCAGCGAGCCATTCGAGTAGCGTCTCGACTTCCGCAGTCGCAACGCTCACGCCGTGGACTGTATCCGGCACCGGAAGTCCCCGGCGCGCGGTAGCCATTCGCCCCAGTGTGGTGAACGTGCCGCCGGAGCCGATCACGGTGGCGGCAGTCCATTCCCGGACTCTCAAGCCGCCCTTGAGCTGGCGACGAATCTGGGTTCGCAAGGAAGCGACTTCGCGCCGGCTGTCCCGCTTTCCGGCCAAGTGAGTTTCGGTGAGCCGGACGGCGCCGAGTGGGAGCGAGCGAGTCAGCTCGACAAGGCCGTCCACCGCGCCGATCAACTCGAGACTGCCGCCCCCGATATCGGCAACCAGGGTGCGGGCTCCCGCGACGCGGAAGTGGTGCGCGACCGAGCGGTAGCTGAGGGCAGCCTCGGTCTCGGCATCGATGATCCGAAGGGGAATGTCCAGCTCGTCTCGAACCCGCTTGACGAAAGCCTCGCCATTGATGGCTTCCCGTACCGCGGCGGTCGCGACGGCCGCGATCCGGTTGGCTCCTCGACGCCGGCAGACTTCACGCATGCGAGCGAGCGTAGCCAGAGCGCGCGCCATCGCCCGCTCGTCCAGCCGGCCGCTGGCGGTGAGGCCCTGGGCCAGGCGAGGCTGGTCCTTTACTTCATCGATGACCGAGATTCCGCTCTGGGGATCGTATTCGGCGACCAGCAGGCGGATCGAATTCGAGCCGACATCGATGGCTGCGAGCCGCTCCCGGGTCTCGAGGGTGGGAGGCGTTCTCGCGGCCCCAGCGATCGGCTCGGTCGCCGTCATGACGGCACGCTTACTCCGGTGGAGGCCCGTGCCTCACCCCGATCCTCGGCGTGGTGCTTGATGGACTTGCCTTCGACCAGGAATACTACGTCCTCGGCGATGTTGGTCGCGAGGTCTGCAACCCGCTCCAGATTCCGGCTCACCAGGAACAACTCCATACCCGCGCCGATGGTATGGGGATCTTCCATCATGTGCGTGAGCAGA
>JBKPOS010000062.1:0-48437 GCA_046733215.1 Gemmatimonadota bacterium
TCGGCCGGTAGGGAGGCACCAGTGAAATACCACCCTTGTTTTACTAACGATCTCACTCGGACGGCAACACCGTCGAGGACCGTGGCTGGTGGGTAGTTTGACTGGGGCGGTCGCCTCCTAAAGAGTACCGGAGGCGCGCAATGGTGGGCTCAGTGCGGTCGGTAATCGCACGCTGAGCGTATACGCAGAAGCCCGCCTGACTGCGAGCGCGACGGCGCGAGCAGGGACGAAAGTCGGCGTAAGTGATCCGGTGATCCCGTGTGGATGGGTCATCGCTCATCGGATAAAAGGTACGCTGGGGATAACAGGCTTATCGCGCCCGAGAGTTCACATCGACGGCGCGGTTTGGCACCTCGATGTCGGCTTGTCACATCCTGGGGCTGGAGAAGGTCCCAAGGGTCCGGCTGTTCGCCGGTTAAAGTGGCACATGAGCTGGGTTCAGAACGTCGTGAGACAGTTCGGTCTGTATCCGTCGTGGGCGTGGGAGTGTTGAGGGATGTCGTCTTTAGTACGAGAGGACCGAGACGAAGCGACCGCTCGTGTACGGGCTGTCCCGCCAGGGGCATCGCCCGGTAGCGATGTCGCGCGGGGATAACCGCTGAAAGCATCTAAGTGGGAAACCCTCCCCAAGATGAACACTCCTGGAGCGTAAGCTCCCTGAAGGGCCCTGGGAGACTACCAGGTTGATAGGGCGCAGATGCACGGGCCGTAAGGCCTTCAGTCGAGCGCTACTAATCGCCCGTGAAGTTTGATCTCTCCCCTGTTGATTTTCGAATTTCCATCCGTCCTTCGATAGCTATATCGGCTGGTGACTAGCGCGCAGGGGCCACACCCGTTCCCATTCCGAACACGGCAGTTAAGCCCTGTAGCGCCGATGGTACTGCGCTCGAGAGGGCGTGGGAGAGTAGGCCGTCGCCAGCCTTCACATCCAAAGCCCCCGGAGCCTTGTTCCGGGGGCTTTGAGCTATCAGCTATCAGCGCCGATGGGAAACAGTCCGGCGCCTCAAGGAGCCGTGGGTTACCGTAAATCCCCTCCAGGCTCCCACTGATAGCTGATGGCTGATAGCTGATAGCTTTCGCCCCCATGCCTCTCTCCGGCCACATCGCTCTCGCCGGCGCTCCCAACGTCGGAAAATCGAGCCTGCTCAACGCCCTGGTCGGGCAGCGGTTGGCCATGGTAAGCCCCAAGCCACAAGCTACCCGTCTGCCCGTTGTCGGCCTTAGAACCGACGCGGATACACAGTATGTCTTCCACGATCTCCCCGGATTGTTAGACCCACGCTATGCCCTCCAGAGCGCCATGCTCGCCGCCGCTCATGCGGTGCTGGAGCGGGTCGACCTGATACTTCACCTGCATCCGGCTCCTGACGCTCCGGCGCCCCCCTTCGAAGCGATTGCGCGGCTCGACCGCACGCCCCGTGCACCAGTACTCCTCACCTACACCAAAGGAGACCTCGTCTCAGCCGAACGAGGTGCGGAGGTCGCGGCATCGGGCGCGGTCATGGTATCGGCTACGACCGGAGCTGGTCTCGATCGGCTGCTCGAGCGCATACGGCCCCAGCTCCCCGCTCGCGCATTCGAGTTTGATCCCGACGATGTAGGAACCCAACCCGTCCGCTTCTTCGTGGTGGAGTACGTCCGGGAGGCGGCCTTCGAAGTGCTGGACGAAGAACTGCCCTACGCTCTCTCCGCGGAGGTCGAAGAGTTTCGGGAGAACGAGCGGCCCATGTACATTCGGGTCACCCTGTTCGTCGAGCGCGAGTCCCAGAAGGGCATGGTGATCGGACGGGGGGGCCGTACACTCAAGGCGATCGGCCAGCGAGCGCGCGGCCGCCTGGAGGAGCTGGTCCAGGCACCGGTGTACCTGGATCTGTGGGTGAAGGCCCTGCCGCATTGGCGCAAGGATCCCGCTGCGCTCACCAGATTTGGGTTCCCCTCGATCACGAAGGAGGTTTCATGAGTCTCGCTCCGGAACTGCTTGAGATTCTGGTCTGCCCGAAATGCAAAGGGGAGCTGGAATACCGGACATCGCCCGAAAGCCTGGTATGCCACGCCTGCCGATTGGTGTACGCCGTGGAGGATGATATCCCGGTCATGCTCATCGACGAGGCCAAACCGCTCTGATCCGGCAACAGCATGACCGCTCATACTCTGAGCCCGAGCGCGCAGCGCGTCCTCGATTCGGCTCGTCGGGAGGCAGCGCGGCTGGGCCATGAGGCAATCGGGGCCGAGCACATCGTATTGAGCCTGCTGCAGGAAGGTGAGCCGGTGGTCGCCGCGTTCGCGGCGCGAGGGTTGACGCTGGCGGCGGTGCGTGAGCGCCTCGAGGCAGCCGGCCGTCGGGCGAAGGGGAAGGGCACGCCCGAGCAACTGCCGTACACCTCGCACGCCAAGCGCCTGATCGAACTCGCCACACGGGAAGCCCGATCTCAAAGCGGACCGCTCGCGGCCGAGCACCTGCTGACCGCGGCGTTCAAGGAGCCGCGTGGGTCGCTAGCCCGAATGCTAAGCGACGCTGCGACTCCCTCGCCACGCCCGACGCCGCGCGGAAGCCCGCAACTGCCAGTCTCTTCCACCCGCCCTTCAGGCGCCACAATCGTAAAGCCCCCTCGGCGGTGGAAGCTCTCCTGGCGGCTCGTGCTGCTCGCGGCCGTGCCGTTGAGCCTTGGGCTCGCGACGGCCCACGCGTCGCCCATTCTCATTTTCGGCTTTGCCTGCCTAGCCGTGCTCCCGCTGGCGGGCTACATGGGAGAAGCAACTGAACACCTCGCCACGCGCACCGGTCCTACGATCGGCGGGCTCCTCAACGCCACCTTCGGGAATGCCGCAGAGCTAATCATCGCGGTCGTTGCACTTCGGGCAGGACTGGTCGAGCTGGTCAAGGCGTCGATCACCGGCAGCATTCTGGGAAACCTGCTCCTTATTCTGGGCCTCTCTCTCCTCGCCGCCGGCACCCAGCGTGCCGAGATCCGATTCAATCGGACAGCTGCGGGCTTGAGTGCGGCGATGCTCGCTCTCGCGGTCGTGGGCCTGGTGTTTCCCGCGCTCTTCCATGCGATCCATCCCGAAAGCTCCGCTCGAGTAACTGAACTAAAGATGTCGGAATGGGTCGCGGTCATTCTGATTGTGACGTACGGTTTTTCGCTTCTGTTCACGATGCGCACCCACAAGGCGCTGCTCAGTGGCGACCCTCATCCGAGCGAGGAACCGGTCTGGGGTGTGGGCCGGTCGCTACTCGTCCTCGCACTGGCCACCATCGGTATTGCCCTCGAATCCGAGGTGTTGGTGCATGCAACCGAGGCCGTGACCCAAAGCCTCGGTTGGAGCGAGGTCTTTCTCGGGTTGATCGTCATCCCCATCATCGGGAACGCCGCCGAGCACGCAGCAGCGATCGTGTTCGCACGGAAAGGTCAGATCGACCTGGCCCTGCAGATCGCCCTTGGGTCCAGCACGCAAATTGCTTTGCTCGCGGCGCCGTTGCTCGTCTTTGCAGGCCTGATCCTGGGGGCCGGGATGGATCTCGTCTTCCGGCCCTTCGAAGTGGTCGCCCTGGGGCTGGCGACGGGTGTCGCAGCGATTCTGACATTGGATGGGGAGTCCCACTGGTTCGAGGGAGTGCAACTTCTGGCAGTTTACGGGATGGTGGCTGTCGCAGCCTTTTTCATGTGAAGCGGAATCGGGCGTGGCCGAACGTCGCCGGTTAAGTTAGCTTCCGACCAACTCTTAGCAGAGGCCACGGGTGCGGACTCGCCCGACGATTCTCTTTTTTTCGCCGGACGGCTGCCCGGTTCCCGCTCTCGTGCGCCAGTGGGCACAGGCCAGGGCTTTCCCGCTGCTCACGCTCCAGAGCGGCAGCGAGGTGGAGTCGATCGTCCTGCGGGGTCATCCCTGCCTGCTGTTCGTTCATGCGGATAGCGCGGGAGACCGGGGACTCGCCCTGGTCCATCAGCTCAAAGCAGACGCCTTTACCGCAATCGTCCCGGTAACGGTTCTGGCGGGTGCACACCACCCGGATCATGTGCAGGCATGGTTCGAAGCCGGCGCCGACGAAGTGATCACCGGGCTGTTCTCCCCCGCGGAGCAACGAGCCCGGGTCGAGGCGATGCTGGTGCGTACCGAGCGGGACGTGTCGGTTCATCCGTCCACCCGGCTCCCCGGTACGACGGAAATCGAACGGGAGATTCGCCGACGGCTCGAGAGTCAGCAGGACTTTGCGGTCTGCTATGCCGACCTCGATCATTTCAAGGAGTTCAACGACCGCTACAGCTATTACGACGGCGACCGCGTCATCTATCTGCTATCGCGAATTCTGCACGACGTCGTAAAGGGCTTGCTGGGACCACGCGGATTCGTCGGCCACATTGGGGGAGACGATTTCATCTTCATCATCCCCGGGTCCGAGATTCACGCGGTGTGCACCGAGATCCTGGCCGTCTTCGATATTCTGATACCGTTGCAGTACAACGAGCAGGATCGTCGGGCCGGATATTTCTTCGGTAAGGACCGCAGGGGTCAGTTGCATCGGGTGCCATTGATGACGCTTTCGATAGGCATCGTGACCAATCGCAACCGCCGCTTCGCTCACCCGGCGCAGGTGAGCGAGCTGGCGACCGAAATGAAGAGTTACGCGAAGACTCTGCCCGGCTCGGTATTCGTGGTCGATCGGCGGCAGGGAATGGAAGCCGATCTCCGGCCAAGTTCCGGGGCGCGGGAGCAGCGGTGAGGATGCTCAGATGAACGTTTTCTGTCCCAATTGCAGCACGCTCTATCGAGTGGATCCAGCGAAGGTTCCGGAAGGCGGGGTCCGCGCGCGGTGCGCCGTCTGCTCCGCTGTGTTCGCTGTTCGCCCCGACTCGGCCCGATCGTCAGCGGCCTCGGCGGGAACAGCAGTAACAGCGGCCGCGCAAACCGCCTCCGCAGGGCGCACGGCCATGGCCGAGGCCCCTGTTGTACCTCAAACGACTGCCGTAGTCGCGGAGGCAACGGCACCGTCGCCCCCAACCATGCGGCCGGCCGAGCCGGAAACGGCGCGGCTGGTGGAACCCCCTACACCCGAGCCGGCCTCCGCACCTGCGCCGCCCGAGCCGCCAGTCCCAGTGGTTTCGGAGCGACCGGTGTTCCAGCCTTCAGCGCCGCCACAGCCGCCGGCTCCGAGTCCCGCGCGACCCGTTGTTCCCGGGCCTGCCATGCCGGCGCGGTCGCCGGTCATGCCACCGCCTGCGATGCCGCCGGCTGCGGGCTTCCGCCCGGGCCTGGCCCGGCCGGTGCCGCCCGCTTTCCGAACCGCCGCGTCTGCGGCGGCTCCCGCTGGTCCGACCTCCGCGGCGCCGTCTGCCATGCCATCCGCATCGGTCGCCGCGTCTGCTGCGCCGATCGCGGCAGCGGCACCGCCGGCTCCGGTCGCGCCCGTGGCTCCGTCCGCGCCGCAGCCATCACCGCCCTCACCACCCCCAACCCCCTCGGCGCGGCCGATCAACCCTTTCCTGACTCAGGATCCTTCCGCCAAGGCTCGGCGCCTGGCTCGCGCGCTGATCTCGGACATGGTCGTCTATCACCCCGCCAAGCGGCAGGAAGGGCTTCGCGAGGGGACGCTCAAGCAGCTCTTTGACGAGGAGATCAAGAAGAGCTGGGAAGAGTACGCGGACCAGGTAGGAAAGGAGCTCGCCGAGTCCACCGGATTCTTCAAGGAAGCTTTGAACGAGATTCTGGCTGACGGGAGACAGCTCTTCTAGGGTTCGGGCGTCGTTCCTCCCCCCTTCGCTTCACTTCATACTGAGGGCTTTTCCCGTTATCTTGGCGCGTTGGGGCCGTTCGTCCGCCGGGGGCGGTCGAGCGGCTCGCTCGTATTGTCACCACGGCCGGAGTTCCCACCATGTCAGATCTCGCCGATCGCCTGTACGAATTGGAGCATCGGATTACCGAACTCCGAGACTTCCTTTGACCTGACCGGGAAGGCCGACCGTCTGGCAGTCTTGGAACAGAAGCAGGCCGAGCCCGGCTTCTGGTCGAATGCGGAAGCCGCCCGGGTCGCGGTGCAGGAGGTGAAGCAGCTCAAGGGGTGGGTGACGCCGTACGAGTCGCTGCGTCAGCGTCTTCAGGCCGCGCGAGAGCTGGCGGAGCTGGTAGCACACGAGCCGGACGAAGCGATGTCGGCTGAGCTGGAAAACGAAAGCGCCCAACTGGCTCAGGCGGTCGAGGCGTTCGAGCTGCAGGCGATGCTCCAGGGACCGGAAGACGAAAAGGACGCTCTGCTCACCATTCATCCCGGGGCTGGCGGCACGGAGTCGCAGGACTGGGCCGAGATGCTCATGCGAATGTACGTGCGCTGGGCCGAGCGGCACGGGTTCGAGGTATCCGTGCTGGACCTCCTGCCGGGGGAAGAAGCCGGGATCAAGTCGGTCTCGATCGAGATAAAGGGCCAATACGCCTATGGCTACCTCAAGGCCGAGAAGGGCGTGCATCGCCTGGTACGGATCTCGCCTTACGACTCCCAGGCTCGGCGTCACACCTCTTTCGCATCGGTGTTCGTGTATCCCGAGGTGGACGACACGATCGAAATCGATCTGAGAGAAGAAGACATCAGGATGGACGTGTTCCGCGCCTCGGGCGCGGGAGGTCAACACGTCAACAAGACCTCATCCGCGGTGCGGCTCACGCACATCCCCACCGGGATCGTGGTCTCCTGCCAGCAGGAGCGCAGTCAAAGCAAGAACAAGGCAACCGCCTACAAGATGCTGCGAGCCGCGCTGTACCAGCGAAAGCTCGAAGAGCAGGAAGCGGCTCGGGCGGCCCTCGAAGCTACCAAGACGGACAACTCCTGGGGAAACCAGATCCGGTCGTATGTGTTTCAGCCGTATACCATGGTGAACGACCACCGCACCGAGCTCAAAGTATCGGACGTGCAGCGAGTCATGGATGGAGATCTGGACGAGTTCATACAGGCGTACCTGAAGCGGTTTGGGAGCAAGGCGGCTTGAGCGCGACCGAGGAGCGGAACTACGTCGAAGCCGCAAGACGCGACAAACGCGCGGAGCTGGAGAGGCTCGGCGTCGCGCCGTTTGCGTATCGGTTCGACCGAACCCACTTGGCGAGCGAGGCATTGTCCGCGTACGACGATGCCATGGGCGACAACGGACCCGAGGTCCGGGTGGCTGGGCGAATCTCGGCCTGGCGGTCGCAGGGCAAGACGGCCTTCGCTCACCTCGAGGACGCCTCCGGGAAGATCCAGGCCTACTTCCGTCGCGATGGTCTTAGGGACCGGTACGACTTGGTGAAGCTGCTCGACCTGGACGACCATATTGGCGTGAGCGGGAGGTTGTTTCGGACGCGGATGGGGGAGATCACCATCCGGGTCGAGGCATTCGAGCTCTTGGCCAAGTCGCTGCGGCCGCTGCCCCGCGGCAAGAGCTACGTGCGGGAGGATGGCAGCGCGGTCGACACTGCATTGGCCGACCCCGAAGTCCGATACCGGCAACGGTATGCCGACCTGGCGGTTCACGAGGAGGTCCGAGCCATCTTCCGCATCCGCGCGCGCGCGATTGCGTACCTGCGGCGATTTCTCGATGACCGTGACTTTCTCGAGGTAGAGACTCCGATCCTCCAGCCCCTCTATGGGGGGGCAACCGCGCGTCCGTTTGTGACCCACCACAACGCGCTGGACATGCCTTTGTACCTACGTATCGCCGACGAGCTCTACCTCAAGCGATTGCTGGTTGGCGGGCTGGAGCGGGTCTACGAGATCGGTCACGATTTCCGGAACGAGGGGATGGATCGCACCCACAACCCCGAGTTCACGATGCTCGAGTTCTACCAGGCCTACGCCGACTATGAGGAGATGATGACGACGGTGGAGACTATGATCTCCGGCGTTGTGGAACACTGCTGCGGATCGCTCACCCTGGAGCGAGCGGGGACGAGACTCGACTTTGCGCCGCCCTGGCCCAGGGTGCGATTCGTCGAGGCGCTGCGGGAGCGGGCCGGGGTGGACATTCTGACCGCCTCGGACGCCGACCTGCGTCGGGCGCTCGCCGCACGGATGCCAGGGGGATCCGAGCAGGCCGCCGACGAGATCGCCGGGTATTCCCGCCCGAAGCTCATGGACGAACTGTTCAAAGAGTTCATCGAGCGGCGGCTGGTACAGCCGACGTTCGTGGTCGATCATCCCAAGGCCCTCTCACCGTTGGCCAAGGCGCACCGAGGCGACGATCGTCTGGTGGAACGTTTCGAGTTGATTGTGCAGGGAGTCGAACTGGCCAATGCGTTCAGCGAGCTGAATGATCCGGACGACCAGCGAGCCCGTTTCGAAGATCAGGGTCGCCAGCGGGAGGCGGGGGACGATGAGGCGCAACGTCTCGATGCGGACTATATCCGCGCCCTGGAATACGGGATGCCTCCCGCGGGAGGTGTCGGGATCGGGGTGGACCGGTTGGTCATGGTAATCACCAATCAGGCGTCGATTCGGGATGTGATCCTGTTTCCGGCCATGCGACCGGAAGTCGGATGAGTACCAGCCAAGCGCCGGCATCGGCCGAGACCTCCATCGGCGGCGTTCCAGAGTACCGCGCCATTTTGCGTTGGCCCACCAGGCTGGAGCGGCGAATCGCCGGCCGGTACCTGCGGTCGCGGCGGGCCAAGCGGGCGGCGTCGCTCAACACGATCATTGCAACCGGCGGCGTCGCCGTCGGCGTCATGGCACTCATCGTTGTGCTGGGCGTGATGAATGGCCTCCGCGACGACCTGCGCGAACGCATTCTGGTAGCGAGCCCCCATCTGCGAGTGCTGACTTTCGGCGCCGGGCTCCGCCTGGATGACTGGCAACGAGTTCTCGCCACCGTGCGGCAGCAGCCCGGCGTGGTAGCGGCTGCCCCGGAGGTGATCAGTCAGGCCGGAATCAGCGCCGGCAATGACTACGGCGAGGGCGTAAATCTCCTCGGCTTTGAGCCGGACACCGGCTCGCGTGCGGTCACCTCGTTTCCGCAGTCGATCAGAAAGGGCGACCTTTCCTTCCGTCCTGATCGCAAGGACGTGGACGGTGCGATTCTGCTAGGCACTCGTCTTGCCAACCGGCTCACGGTGTATGTGGGCGACGTCGTAACACTCGTACCGGTGACTCAGGCAAAAATAAATCCGGCATTGGGCGTTGCCGTCCCCAAGTTCTGGAAATTCGAGGTTACCGGTCTGTTCGAGACCGGCATGTTCCAGTATGACAACCAGTTCGTGGTTGTTTCCCGTTCGGTTGCTCAGCAGTTCACCGGTCTGGGCGACGCGGTCTCGGGCATCGCGGTGCGCGTGGAGGATCCCGGGATGGCCCCGCAGGTCGGACGGGAGCTCGAGGAGCGCCTCGGGTATCCCTATCGAACTCTCGACTGGCAGACGCAGAACGCGAGCCTTTTCAGCGCGTTGGAGCTCGAAAAGCTCGCAATGGGCCTGATTATCTTTTTCATCATGGTGGTCGCGGCGTTCAATATTGTCGGGACATTAACCATGGTGGTGACCGACAAGACCCGGGAAATTGGAATTCTGCAGGCCATGGGCCTCACGGCCCCCGCAGTAGCCCGCATTTTTCTCGCTCAAGGCGCTATCATCGGGATAGTCGGCACGATGCTCGGACTGGCAGGTGGACTGGTTGTAGCCTATGTGGTAGACCGATCGGGCTGGATTCGCATCAATCCCGCTGTCTACTTTATCGATCACCTGCCGGTGCACGTCGAGCTGCTGGATGTGATGGTCGTGGTTCTTGCCAGCATCGCGGTCGCCCTTTTGGCAACCCTGTATCCGTCGCGTTCGGCCGCTCGGCTCACGCCGGTCGAAGCGATCCGGCACGAGTAGGAGACCGCCGGGTGCCGATTCTTGAAGCCACCGGACTACGGAAAGTCTACCGGGGCGGCGACGGCAGCCCGATCGACGTGCTGACTGGCGCTGACCTTGCAGTTGGTCGCGGTGAGTTCGTTGCAATCGTGGGCGCCAGCGGGGCCGGAAAGAGCACGCTGCTCCACCTGTTGGGCGCGCTCGATCGGCCCACCGCGGGGAGCGTGAGACTGGATGGGCAGGCTTACGAGGAGATGACGGCATCCGAGCTTGCCGGTGTGCGGAACCGAAAGCTCGGGTTCGTCTTTCAGTTCCATCACCTGCTGCGCGAGTTTACTGCCCTTGAGAACGTGATGCTGCCATTGCTCATCGCCGGTGCAACCGAGGCTACGGCGCGCTCGCGAGCCGAGGAGCTCCTTGCCCGGGTCGGCCTGGCCGGACGCATGACGCATCGGCCGACGGCACTTTCCGGCGGTGAGCAGCAGCGGACGGCCGTGGCTCGGGCGCTGGCCACCGATCCAGTCGTGGTTCTGGCCGATGAGCCGTCCGGCAACCTCGACTATGGTCACAGCGAGGTCCTGCATGAGCTCTTCGCCAGTCTGGCTCGCGAGTTCGAGACGGCGCTGGTCGTGGTGACCCACAATCGTCTGCTGGCGGTGCGAGCGGACCGAGTGCTGAGCATGGAGAATGGGCGCCTGGTCCCGTTGACCAGCGTGGAGTCGATGCCCTGATGAGTTGCGATCAGTGCCACGAGCGTGAAGCGGTCATTCATCTGACGCAGATCGTGAACGAACAGGTCACGACGGTGCACCTGTGCGAGCGTTGTGCCGCGGAAAAGGGGGTCGAGAGCGCCGCATCGGTCGAGCAGAATCCCTTCGCCAAGCTGGTGGCCGCGAGCATGGGAAAGACAACGCCCGATCTCAGTCTCGTAGGATCGGGCGCGCGGGGGGCCTGTCCGCGCTGCGGCGCCACACTGCAGGATTTCCGGGAGAGCGGGCGCCTTGGCTGCGCTGATTGCTGGCGGGCGTTCGAGGCGCCGCTCAGGGATCTGCTCCGAAGGCTGCACGGCTCGACGGTGCACATGGGCGAGCGGTACGCTGATCATATGGGTGAACCGGTCACGGCCAATGGAGACAAGGCCCCTCGTCAGGCTGACCTGCGAGAGCAGCTCCGATTGGCAATCGAAACCGAGAACTTCGAGCTGGCGGCCGAACTCCGAGACCGGCTGCGGGTGCTGGAATGATCGACCTGAGCCTGCTTACCGACGGTGGGGTGGGATGGCTGGACGCCAGTGGGCCGGCCAGTCACCTGGTGCTCTCCACCCGGATTCGGCTTGCCCGAAACCTGGCCGACCGTGTGTTCCTGACCCGCAATTCGGAGCCGGATCGCGAGGAAATTCTGACAGTGGTGGGTCGCGCTGCGCAGGACACAGTGCTGCTTCGGCGAGCCGTCACCTTCCGGCTCGACAGTCTGGACCGCACTGATCGCCAGCTCTTGCACGAGCGCCATCTGGTCAGCAAAGAGTTGGCCGGGTTGGACGCCGACGGAAAGGTTCGCACGGGCGCTTCATTGCTGGTCCAGGATCGGATCGGGGTGATGCTCAACGAAGAGGATCACCTGCGGCTTCAGGGTCTCCATTCCGGGCTCGCGCTGGAACAGGCTTACGGAGAGGTCGATCGTCTGGACGCCGAACTGGGACAACGACTTCCCTTCGCATTTCACCCTGAATTCGGTTACCTTACAAGTTGCCCCACGAACGTCGGGACAGGACTTCGGGCATCCGTCTTGATCCACCTGCCGGGGCTGGTGCTGACGAAGGAGATCACGAAGGTCCTGCAGGGGCTCGCCCAGGTGGGGCTCACCTTCCGAGGGTTGTACGGGGAAGGGAGCGAGGTCGTCGGCAACTTCTTCCAGCTCTCCAACCAGACGACTCTCGGCAAGTCGGAAACCGAGCTCCTCGACCACCTGGGCAAGATGGTCCGTCAGGTGATCGACTACGAAGAGCAGGCCCGGCAGGTGCTGCTCCGCGACGCGCCGACGATCATTGAAGACAAGGCCTGGCGCGCCTTCGGTCTGCTCCGGTATGCCCGTTCCCTGTCGTTCGAAGAGGCGATGAACCTGCTCAGCGGAGTGCGGCTGGGCGTGGGCATCGGGTTGATCTCAGGCGTAGGGATGTACACGCTGAACAAGCTGCTGATTTACACACAGCCCGCACATCTGGCCGTCGCGCACGGCCTGGGCATCGCCGATGCCGAGCTATCGGTGCGGCGAGCACAATACGTTCGACGGGTGCTCGAAGAGGAAGTGGGACGGCGCGCCTAGCGCCCGCCAATGGCACGAACGCAGGATACTCGCAATGAACGGCTACAACTTTACCGATCGTGTCCGCAAGGTCCTGCAGATGGCGCGGGAGGAAGCCGCCCGTCTGCACCACGAGTACGTGGGGACCGAGCACATTCTTCTCGGGCTCATCCGCGAGGGGGAGGGTGTCGCGGCCGCCGTACTCACGAATCTCAACGTGGATCTGGAAGAGATCCAGCAGAAGATCGAGGAGACGGTGAAGAAGGGAAAGGCGGCCGCAGCCGCCGGTCCCGACCTGCCGTACACATCCCGGGCCAAGAAGGTGCTGGAGCTAGCCATGACCGAGGCCCGCGAGCTCAATCATTCCTATGTGGGCACCGAGCACCTGTTGCTCGGCCTGCTCCGTGAGGAAAAGGGAATCGCGGCGCAGGTACTCACCGATGCCGGCGTGAATCTCGAGCAGTCGAGAGCGGAGACGCTCCGGCTCCTAGGCAGCGACATGCCGCAGGCATCGGCCGGAGGCAGCGCCTCGACGCCGAGCTCCACGCCCAAGTCCGAGAAGAAGTCCAAGACGCCGGCACTGGATCATTTCTGCCGCGATCTCACGCAGCTCGCCGCCGAAGGACAGCTCGATCCCACGATCGGGCGGGCGAAGGAGATCGAGCGGGTCATGGAAATTCTGGCGCGACGAAAGAAAAACAATCCCGTGCTGATCGGCGAGCCGGGCGTCGGCAAGACGGCCATCGTGGAAGGACTGGCGCTTCTCATCGCCAACGGGCTGTGCCCCGACGTGCTGCGGGACCACCGAGTGCTGTCGCTCGACATGGCCGCCGTGATTGCGGGAACCAAGTACCGCGGCCAGTTCGAGGAGCGCCTCAAGGCGGTCATGAACGAGATCGCCCAGAACAAGAACATCATCTTGTTCATCGACGAGCTGCACACGCTGGTTGGAGCCGGTGCCGCGGAAGGTGCCATCGACGCATCCAACATGCTCAAGCCCGCGCTAGCGCGTGGAGAGCTGCAGTGCGTTGGTGCATCTACCCTGAACGAGTACCGGAAGTACATCGAGAAGGACGGCGCGCTGGAGCGGCGCTTCCAGACCGTCATGGTCGAGCCGCCGTCGGTTGACGAGACGGTGGAGATCCTCAAAGGCCTGCGCAAGAAGTACGAAGATCACCACCGCGTGAACATCCCCGATCCGACGCTCCAAGCGGCGGCGGAGCTGTCCGATCGTTACATCACGGATCGCTTCCTGCCGGACAAGGCCATCGACGTGATCGATGAGGCCGGTGCGCGTGCGCGGCTGGCATCGCAGGTGCCGCCCGCCGAGGTCGCCGAGCTCAAGGCTGCGTTGGAGCAGGTAAATCTGCAAAAGGAAGAGTCGGTCCGGGACCAGAACTTCGAGCGAGCGGCCGCGCTGCGGGACCAGGAGCGGGATCTCCAGAATCAGATCCGGCTCAAGAACGAGGAATGGGAGCGGGAGCGGCAGACTCGGCGCCCGCTGATCGACGAAGAGGCGATCGCCTTCATCGTGTCGCGGTGGACCGGGATTCCGGTGACCCGGCTGCAGGAGGCCGAGGCTAGCCGGCTCATGCGCATGGAAGACGAGCTGCATGCGTCCGTGGTGGGGCAGGACGAGGCGATTCGCGCGGTCTCCCGGGCGATCCGCCGGTCCCGTGCAGGCCTCAAAGACCCCAATCGCCCCATCGGATCCTTCGTCTTCTCCGGCCCCACCGGCGTAGGAAAGACCGAGCTGGCGCGGGCGCTGGCGAAGTTCCTGTTCGCCGACGCCTCCGCGCTGATCCGGGTGGACATGTCGGAGTACATGGAAAAGTTCTCCGTGTCCCGGCTGATCGGGGCGCCTCCCGGGTACGTCGGCTACGAGGATTCAGGGACCCTGACCAAGGCTGTGCGCCGGAAGCCCTATTCGGTCGTCCTTCTGGACGAGATCGAGAAGGCCCATCCGGACGTCTTCAACATCCTGCTCCAGGTGCTGGACGAAGGGCACCTGACCGACAATTACGGCCGGGTGATCGATTTCAAGAATACGGTCGTGATCATGACCTCGAACGTGGGCGCCCGTGACATCATGCAGGGCAAGACCCTCGGGTTCCATACGGCCGATTCCCGGGCCAGCTTCGAGAAGATGCAGGAGCGGATCAAGGACGAGATGAACAAGGTGTTCAATCCCGAGTTCCTGAACCGGTTAGATGACATCATGGTGTTCCACCCGCTCAGTCGGGAGCACATCTCGCAGATTGTGTCCATCCTGCTGAAGGACGTGCAACGGCGCGTGGGTGACGAGGTGCGATTGACGCCGGCGGCCATCGACTTTCTGGTCGAAAAGGGGTACGACGAGAGCTACGGCGCTCGGCCGCTCAAGCGGGCTATCCAGCGTTACATCGAGGATCCGTTGAGCGAACGCATACTGGTCGGCGAGTTCGGCCGGGGCGACGAGATCGAAGTGGACCTCGCGCCGGAAGGAGACCGACTCGTCTTCAGCGCCCTGACCGGCACCAGAACCCAGGCATAACAGCTCCGACGCCGCCCGCTTCTGCGGGCGGCGTCGCCTCCTTCTTCCCAGGCTTTGATGCGGCTTCGCGTTTCTCTGCTCACCGTCCTGTCGGTAATTCTCGGCGGGCCGGTGGTCGCCCGAGCGCAGGAACAGGCGCCTCCCGCGCCCCCGGTGGACAGCATCATCGTGAAAGGCAACGAGCGGCTCACCCCGGAGCAGGTGCTGAGCTCGGCGGCCCTCGCTCCCCACCAGAGCCTCAACTACCGCGACATCCAGCGAGGTATCACAGCCCTGTTTCGCACGGGTCAGTTCGACGATGTGACGGTCGAGCAGCAGACTCGTGGGGGCAAGCTGTTCCTGGTAATCACGGTCAAGGAACGACCGCTGCTCCTGGGTTGGGGAGTGCGGGGCTTTGACCGGATTGCCGAGGGGAGCATCCGGGACCGAGTCAAGCTGGTCAACAACAAGCCTCTCGACCGTGATGCATTGGAGCGGTCGCGGGCATCCATCGATTCTCTTTACAAAAAGCAGGGCTACTACGCCGCCGAGGTAAAGGCGACCACCACGGAGCAGCCCAACGGGGGTGTCCGGGTCGTGTTCGACATCGCCGAGGGGCGGCGAGTGGCCGTGAGCGAAGTAGAGATCGAGGGCAACAAGGCGTTTGAAGATCACTCGATCGTCAGCCACATGTCCACCAAGCCGGAAGGCTTCTTCTGGTATCAGAGAGGCGAGTACGACGAAAAGCGGGTCGAGGACGATACCCGGGACAAGCTACCCCACTGGTATGCCGATCACGGCTACATCGACTTCCAGGTTGTCAATGACTCGCTCGTACCCGACTCGAGCCGGGGCAAGGCGCTGCTCAGGCTGACGGTGGACGAGGGACAGATCTACAGAGTCGGCAATTTCGATATCCAGGGAAATCGCCGGTTCTCGAGCGAGGAACTAAGGAACTACTACCCCTTTATCGGGCACGAACCGTTCAGCCAGGGGGCGTGGGAAGGTGCCACCGAAAAGGTCAGCAATCTCTACGCGAATAACGGATACATCTACGCCCATATAGAACCGAGCGAAACCAGGAGAACGGGCGCCGACGGCAATCAGTACCTCGATCTCAGCTGGACCATCCGCGAAGGAGCCCCGGCCACAATCAACAAGATCGAGATTGTCGGCAACGACATCACCCATGAGCGGGTGATTCGCGAGGCGATCGTGCTTCTTCCCGGCGATCTATTCAATCGCGAGCTGCTGATCCGGTCGTATCAGAATGTGAGCAATCTCGGGTTCTTTCAGCAGCCGCTCCCGGCGCCGGACGTGCGGCCGGCGGCGAACGGGGTCGACGTGGACATTGTGTTCCGGGTGGAGGAAAAGCGCACCGGCAACATCAACTTCGGGGCCTCGCTCGGTCAGGGAACGGGTGTCGGCGGCTTTATCGGGCTAGAAGAACCCAATCTCTTCGGCCGGGGCAAGAAGGGCAGCCTCCGATGGCAATTCGGGGCCAACATCAATGATTTCAGCCTCTCCTACACTGATCCTGCCATCAAGGAAAGCCGGATCTCCGGTACGCTGACGCTCTTCGATTCGCGGCAGACCTACGTCGTGGGCGACCTGGGGAGGCGCCACCAGCTTGGCGGCCAAGTCCAAGTCGGCTTTCCCTTCCTGGGCTCGCGTTACACCCGGATTTTTACGTCGTACGGACTGCAGAAGATCTCCTACTCCGAGGGATCCGACGATCTCCGGCGGCGCTTTGCCTGTAACAACTGCACCCGTTCTACGCTTGGAGCCGGCGTATTGCGCGACACGCGCATCGGGCTCCCGTTCCCCGTGGCAGGGACCTTCTTCAATGTGGGTGGGGAGTTGAACGGCGGGTTCCTGGGTGGCACCGGCAACTACCAGAAGATCGACCTGGAAGGCCGGTGGTACGCCCCCGTTGGAACCCTCGGCGGGGGTGGTCAGCTGGGGCAAGGGGTCCAGTTTGTCCTCGGGCTCACCGCCAAGTCCGGCTTCATCTTCGGAGACGCCGGTCCGTTCTTCACCGAGCTATATTCGATGGGCGGCGTACAGTTCGGGATTCCGCTCCGGGGCTACAACGAATTCTCCATAACCCCGGACGGGTACGATCCTAACGCCAGCAGCGGCCAAGCCAGCGTCAATGCGTTCGGTCAGTCATTCGCGGCCTTTACGGTAGAAGCCGGCGCCCGGATCAGCAGCGCGCTTTACGTCGATACCTTCCTGGACGCTGGTAACGTTTATCGGACGGTTCGCCAATACGACCCCACCCGGCTGTTCCGGGGTGCCGGATTCGGGGCGGCGGTGGTGTCGCCGCTGGGGCCGCTGGGAATCGACATAGCGTACGGATTCGACAAGAAGGACGTCTTCGGACGGCCGGCACCAGGCTGGCAACTCCACTTCAAGCTGGGCAACGTCTTCTGAGCAGCCCGCACCTTCAGATCGGGAGTCGCGCATGAAGTTTGTTCATGGTACCTGGATCGGACTGATCGCGGCGCTTATCGTCGCTCCGCTTGCTGCCCAGCAGAAGCCGGCCAAGCCCAGCGCGCAGCCCAAGCCTACCGCGACCGACGCTGATGCCGGCAGCGGGGCCACGAAGATCGGGTTCGTGAACATCCAAGCGGTCCTGAAGGCTTCTCCCGGCTACGCGAAGGCGGAGTCGACCTTCTCGAAGGAGCTGGAGGGGTATCGCTCCGAAGTCCAGAAGCTTCAGGCAGGCCTCGATTCAGCAGCCCAGGACTTCGAGGCCCAGTCCGCGGTGCTGAGCCCGACCCAGCGGACTCAGCGCCGTAAGGATCTCGAGGCGCAGCAGGAGAAGCTCCAGCAGCGCACCCAGGAGCTGCAACAGAAGGCGGCGAGCCGCGAACGTGAGCTCCTCGATCCGATCCAGACGCGGGTAAACAGCGTGATCGAGGGGATTCGGGCGGCCGGCAACTACGCCATTATCTTCGACGTCAGCCAGCCAGGGAATGGAATCATCACCGGGGACAAATCGCTGGATCTGACGCAGCGGGTGCTGCAGCAGCTACAAGCGTCGAAATAGGAGCTATCAGCTATCCGCTATCAGGTATCAGCTATCAGTCAGCCGCTGAATGCGGGCATTTCCGATGGAATCCGGGCGTTTGCCGTGCGGCAGGCGCCCGGTTTTTTGTCCAAACCCGGCGAACCACTGCGGCGCACGCCGGAACCAACCTCTGATACCTGATAGCTGATATCTCACGCTCATGGATATCGAACGTATCCTCCAAATCCTCCCCCACCGTTATCCATTTCTCCTCGTCGATCGCATCGTCGAAGTCGAAGGCACCACTCGGGTGGTGGGGCTTAAGAACGTGACTATCAACGAGCCGTTCTTTCAGGGGCATTTTCCCGGGCACCCCATCATGCCGGGTGTCCTGATCGTGGAAGCCATGGCCCAGACGGGGGGCTGTCTCATGATGGGGACCATGGAACGGCCAGATACCAAGGTGGTCTATTTCATGGGACTCGACCGGGTCAAGTTCCGCCGACCGGTCCGCCCGGGTGACCAGCTCCGGCTCGAGGTCGAGGTCGTCCAGGTCAGAGGGCCCACCTGCCGGATGAAGGGGACTGCCAGCGTGGATGGGAGGATCGTCGCCGAAGCCGAGATGCTGGCGCAGGTGGTAGATCGATGAGCAGCTCGCGAGTCGCAAATGGCGCGACGAGGTGACACTCACCGGGTCATGCGCTGGCTCTGGACCAGCCGCCGCCCGGAGGCTCGTCTCGCGCGGCTGGCACTGCTCCCCGCCGCAGCGCTCTACCGTGGCGCAATGGCAATCCGTGCCGCGGGCTACCGGCGCGGCTGGCTCAACGTTCGTGACCTCCCGGTGCCGTCCATCAGTGTCGGCAATCTCACCCTGGGCGGGTCAGGCAAGAGCGCAATCGCCGCCTGGGTGGCCCGGCACTATGTGGACAAGGGACTCCGGCCGGCTCTGATCCTGCCCGGCGGAACAGCCGCCGATCTGCTGGTCCAGCAGCACGCCGTATCCGCGGCCATCGTTCTGGGTGGACCCGATCCGGTCGAGGCCGTCGAGCGGGGAATCGCGGATGGGGCCCAGGTTGTTGTGCTGGACGACGCCTACCAGCGACTCGATGTGCATCGCGATCTTAATCTCGCAGTCGTCGCAGCGGAGACTGCGCGCGCAGTCCGGTGGGTGCTGCCGGCCGGTCCCTGGCGCGAAGGCTGGAAGGCCTTGTCCCGGGCTGATGGCGTCATCGTCACCCGAAAGCGCGCGCCGCTCGATGCGGCCCAGGCACTGGTACGTGAGATCGAGCAAACCGTACAGGGCCCGGTTGCCCTCGCTTATCTAGGTCTTCGCCACTTGGAGGGTCTGGTGACCGGAGATCGCCAGCCGGCGAGTGTGCTGGCAGGCAAACGTGTAGTAGCCGCATCCGGAATTGCCGACCCGGACGCGTTCGTAGCCCAGACCAAGGCGACCGGCGCAGCGGTACAGGTTGCTACCTGGAAGGATCAGGTGGACTACCGCGACGAAGACGTCGCCTGGCTCGCCCATGCGGCCCGCCGAGCCGACCACGTCGTCATCACTGAGAAAGATGCTGTCAAGCTGCGGGATCGCTGGCCGAACCGGGTCCCCGAGCCGCTGGTGGCAGTGCTCGAGCTGGCCTGGGAAGGCGGCGGCGAACTGATCGCCGCCGCGCTGGACGCCGCTGTGACCCCTGTGGACCGACTCTAACCGACTCAGCCGGACCTAGCGGAGATCTCATGACGACTGCGACTCCACAGAGTGTTCCCCTCATTCGCCCCGACAAGGACCGCTTCCTCGCGGAGGAAAATCCTTTCGAGGCAATGATGTCGCGGTTCGACTTTGCTGCGAACAAGCTCAGCCTGGATCCCGGCCTGTACCGGGTTCTGCGGGCACCCGAGAAGCAGATCATCGTCGCCGTTCCGTATCTCCGTGACATCGGGGAAGTGGAGGTGCTCACCGGGTATCGGGTGGTCCACAACCGGGCACGCGGGCCGGCCAAGGGTGGCATTCGCTTCGATCTCGCCGTGACTCTGGACGAGGTCAAAGCCCTCGCGGCGTGGATGACCTGGAAATGCGCGGTGGTAAACATCCCGTTCGGCGGAGCGAAGGGCGGCGTGGTCTGTGATCCTGGCGCGCTATCGAATGTCGAGCTGGAACGAATCACCCGCCGCTACACCTCCGCCATCATCGAAACACTGGGCCCCGACTCCGATGTCCCGGCGCCGGACGTGAATACCAACGAGCGCATCATGGCCTGGGTCATGGATACGTACTCCATGCACGTGCGCCACACGGTCAATGCAGTGGTGACGGGCAAGCCGGTTGAGATGGGGGGCTCGCTCGGCCGCCGCGAAGCGACGGGACGCGGGTGCATGATCGTGACCCGTGAGGCCCTGCGAAAGCTCAAAATGCCGGTCGAGGGCACTCGGGTTGCCGTCCAAGGCTTCGGCAACGTGGGCTCGATCGCCGCGCAGTTCATGGAAGAGCAGGGCATGAAGGTCGTCGCGGTGAGCGACAAGTCTGGTGGGATCTACGACCCGAAGGGCCTCAAAGTTCGGGAGCTTCAACAGTTCGTACGCAAACACCGCCTGTTGAGCGCCTACAAGAACGCCGAACACGTCTCCAACGACGACCTCCTCACGCTGGACTGCGACGTGCTGGTCCCCGCCGCACTCGAAAATGTGATCACCAGTCACAATGCGAACTCCATTAAGGCGCGAATCATCTGCGAGGGCGCGAACGGCCCTACCAGCGCCAGTGCCGACCGAATCCTGGAAGAAAAGGGCGTGTTCGTGATCCCGGACATTCTCGCCAACGCGGGCGGTGTCACGGTGAGCTACTTCGAATGGGTGCAGGACCGGGGCGGCTACTTCTGGGATGAGGAAACGGTGAACCAGCGGCTCGAGCGGATCATGGTTCGCTCGTTCGAGGATGTTGCCGGCATGGCCGACAAGCACAGCATCAATCTTCGGATCGCCGCCTACATGGTGGCGATCGATCGGGTGGCCGCCGTCCATCGGCTCCGCGGGATGTACGCGTGATCCTAGAAACCGTGAACGGTGAACGGTAAACGGGGTGCTCCGATCCGGGGAAACCCCCGTTCACTGTTTACTGTTTACTGTTTACGCTTTTTCGCGCGCCTGGCGCTGTTGATGCATGGAACTGATTGTCCTCGCCGTCGGCCGGTTGCGGCCCTACTATCGGGCGGCCTGCGACGATTACCTGCGGCGGCTCGGGCGTTACGCCCGCGTGAGTGAGCGTGAGGTCAAGGAAACCTCCGCCGGCTCCTCCACCGTAGGGCAACAAACCGACGACGCGGCACTGCTGGGCAAGCTGCCGGAAGGTGCGACGGTGGTCGCGCTGAGCCGAGGCGGGGCTTCATGGAGCAGCCAGGAGCTGGCGCGGCGGGTCGAGCGTTGGCGATCGGAAGGAAAGCCGGTGGCGCTTCTAATTGGCGGATCTCGGGGACTCGGCTCGGCCGCCTTGGACCAGGCGGACGCAACCTGGAGCCTTGGGCCATTGACCTTGCCACACGAGCTTGCCCGCGTCGTCGTGCTGGAGCAACTGTATCGCGCGTTCACGATGCTCGCGGGCCATCCGTACCATAAGGGAGCCGTTAGCCGTTAGCCTCGCGGCTGGAGCAGAGCGCTAATGACTAACAGCTGACGGCCAATGTCCGAATGGTTCAAACAGTGGTTCGGCGAGGAATATCTCGAGCTCTATGCTCATCGGGACGAGGCCGAGGCAGCGCGAGTGGTCGAGCTGCTCCAAAAGGTATTGCCATGGCGTCAAGGGTGGCGCGTGCTCGATGTCGGCTGTGGTGCGGGCCGGCATGCAAAGGCCCTGGAAGACGCGGGCGCGTGTTGTACGGGCCTGGACCTTTCCGCCAGCCTTCTGCAACGCGCCCGTCAAGTAACCGGCGCCTCTCTGGTTCGCGCCGATATGCGTGCCCTCCCCATTCGGCCCCGCTCGATGGATCTCACCGTCAACCTCTTTACCAGCTTCGGCTATTTCGAGCACGACAACGAACACGTCGTCGCCGTGCAGGAGATGGCCTCAACAGTGCGTGAGGGGGGGTGGTTCGTACTCGACTTTCTTCACGCCCCGACCGTGCGTGGTACGCTGGTGCCTGGCCCGCGATCGGTCGGGCCGGGCAGCACCGGCGAGCGGCGCCTGTCTCGCGACGGTCGTTTTGTTTGCAAGATCGTGAAGCTCGCCGATGGCCGACGTCTGGAGGAGCGGGTGCGCCTGTTCGCGCCGGGAGAGTTGGAAGCGCTGCTCGAGGGGGCCGGCGTTCGAGTGATGCATCAGTTCGGCGACTACCAGGGCGGCCCGCTCCAGGCCAAGTCGCCGCGGACGATTCTCGTCGGCCAGGTGGTGTGACCCTTCGCATCTTCGCGACTCCTCTTAGTGCGCCGATCACGCTGCCGGACCAGCGGGACGGCGGCTTCGACCCATCGCTGCTGCCTGCCGTCCTGACCGCGCCGGGCCGCGACGGCCTCAAGCGACGCCTCGCGGAGGACGGCGTCCTGGTGGTGACTACGGGACAGCAGCCCGCGCTTTTCACGGGCCCCCTTTTCGCCATCTACAAGGCGCTGTCCGCGGCGGCCCTCGCGAGCGTTCTCGAACATCGTTGGGGTCGCCCGGTGGTACCACTCTTCTGGGCGGCCGGGGACGATCACGACTTTACCGAGGCGAGTCATGCCGAATGGCTCAGGCCCGACGGCACCGTAGGCGGGGCCCGGCTGCTGCCGCGAGCGCCCGACGCACCCCTCACGCCAATGTATCGGGAGCCGCTCGGGCCTGCTCTGACCGACGCGCTCGCTGCGCTGGAAGCCGATATCCCGCCGTCCGATTTTCGCGAGGCAACGCTCGACTGGATCCGGCGCCACTTTCGCCCCGACGCGACCGTAGCATCGAGCTACGCAGGAGCCCTAGCCGAGTTGCTGGCGCCGTACGGAGTGCTGGTGTTCGACAGCACGCACGCCGCCGTCAAACGCGCGGCTGCGCCGCTCATGCTACAAGCTCTCCGGCAGGCCGCCGAGCTCGAGACCGATCTAGCGGCGCGGGTTGACTCGCTCAGCGCGGAGGGCGCTGATTCGGGCGTCGCGGTGGGTGTGGGAGCGACGCTGGTAATGCTCGAGTGTACGATGGGGCGGGACCGGTTGATGCAGCACGGCGGCAAGTTCACCACGCGTCGGGGAAAGGCCGAGTACACGCTTCATCAGCTCGAAGACCTCGCGGCACGCGAGCCGGTACGTTTCTCTCCGAACGTGCTGCTCCGGCCGGTGATCGAGAGCGCGCTCCTTCCCACGGTGGCGTACCTGGGCGGTCCGGGAGAACTGCGCTACCTGCCGCTCACCGCACCGGTATACCGAGGACTGGAAGTCACTCCCCAGCGTCCGTTGCCGAGGTGGTCCGGCGTCATACTGGAGCCACGGGTGGACCGGGTGCTCGACAAATTCGGAATCCGGCTCGAGGAGCTGATGCAGCCGCCCGGCCCGCTGGAAGCCCGGCTGGTCCGCTCGCGGCTTCCGGAGGATGCTCTCGCCGCGCTCGAGACCCTGCGTCGCAACATCGAGTCGGATTACGCGACGATTGGCCACGCGGCAGTCGCCATCGACCCTACACTGGAAAAGCCAGTCCAGGGCGCCCGGAACCAGGCGCTTGCCGGCACGCACGATGTCGAAAAGAAGCTGGTCCAGCATCTCAAGAAGCGGGAAGAGACCGAGCTGAGTCAGATCGCGCGCGCCCGTGCCGCGGTCTGGCCCCACGACAAACCACAGGAGCGCGTGCTGACCATCGCCCCGTTCCTGGCACGCTATGGGCCGTCGCTTCTCGAGCAGCTGATGGAGGTCGCGCAGACCTGGTACAGCGCTGCCCTTGAGGGGGCTTTCGAGCCCGCATAGACTCCGCGCATGTGGATCGTCCTGCTGGTGTTGCTAGTGGCGCTGATGATCCCGATTGTCGGCATCGTGATCGACTCCCCAATCGGCCGCGCGCTGGCGCGCCGGCTGGAGGGACCGGAACAGGTCCCACCAGAGATCAGTGATCTCGCCAAGAAGGTCGACCTTCTCGAGGCTGAGGTGGATGACCTCAATCGCGCGGTGAAGAGCCTGGAGGAAGAGAGCCAGTTCCTACACCGACTTCTCGAGTCAACGTCGCGGCCCACTCTGCCGCCACCGGATCGGCCCTGAGCCCCGATCCGGCGCCGTCTCAGCGGCCGGCGGCCATGGTGGCCGCGGGAATCCTGCTGAGCCGGATCGTCGGGCTGATCCGCCAGCGGGTACTGGCCCATTTCCTTGCGACCTCTGACGCCGCGGACGCATTCTCCGCGGCGTTCCGCATTCCCAACCTGCTCCAGAACCTGTTCGGCGAAGGCGCGCTATCGGCGTCATTTATCCCCGTGTATGCCTCGCTGCTCGCACGGGAGGACCGCAAAGAGGCAGGGCGGGTAGCTGGCGCGGTGGGCGCATTGCTCGCGCTCGCCATGTCACTGCTCGTGCTCGTGGGTGTCTTGGCAACGCCGTTGCTCATCGACCTCATCGCACCTGGCTTCCAGGGAGAAAAGCGGCTGCTGGCGATCCGGCTGGTGCGGATTCTCTTCCCCGGCGCCGGCCTGCTGGTTCTGTCCGCCTGGTGCCTCGGAATTCTCAACAGTCATCGCAAGTTCTTTCTCTCGTACGCCGCCCCGGTCATCTGGAACGTCGCGATCATCGTTGCGCTCATCGTCGCCGGGGGAGGTCCGGGGCAGTATGGCCTGGCAGTAATCGCAGCCTGGGCTTCAGTGGCAGGCAGCGCTCTCCAGGTCCTCGTTCAGCTGCCGACGGTGCTCTCTGTCGCACGGGGACTTCGGCCGTCGCTTGACCTCGCGTCCGAGAGCCTGCGCACTGTGGTCCGCAACTTCATGCCGACGTTCATGAGCCGTGGCGTGGTTCAGATCAGCGCCTACGTGGACGCCCTGCTCGCGAGCCTGCTGCCCACAGGTGCGGTCGCTGCGCTCGGTTACGCCCAGACGCTCTACACCCTGCCCGTGAGCCTGTTCGGGATGTCGGTGTCGGCGGCGGAGCTGCCCGCCATGTCGAGTGTCACCGGCAATGCCGCAGAGATTGCGGCCCACCTGCGGACCCGCCTCGACCACGGTCTTCGTCAGATTGCCTTTTTCATCATCCCCTCGGCAATGGCCTTTGCCACGCTGGGGCAGGTACTCGCCGCCGCGCTGTTCCAGTCGGGCGCCTTCACCCGAAGCGACAGCTTCTACGTGTGGGGGATTCTGGCCGGCGCGGCGATAGGGCTCCTGGCCGGCACGATGGGACGTCTCTACGCCTCCGGGTTTTACGCTCTGCGCGATACTCGCACGCCGCTCAGGTACGCCGTGCTTCGGGTCGTGCTCACGACCGTCCTGGGTTATCTCGCGGCGATTCCGCTGCCCGGGCTGTTGGGCATACCGAACCGTTGGGGCGTGGCCGGCCTCACCGCGTCGGCCGGGGTAGCGGCCTGGGTAGAGTTCGCGCTGCTCCGTCGAGCGCTCAACCGACGGATCGGCACCACCGGTCTCGATGCCGGTTTCACAAGCCGACTCTGGGCGGCTGCCGCTCTGGCGGCAGCCGCGGGGGGAGGAGTCGCGCTTCTCTTTCCGCGCAACCAGCACCCGATCGCCCTGGCAGTGGCCGTCGTTGTGGTGTATGGGGTGGTGTATTTTTCAGTGGCGTCCGCGCTGGGAGTGGCGGAGGCAGGATCTTATCGTCGGCGGCTCAATCGCATATGGGGCAGGTAGAGAAAAGTGGAGCACGAGGAGATGACCTGGGAGCCAAAGACGCGCTCGCGCGCAAGCTCGAGACGCTGCCGGACGGGCCCGGGGTCTACCTCTGGAAGGATGCACGCGGTGAGGTGCTGTACGTCGGGAAGGCCAAGCGGCTCAAGTCCCGGGTACGGAGCTACATCGCGGCGGACTTCGCGACCAGCCCCAAGAATGAGCTGCTGCAGCGCCTGATCGCGGACGTCGAAACGATCGTAGTCGGCCGCGAGGCAGAGTCGCTGCTGCTGGAAAACAACCTGATCAAGGAGTACCGCCCGCGGTTCAACGTCCGGCTCAAGGACGACAAGAGCTATCCTTCCATCGCAGTGACGCTGGGCGAGCCGTTTCCCCGAGTGCTGGTCACCCGCCGCCGAAACATCGAAGGCGCCAAGTACTTCGGTCCCTATACCGACGTGGCTCAGCTCCGCCGAACGCTGGCAATCATCCGCCGGATTTACACGATGCGGAGCTGCCACGACGACCTTCCCCGGGAAAAGCGCGAACGGCCCTGCCTGGACTATCACATCGGAAAGTGCCGAGCGCCCTGCGTCGGCTGGCACAGCCAAGAGGACTACCGCGCCATGGTGAACGACGTGGTGGACTTCCTGGAAGGGCGCACCAATGACGTCCGCCAGAAAGTCCGTGAGGCGATGCTGGCCGCCAGTGATCGGGAAGACTTCGAGCGAGCCGCTCGGCTGCGCGATGCACTTCGCTGGCTGGAGCGACTGGAAGAGCCGTCCAGCGTGGAGCTGATCGGCACCGGCGAGGCCGACGCTATCGGCTTCGCGCGCGACGGTGACGACGCGGTCGGTGTCCTCATCCGCGTGCGTGGCGGACGGGTGATCTCGCGGGACCACAAGTTTCTCGAGGGTGTCGAGGACGAGACCGACGAGGCGATCCTCAGCGCGTTTCTGGTCCGGTACTACGTGCCGGCGGAAAATCGGGTGCGGCGAGTGGTACTGCCGTTTCCCCCCGACGACTTCGATGCCCTGCGCGAGATTCTGCCCGACAGCGACTGGACCGTGCCGCAGCGGGGAACCGCCAGCCGCTGGCGTGAGCTGGCCGACCAGAACGCTCGCCACTTGCTCGAGAGCCTTCGCATCGAATCATTCGAGACCGAAGAACGAGCCGAAGATCCGGTGTACGGCCTGGGTCGGGATCTCGGCCTCAGCGTGGTGCCGCGAAGTCTCGTCTGCGTCGACATCTCGAACAACCAAGGGCGGGACATGGTGGGCTCGCTGGTATGGTTTGAGGCCGGACGCCCAAAGAAGAGCGAGTACCGGAAATTCAAGATCAAGGGCGTGGCGCAGCAAGACGATTTCGCGGCAATTCACGAAGTGATCACCCGATACCTGACTCGGCGACGGGATGAGGAAGCACCGCTGCCGGATCTCATGGTGATCGACGGCGGCAAGGGGCAACTCGGCGCCGCAGTGGACGCGGCGAAGCAAGTGGGGTTCGACAAGCTGCCAATCGTGAGCCTGGCGAAGCGGGAGGAAGAGATATTTCTTCCCGGCCGGTCTGAAAGCCTGCGGCTCCCGCGCCGAGGCTCGTCGTTGCGCCTGTTGCAACGCGCGCGCGACGAAGCTCATCGGTTCGGCCTGGCCTACAATAGGAAGCAACGAACCAGGCGAACCATAACGTCCGAGTTGCTCGAGATCCCGGGAGTTGGCCCGACGCGCCGGCGCCGCTTGCTCGAACGCTTTGGAAGCCTGGCCGGCGTCCGATCAGCAACGGCCCAGGAGCTGGCGGCAGTCCCCGGGTTTTCCAACGCGCTCGCCGAGCGAATCCTGGAACATCTGAGCGCCAAGTCGTGACCCTCCACGCTACCGGCCATGCCTGAGCTGCCGGATGTGGTGGTCTATCTCGAGGCCTTGGAGACCCGAATCGTTGGCAAGGTGCTCGACCGCATCCGGCTGTTCAGCCCCTTCGTCCTGCGCAGCGTGGATCCTCCCATTGCTGAAGCGTCGGGTCGGCGGGTGTTGGACCTGCGACGAATGGGGAAACGTCTGGTCTGGGCGCTCGAGGGCGATCTCTTCCTGGTCATTCACCTGATGATTGCGGGCCGCCTCCGCTGGCGACCGGTGGGCGCCAAGCCGCCTGGCCGCATGGGGCTGGCTGCATTCGATTTTGCCGATGGAACGCTGATCCTTACGGAAGCCGGCAGCAAGCGGCGCGCATCCATCAATCTGCTCAAGGGTGAGACCGCGCTGGCCCAGCTCGATCGGGGCGGTCTCGAGCCGCTGGATGTCTCCGTCGAGGCGTTTCATGAGAGACTCCTCTCGGAGAATCACACCCTGAAGCGCGCATTGACCGATCCACGATTGTTCAGCGGCATCGGGAATGCCTATTCGGACGAGATTCTGCATCGTGCGCGACTGTCGCCTCTGGCGCTCACCAGTAAACTCGATGACGAAGCGATCGGCCGACTGTACGCAGCAGTGCGCGAGGTCCTCCAGGAGTGGACCGCGCGACTCCGGGCCGAGGCAGAGCAGAAATTCCCCGAGAATGTCACCGCGTTTCGCGAAGGCATGGCCGTCCATGGCCGCTTCCGGAAACCCTGTCCCGTGTGCGGGACACCGATACAGCGCATCCGCTACGCAGACAACGAGACGAACTATTGTCCCACGTGTCAGACTGGAGGCCGATTGCTGGCCGATCGAGGACTGTCCCGCCTCTTGCGGGAGGACTGGCCCCGAAGCCTGGAGGAGATGGAGGACCGGCTGACCAAATGACCAAAGTCGATCAGATCAGTGAACCGACCGAGCGAGCGTCGGCCCGTCTGGACTGGCTGCTGGAATGCTCGGCCTGCGAGCGGAGCAGCGATCCTCAAGGACTCCCCACAGTCTGCCCGGATTGCGGGCAGCCCTGGCTCGTGCACTATCCCGTCCGGCGCCATCCACTTGAAGCCCGCTCCTTGCTCGGCCGACGCTCAACGGGGGAAGCTGACACTCCTTCACAGGGGATGTGGCGCTACCGACGATTCCTGCCCCTGTCGCCTGGTGAAGCTCCTGTCAGCCTGGGAGAGGGAGGCACCCCGCTTCTCGAGCTCGATCGCAGCGCCCGCAACCTGGATCTGGGCCAAGTCTGGCTTAAAGACGAAAGCACAAATCCGACCGGCTCGTTCAAGGCACGTGGGCTGGCAATGGCCGTGACGCGGTCAGCCGCAGCGGGGGCAGAGTCGTTCGTCATCCCCACCGCCGGAAATGCCGGCGTTGCGCTCGCCGCGTACGCAGCCCGGGCAGGCCGTCATGCGACGGTGTTCGCACCCGGCACCACGCCCGGTACCATCCTGGCGCAGATTCGCGCGTTCGGCGCGGAGCTCAAACTCATCGACGGGCACATCGGCGACTGCGGGCGGGCCGCGCGTGAGCTTTCGGCTCGAACGGGAGCGTTCGACCTGTCGACGCTTCGCGAGCCTTACCGGATTGAGGGCAAAAAGACCCTGGGACTCGAGCTCGCCGAGCAACTTGGCTGGACTTTGCCGGACGCGATCATCTATCCGGCGGGAGGTGGCACAGGGCTGATCGGGATGTGGCGTGCCTTCCGAGAGCTGCAAACCGCAGGCTGGGTCGAGGATAGGTTGCCCCGATTGTTCGCGGTGCAGTCGAGCGGCTGCGCGCCGGTAGTCCTGGCTGTTGAGGCAGGGGCAGATCGCTGCGAGCCAGGGGCCGACTCCTGGACCGTAGCCAGCGGGCTTCGGGTTCCCAATCCGCTCGGCGGCGCCCTCATGCTGCGGGCGATTAGGGAGACGTCGGGCGGCGCGGTGGCCGTGAGCGACTCTGATCTGGAGCAGGAAGCCGGCACAGTATCCCGCCGTGAGGGCGTGGACCTCTCACCCGAAGGCGGAGCCACCTTTGCAGCCGCGCGGCAACTCCGAAGCCGCGGCCACCTGACTTCGGAGGATCGGGTGATCCTGTTCAACACCGGAGCGGGCTGGCTGTATCGCGGCGGCCAGTGAGCGACAATTCAGGCGGGACTCGAGCCGAGCTCCAGATCGACCATGTGACCCTGGCCGGGCCCGACCTCGCCATCATGGAGACTCGTTTCGCCGAACTGGGCCTCGACGCCCAGTACGGCGGTCCGCATTCGAACGGCATCACCCATATGGCGCTGCTCGGCTTCGAGGACGGCTCCTACATCGAATTGATCTCGACACGAGTGCCGAACACGCGCTCGCCCCTCTGGAACGCCCAGATTCAGGACAATGCCGGCCCGGCCGCATGGGCCGTGCGGTCGAACGATTTGTTTCAGGAACGAGCACGACTCAGCCGGGCTGGTGTCGCCGCTCGCGGCCCGGTCTTCATGACGCGCGATCGGCCGGACGGCGCTGGGCTGGAGTGGGATCTGCTCTTTCTGGGAGATGCGGAGCCCGGTGCCACGCTTCCGTTCGCCATCTGCGATCGAACTGCGCGCGAGCTCCGGGTCTCGCCGTCGCCGAGCGCCGCGAGAAGCAACATTGCTGGAATCGCGGGCGTGGTTCTGGGCGTCGGCTCGATGGGCGCCACCGGCCGGCTGTTCGAGCAGGCGTACGGTTTGGGAGATCTCACTGTGGCGGACCATTCCGGACTCGGCGCACACATCGGGCGCTTCGCCGATGCGCCGGTATATCTCGCCGAGCCGCTACAGGGCGCATCGTGGCTGTCCCACCGCATTGAGCGCTATGGGGACTCGCCGGCAGCGGTATTGCTCGGCTCGAGCCGGAACGACCAGAGCAGGCCTGTGGCTCCTCTGCTTCCTGCCGAGGACTGGTTTGGCCAGCGGGTTGCCTGGATCGATCCGGCCAAACTATTCGGCTGGCGTGTCGGGCTGATCTTCCCACCCGCTTGATCAGACGTGCCGGAAGGGCTCTGCTGCCTCCTCGGCCGCCGGCTTGTCGGCCTGGCGTTCGAGCGAGCGGCTCACAAGATCCTTCGAGCCTAGCCCCACCGCCAGGGCCAGCGCCAGCACAATGCCGCCGAACAAGATCCCGAACGCGAGCTCGACAATGCGGCCCCCGATGCCCAGATGCTCGAGCGCCATCGCGGCCGCCAGAATGAGCACGAGCCATTTGACACCGAGGCTCAGCAGGCGGGCGTATTGCACGTTGTGATTGACCGCGCTGATCAGAACCCCGCGAGCCAGGAAGCGGGCAAAGACGTTTCCCAGAAGGAACAGCGCCGCCGCCGCAACCACATTGGGCAGATAACGGAATAGCCGCATCGCCAGCTCGGACGTTATCGCGGCGTCGAACGCGGCGATGCCGATGAGAAAGCCCACCAGCACGACCAGCCACGAGACCGTCCGCGTGACCAGAAGGGTAGGGCTTTTGTTGGGCGACCATTCCGCCAGGCCCGAGAGGCCCCAGTCTTCCAGGCGCTCATCGAACCGGATGCCGCGGAGAAATCGCCGCAGCAGCAACGCCAGCACCCATGCGGCTGCCGCCGACAGGGCCAGGGCGACCACGAGCGCCACGATCCCGGGTAGCAGGTTCGCCAACCCTTGGATAACGCGGTCGGACGAGTCATTCAGAGCTTGCTGAGCTTGCTCCCACATTAGCGGTTCCTCCGCTTCACCTTATGGATTGAAGCGATCCGGCCATCGCCACCGGGACACGAAGTAGGGTTTCTGGGCTTCGAATGCGATGCCCAGCCGCTCGAGCCGTTGCTCGACGGCCGTCGCGCCCATCGTACGTACCTCGGTTGCGTAGGACGCGACCCAGGCCCGATACAGCGGCGTCATAGCTCCCAGCACGTGATCGCGACTCATGGAGCGAAGTCGATAGGCCAGGGCAAAGTCGTACACAGTGCGCGCCCACACATCATCCGCCAGGCGGAACGACTCGGGGGCGAGCTGGGTGAGACGCTTGAGCTCGACCAGTGTAGCCGGTGGCAGCACCACGCCCCACACATCCTGCAGGTTCCGATACCCCAGCCGGAAGGCTTCGACCATCCGGGTCACGTCCACCACGCCGGTCTCCTCCGCGACGGCGCTTGCCATTCCGAAGGTGGGGACGGGAAGCGACCCGCGCACCTTCTGCCAACAGGCCGCGTTCCGCTCGATATCGTGAAACAGAGGGCCGAGCAACTGAGCGACAGCGGCGCTCACGTCCGGTGGGTCTTTCTGGACCGGCACCGGCACGTCCAGTTGAGCCTGTCCGATCTTGAAGCCGCCGCACGCCGCATCGCTGGCGAACCAGATCGGCATGGTCCCCCGATCCGTCGTCGGCTGCAGCTGACGCTCGACCAGCCGCCCCGAGAAGCTGAAGTCGGCTCCGACCGGAAACCGGAGTCGCTTGCCATACAGAGCGCGGCTGAGGGGTGCAATGACGCCACTGCTCAGCAGGGCATCGAACCGGCGGCGGAGATAGCAGGGCGTGATGAGATCGAAGTCCTGCTCCACCACCGGCTGGACCAGGCGTTGAAGCGCCTCCGCCGAGAGCGTCGTGGGATCGGATCCGACGACGACGCATGCCCGGGCGCCCAGCCGTTGACTGGCCAGGAACACGCTCCGATACGCCTCGCTCGGACTCTCGCCCGGAGGTGGAAAACGATCCACCGGCGTGATGGGAAACGGGAGCAGCGCGGGCTGGCCGTTGGCGGAGCCCGGATCGGTCATCGCGCCGTCGGGATGAACCAGCACCGTCCTGGGTCCGGTGGTGACGCCGTTGAGTGCGGACCGGATGCGCGTCACGGTATCGCGCAGCGCCTCGCCCGTCGCGACGCCCGGCACCGCCACCACGAGCTCCGCCTGGCCCAGCTGCGACAGCCGGTCCTTCAGCTCCGACGACAGTGTCTCGAGATCCGCCATTCGAGGCTTTCCTAAGACGCGGAGTTACGAGAGCAAGCCCCAGAGAGGAATGCGAACCCAGGTAGGCCGATTGTCCAGCTCGTACAAGAGCTCGTACAACGCCTTATCGATCAGATACGTCTCCAGCAACGAATCGATACCGCGTTCCGTTCTCGGCAGGAGATCACTGCCCGCCAGGCCTTCCCGGTAGGCTCGCCGGAATTCTGTGCTGGTGGAGCGCTCCCACAGGCGAGCCCACGGCTCGAGCCGCTCCACCTCTTCGGGACGGCGCGCAGTATAGCCCAGAAGCGCGGCATAGGCAGCGTAGCTGAACGACCGAAGCATGCCGGCGACATCCCGGAGGGGAGAATGCTTGATCCTCCGTTCCTCCAGCGGTTTCATCGGCTCACCCTCGAAATCCAGAATGACGTAGTCGCCCTTCACGCGGAGCACCTGCCCCAGGTGGTAGTCCCCATGCACCCGAATCCGCCGCCCGCCGACGCCGTGGTCGATGTCGCGCAGTCGGGCCAGGATCTCGCGGCGTCGCCGGAGCACCAGACCGGCGTCTTCTACGGCCTCGTCGGGAAGTCGAGGAAGGTTGTCCTTGAGGCGGTCGAACGCGCGGGCCGCGCGGTCGTGAAAGTCCTTGGAGATCCAGGTGAGATCGTCGGCACTCAGAGGTTCGGGCGCGAGAGCGGGGTCGTCGCTCGCCGACGCAAGGGCGAGGTGGAGCTCGGCGGTCCGCCGGCCCAGAGTGGCTGCAGCATCGAGATACATGCCCACATGCTCACGAGGATCGGGCGAGCCCAGGGGAAAGGTCTTCGGGGCGGACGCTTCGTAGTAGCGCTGGAGCTCTTCCAGCGCGCCGGTCCAGCCGTCGCCCTCATTCGGCACCATGCCCTGCAAAATGCCCAGTGTGGCCGCCTGCCCATCGTGCTCGTATTCGAGCGAGCCGGCGTAGAGAGGCACGTGAGTGAAGTGCGCTCGCTCGGTGAGGAACCGATCCAGCTCACACTCGGGGTTGACCCCCGACTGGTATCGCCGGATGAGCTTCAGGATGAGTCTGTCCGCATAAATGACCGAGGTATTGCTCTGTTCGGCCGCGACGCGCCGAGGAGGAAGCGCAGCGGTTGCCGATCCGCGGGCGGCATCGAAGCAGGCCCCTCGACTTCCCCGCACCCGGCCATGCTGCGTCGCGGCCTGGCTCTCGCCTTCGATCAGTCGGAGCAGGGAGATACAGGTCCCATCGTCAGCCAGGGCGTCGTGGAGAATACCCGGCTGGGACTCCCGGACGACTGCACCGATCACCGAGGCAGGCGCTGCAGCAAGTACAGCATCAGCGGCGGCACCGAAACTCAGAGCTAGCGGAAGCAGGTAACGATCGGGATCGGCATCGTCGTAGGCCACCCGCACGACCACCAGCACCGCCTCTGAGTCGATTATCGATCCCCAGTCCTCGACCCGCACCTCCGTGATGCGTCGGGTCTTCCCCCCAAACCAGCGCTGGCTGGCGAGAAATCGAGGCAATACCCGATTCTGCAAGCGCCCGGTCTCGGAGCCATCGAACAGTCCGCTCCAACCCAGCGAAACATCCAGTGGGGTCTCGCCCTCGAGCGTCTGGGACGTGCGCGCTGCGATCGCCTGCGGCTCACCATGCAGCTCGAACCAGAGGAATCCGTACGGCCCAAGCGTCAGCGGGTATACCTCCCGTTTGATGACGGGAAACTCGACGTATCCCAGCATCTCGACCGGGACCATGCCTTCGTAGGCCGAGAGGTCCAGTTCGACCGGCTGGGCAAAGCGCGACAGGTTAGCAACGCAGAGGACCTGCTCGCTCTCGTAATGGCGAATGTACGCCAGGACCTTCCGATTCGTGGGGTGGAGAAACTCCAGCGACCCGCGCCCAAAGACCCGAAACAGCTTCCGCAGGGCGATCATGTTGCGGGTCCAATTGAGCAACGAGGACGGATCTGCCTGCTGCGCCTCGACGTTGACGGCTTCGTAGCCGTAGATCGGGTCCATGATCAGCGGGCTGTAGAGTCGACCCGGCGTGGCCCGCGAGAAGCCCGCGTTGCGGTCGGCGTTCCACTGCATCGGCGTACGAACGCCGTTGCGGTCGCCGAGGTAGATGTTGTCGCCCATCCCGATCTCGTCGCCGTAGTAGATGATTGGCGTACCCGGGAATGAAAGGAGCAGGCTGTTGAGCAGCTCGATTCGGCGCGGGTTGTGATCGAGCAAGGGGGACAACCGGCGCCGAATGCCCAGGTTGAGCCGCATGCGGGGGTCGGCGCTGTAGGCGAAGTACATGTAGTCCCGCTCGTCCGCCGTGACCATCTCGAGGGTGAGCTCGTCATGGTTGCGGAGGAAGAGTGCCCATTGGCAAATGGCCGGAATGGGCGGGGTCTGCGCCATGATATCGACGATCGGAAAGCGGTCTTCCAGGCGAAGAGCCATGAAGATCCGGGGCATGAGCGGGAAGTGGAAGGCCATGTGGCATTCGTCGCCCTCGCCAAAGTACGGGCGCACGTCGGTGGGCCACTGGTTTGCCTCCGCGAGGATCATGCGGTTGGCGTACTGGTCCATCTCGCGGCGGATCGCTTTGATGATCGTGTGGGTCTCCGGAAGATTCTCGCAGTTGGTCGCCTCACGCTCCACCAGGTAGGGAATGGCGTCGAGTCGCACTCCGTCTACACCCATGTCGAGCCAATAACGCAGAACCTTCGAGATCTCCTCGACGACGACTGGATTGTCGTAGTTGAGATCGGGTTGATGCGAGAAAAACCGGTGCCAGTAGTACGCCTTCGCGACCGGATCCCAGGTCCAGTTCGATTTCTCGGTGTCGGTAAAAATGATTCGCGCCTGACTGTATCGCTGGTCGCTATCGCTCCATACGTAGAAATCGCGCTCGGGCGATCCTGCCGGGGCTTCGCGGGCCCGTTGAAACCACGGGTGCTGATCCGACGTGTGGTTGACGACCAGCTCGATTACCACCTGTAGCCCGCGGGCATGCGCCGCATTGAGGAATGCCTGGAAGTCCTCCAGCGTCCCATAGCTGGGGTGGACGTTCAGGTAATCCGCGATGTCGTAGCCGTCGTCCCTGAGCGGCGAGGGAAAGAAGGGCAGGAGCCAGAGACAGGAGACGCCGAGGTCCTGTAAGTAGTCGAGCTTCTGTACCAGCCCGCCGAAGTCGCCGATGCCGTCGTTGTTGCTGTCGAGGAACGCCTTGACGTGCAGCTCGTAGATGATCGCGTCCTGATACCAAAGCGGATCGGTGGCGCTGCCGGGTCGTTTTACCATGGGCTGGCGAGTCCCAGTGTCATGCGAAATAGTCGAAGTCGCGCTCGGTCCGCACCCGCCGGTGCAACTGGAGCACATGAGCCGGCAGGCTCTCGGGCGCGAGCTCGACGAAGTTGCGTGGCCCCTGCCACAGGAACTTGCCGCCCCCCAGGAGATCCTCGACCTCGAACGGCCGATCCGGGCGAATGCCAAGATCCGCGAGCGCCAACTCGACGTGCCCGTGCTGGGTGTGAACCGGGTCGAGGTTGACCACGACAATCACGGCGTCGCCATCGGGTTCGCCGTCCGTTTTGCTGTAACAGAGGAGCAGGGGATTATCCGTTGGATGGAACTGGAGCGTGTGGTCGCGCTGCAGAGCAGCATGCTGCCGCCGGGCCCGGTTCAGCGTAGTCATCAGTGCACGAAGACTGGCCGGACTATCGATTTCCCAGCGCTTGAGCTCGTACTTCTCCGAATTGAGGTACTCCTCGCTTCCGGTCGACCGCGGCACATTCTCTCCGAGCTCGAAGGCCGGGCCATAGACACCGTAGCTTGCGCCCAAGGTTGCCGCCAACACCAGGCGAATAGCGAAGGCCGGTCTTCCGCCGACCTGCAGAAATTCCGGCAGGATGTCTGGAGTATTCGGCCACAGGTTGGGACGAAAGAACTCCTTCACCTCGGTGCCTGCAAGCTCGGTGAAGTACTCGGTCAGCTCCTCCTTGGTATTTCGCCAGCTGAAGTACGTATACGATTGCGAAAAGCCGAGCTTTGCCAGGCGATACATCACCTTGGGTCGGGTAAACGCTTCCGAGAGAAACACCACGTCGGGATGGCGTGCCTTGATTTCGTGAATGGCCCACTCCCAGAAGGCAAACGCCTTGGTATGCGGATTGTCCACCCGGAAGATGCGGACATCCTGCTCGATCCAGAAGAGGAAGACGTCGCGCAGGGCCTTCCAGAGCTCCGGCCAGTCGTGAGTCTCGAAGTCGACGGGATAGATGTCCTGATACTTCTTGGGCGGATTTTCGGCGTATTGGATGGTGCCGTCGGGGCGGCGGCGAAACCACTCGGGATGCTCCCGGACCCACGGATGATCCGGGGAGCACTGAAAGGCAACATCCAGTGCGACCTCGAGCCCTGCTCTCGCAGCCCGCGCCACCAGGTTCCGGAAATCAGCCAGCGTCCCGAGCTCCGGGTGAATTCCGGTATGGCCCCCATCGGCTGCACCTATCGCCCACGGGCTGCCGACATCTCCCGGCGTCGCGGTGGGCTCGTTGTTCTTTCCCTTCCGGAACGCCTGACCGATAGGATGAATGGGCGGTAGGTAAAGCACGTCGAATCCCATCTCCGCGACGTAGGGGAACCATTTCTCGCAGTCCTTGAAGGTCCCATGTCGTCCTGGTTCGGCGGCGCAGGAGCGGGGGAACAGCTCGTACCAGGTCGAGAAGCGAGCTCGTTCCCGGTCTACCACCACCACAAGCTCCCGATCGTAGCGGGTGGCCCGGCTGAGATCGGGGTACCGCAGCGCAATCTCCGCCAGCGTGTCGTCCAGCGCTGCCGAAGGGTTGGCCGGCGCTTTAGACTTTCGAAGCTGCGCAGCCCACGCCAGCAGCCGCGCCGAGTCGGCGTCATCGGCCCGGCTCGCCGCATCGTCGATCAGATCGGCGCCGATCAGCAGATCGACCCGGACATCCTGTCCCGCCTGGACCCGCTTGAGAAGATCCGCCCTCCAGGTGGCGAAGCGGCTGATCCAGCCTTCGATCGTGTATCGGTAGTTTCCCACTTCCGTCACTACGAATTGCGCGCGCCAGCGGTCGTTGGTCAACGAGGTCATCGGTACGAAGTGCCACTCGCGGTCTGTCTCTTTGCGGTACGACAAGCGACAAGCCAGCTGATCATGCCCATCCGCGAACACGTCTGCCTCCACCACGACGGATTCGCCCGTCACGCGCTTGATGGGGAATCGGCCGGCGTCGATCTCCGGTGTCACGCCTTCGATTACTACGCGTTTGCGGCCATCTGGCGGGAGTGCCATCTGACTTTTCTCCGGTCGCTGGTTACCAACGGCCCGCCAATCGGTGTACAAGCCTTCCATTGGTCCGACCATACCGCAAGCGCCGAGTGGGGTTTGCCTCTCCGCCAGCCCGGGGCGATATTGTAAGTCTATGCAGAATAGCCGTTTCGCTATCCTCGACCCGGCTGCCGGCATCAGCGGCGACATGCTGCTCGGAGCCCTGGTTGCAGCCGGAGCACCGGAAGATTGGCTCAAATCTCTGCCGGAGCGACTGGGAATCCCCGAGGTTGCCATCGAAGTACGCCGCGTGGCGCGGTGCGGCGTCGGAGCGGTCAAAGTGGACGTCCGACTACCCGGCGGAAAACTCGAGGGACCGGCGGACGTCGAGTCCCATGATCTCACTCACACCCACGAAAGCGGCGGCAAGTCTCAGAGCCATAGCCACGACCACGGTGAAGCCCAGCACCGCCACGTAGGCGAGCTGGTTCGCATGGTCGAGCGCGCGCCTTTGTCGCCGTGGGTGAAGGAACGAGCGACACGCGCCTTTCGTCTCGTCGGCGAGGCCGAAGGAAAGGTGCACGGGGTTCCGGCCGAGCGTGTGGCCCTTCACGAGGTGGGCGCACTGGACGCCTTGGTGGACATCGTGGGAGGCGTGGAGGGATTCGAGCAATTAGGCGTCACACAGGTGTATCATCGGCCGGTCGCGGTGGGAAAGGGCTGGGTTCGTGCCTCGCACGGCCTGCTCGCGGTGCCGACGCCGGCGACCGCGGTGCTTCTCGAGGGCCTGGAGCTGGCGACAGACGGCCCGGTGACGGGGGAAGCGACAACCCCAACCGGGGCAGCGCTGCTCCGCGTGCTTTCCAATGGCGCTCCGCCGGGTCGCTGGCGCCCGGTCTCCGCGGGCAACTGGGGGGCCGGTACCCGGGATCCGGCCGGATACCCGAACGCGCTTCGGCTCGTGATCGCCGAGCCGGCCCAGGAGGCCGGTGAGGCGGTCGTGCTGGCCACGGATGTGGACGACTTCAGTCCGGAATATCTCGATCCGCTTCGGGAAGCGCTGCTCGCCGCCGGAGCGCTCGACGTACAGGTCTGGACCACGCAGATGAAGAAGGGCCGCACGGGGTTCCGGGTCGAGGTCGTGACCGCTCCCGGGGACGCCGATCGGGTGACGGAGGCCCTCTTTCGCCACAGCACCACGGCGGGCGTGCGACGTGCAGTGGTAGAACGGGTCACCTTGCCGAGGCACCAGCTCGAGCTGGAGACAGAAGGCGGGCCGGTGCGGGTCAAGGTGCTCGAGGGACCAGATGGTCCTCGGGTAAAACCGGAATACGACGATGTTGCAGCGGCGGCTCGGATCTGCGGGCGCCCCGCACATGAACTGGCGCGCGAGCTTCAGGCCCGTGCGCTCGCCCTGGTGGCCCCTCATGCCGCCGGGGCGTTCCCTCCGAAGAAGGAGTCCTGACGCGTGACTCGAACGTTTGCATTCTTCTCGATGCTGTCTCTGGTCGCCGCCGGAGCCGCTCCGCTTGCGGCGCAGGGCACGACCAGCGACCGGGTTGCCAAGGTAATGGCGCAACAGCGCACCGTTCTTCCGCCGGCGTGCAAGGCCGCCGCCAGCGGGGGTGGGAAGATCAACGACATCGTAACCGATTTGCGGAATGCCACCGGTCAGTCGGACCCTGCCAAGCGGACTGCACAGCTGAACACCGCGCGACAGAAGCTCGAGGAGGCGGTTCAGACGGGCGGCCAAGGCACCAACGCAGCAGCATGGATCTACCTCGGCCGGACCGACCTGTACCTTGGCGACGTAGCCGGGGGAGACAGTGCCTTTGCCCGGGCGGAAAAGATCGCGCCGGATTGCAAGGACGAGACCGATCGGTGGCGCGCGCTCGCCTGGACACCGCTGGTGAACGACGGAATCGCCTTTGCCAACGCGAACAAGCCGGATTCGGCACTGGTCCTGTTCCGGCAGGCCAATGTGATCTACCGCGGCAGTCCGTCGGCCTACCTCAATCTTGGGGTGCTCTACGCCAACCAGGGTCAGAACGATACGGCGGCGACCTACTTCAAGCAGGCGGCCGATATCGCGGCCAGGGATACGAGCTTCGCTGACGAGCAGAAGTTCGCGACGCTGAATTACGGCATCGTGCTCAATCGCATCAAGAAGTACGACGAGGCGATCGCCGCCCTCGAGCAGTATCGCAAGATGGCGCCGAACGACACCACCGGTGGCAGGGCCCTACACTCGGCCTACTGCGGTGCGAATCAGAACGAGAAGGCTCAGGCGCTGGAGAAGCAGCAGAACCTGCCACCCTGCTCGGTGGCCGGAGGCGATGCCGGGAACCTGGTGGAGAAAGGGGTGGCGGCGTTCAACGCGAACAAGTTCGTCGAAGCCGCTGATCTCTTTGGGCAAGCCTACGCCAAACAGCCCTACAATCACGATGCGTTGCTCAATCAGGCCACCTCGTACTTCAAGGCGAAGAACGGCCCGAAGCTGGTCGAAGCGGCGCAGCCCCTGGTCGAGCTCGAGCCCATGAACGAAATCGCCCTCCAGCTCCTGGAGCAGGGCTACAAAGAAACCAAGCAGCTCGACAAACAGGTGGCCACCGTGACTCGGCGCCGCGCTCTTCCGGTCAAGCTCGAGACCAAGAATATTGCGATCAGCCCGACGGACATCAAAATCGGGATGACGGCCACCGGTCGCGATGCCCGGGATGCCAAGGATGCCGCAATCAAGGCGGCGCCGGTCAATCTCACCTTCGAGATGTTGGGTCCTAGCGGGGCGGTCGTAGCAACTCAGGACCTTACAGTGCCGGCGTTGGCGGCCGGAGCCAGCCAGGAGGTCACCATTACCGCCCAGGCAAATGGGATTAACGGGTGGCGGTACAAGATGAAGTCCTGACAGTCGGAGAAGGGGGAAAGGGAGAAAAGGGCGAAAATCCTCCCTTTACGATAGCCGACAGATGGCTTGACCGGCCGACTGTGCGATGGCGCACACGTCGGCCGGTGATTTGTATTGCTGGCAAGAGACCGGGCGCCCTCTACGTTGGGAGATGGTTCGATCCGCCCATCCGGCCGCACGGCCACCCAACGGGAGATTACTATGCGCCTACTTTTGACCCTGGCTGCCGTCGCGTCGTTGGCGGCCTGTTCCCACAACAACAACGACAACACTACTGGGCAGGCTGCCCCTGAGACGGGCCGCGTAACGCCGGCGGACACGAGCCGCTCGGCAACGCCGCCGGCGACGGGCGCGGTGGATACGACCACCACTCGGATGAAGCCCGACACGGCGAAGGGCGGGTTCGACACTACCAAGGCGACAACGCCGACGACGCCGAGCGACACCTCTATGCGGAATCCGACCACTACACCGGATACGAGCCGCATGGCCCCAACCACGCCGTCGACGCCGGACACGAGCCGGATGTCGCCGCGCTCGAGCACGACCGACACCAGTGGCATGGGGGTGAAGCACGACTCGATGTAGCGGTTGCCGCTGCTCAGTTGGTAGAGCGGCAGGTTCCCAAGCAGCACCTACACGCCCGCTTTCGTAGCGGGCGTTGTTTTTTCCCGCTTACGTCCTTTGTCGCTGGTGGAAGATGGTGGCTGCCGTAGGATTGCCCGGGCCATCGTATGCGGGACACGATGACGCAACCGTTTCGCGCCGAGCAGTATCTCACCTGGAAGACCTCATTTGTCAGATGACCGCGCGGTAGTTGACGCCCTGGACCTAACGGCGAGGAGCGATTCGTGCTCAAGCCAGCACGGACCAACTCGGTCGACGATACTTCCGATCGAAGGTCGACGTGAGTTGCACATTCATGACGTAGTCGTGATGGATGGATCAGACCACGGAGGAAACGGTGCTCGAGAAATACAAAGCCCTGAACTGGAAGCCGAGCTTGGGGCCGAAGCGATGATGGCTATTAGCGCCAGTGAGCCGCTCCGATACCAGAGAGCGATCCGTCACCGGATGGGAGTGATCGCGAGCGCCGCGATACTGACGAGCCTGCCCTTCAACGCGGCCAAGGCTTACCAGGTCGGAGTTTCATGGGAGAAGGTCGCCTGCCCATTCGATTCGAGTAAGTCACTACTGCCAGTCACCTGCGGTCGACTGAAGGTGCCCGAGAATTACCAGGATCCCCAAGGTCGATCCATCGAGATTGCCTTCATGGTCGTTAAAGCTCCACGCAACGTTGATCCGGAACACCCGCTCATTTACCTGAACGGAGGGCCTGGAGGAACGAGCCTGATCGATGCAGAGATGCTCGTCACGAGGCCAGGCGTCCGCCAGCTAGTTGTCGATCGAGATTGGGTTTTTTTCGACCAGCGGGGCACGGGCCGATCTACTCCTGCCCTTTATTGCCCCCAAACAGATTGGAAGGGGATTAAGGCATGCAGAGACAAGTTTATCAAAGAAGGGGTCGATCTTTCACAATACAACAGCGTGCAAATTGCCAAGGACATGGAAGCGCTCAGAAAAGCATTGGGCGTTAAGCAGTGGAATCTGTGGGGATCCTCCTACGGAAGCAGGCTGGCATTCACGGTGGCCCACTATTATCCGGCGAGCGTCCACTCCATCATCCATGAAGCCCCCGACCTGCCTGAAGACCAGGAGCTCGTCGGCGATTATCGGGGCATCGAAATTGTTGTTGACAAGCTATTCGCGAAATGTGCGGCAGATGCACCATGCTCGTCGAAGTTTCCAGAGCTACGAAGCCGATTCCTCGCCGCGCTTCCCCGGCTCAGGCAGCAGCCCGTTTCGATCGGGGACGAGCGGCTCGATGATAACACGGCAATGAGCTTCATCAGCGACTGGTTGTTTGGCGGCTTCTATCTGACGTTTGAGTATCGCATCCAGACCCTCCTGGCGTACATGGATGCGGTGGCTCGTGGCAACGGCGCGCTCATGCTCCAGATCCAGCAAAGGATGGCACAGCAACACGACATCGAGCAAAAGAAGGCGGAAGAAAAGGACCCCACGCCGACTCCCTTCCCGATTGAAGGCAGGATTCACCGGGGACAGAGCTTCTCGGTTGACTGCAACGAAGAAAAGGCATTCGAGTCTATGGAAGAATACGAGCGGGCGGCCGGGACATCCGAAGTGATGCGTTCTCTTTTCGGCAAAGACCTGGGGGCCTACTACTTACAACGATGCGGGTTATGGCCATCGGGGCGCGCCGACCCGATCGAGAACACCCATGTCTATTACGACGGCCCACAGCTCGTTTTTACCGGGGAATTGGACGCATCCCAGTCAGGGCCTGCCGGATATAAGATCGCGATGCTCTACGCCAATGCGAGGAATGTCGTCTTCAAAAATGGCTCGCATGGTCAGGTCCCCATCAGTGATTCAGACACGTCAAAAGATTACAACTACTACTGGCTATGTGCCGTAGGGCTGGCGCGCCAATTTCTTGCCGATCCGCGACAAAAGCTCGACACGCGCTGCGCCGAAACACGCCAGATCCGCCTGGTACCATGATGGCGCGCGGGTGTTGTCACTGTTTCTGGCACTGACGCATCAGGCTTTACATCGGAGGAGGACAGTACCAAATTGTCGGACCAGCACCTGCGGGAGTAGCTCAGTTGGTAGAGCGTCAGCTTCCCAAGCTGAATGTCGCGGGTTCGATCCCCGTCTCCCGCTCTCCATAACATCAGATTGCCGCCGAATCCAACCCGATTCGGCGGCTTTCTTGTGCCCGTTCCTATGGCGAGATGTCTCGGATGCGGTCTGCTGCGAGATCAGGTCAGAACCGAGTCGAAGTACTGAACCATTCGGCGCCGCATGGCAGCAGCATCGGGAAGCGGCTCCCGCAGAGCCTGCATGTTCTCCCGCATGTGATCGACCCGAGAGGTCGCGGGAATCGCACAGGTCACTGCCGGATGGGAAATCACGAACTTGAGGAAGAACTGCGACCAGCTCGAGCAGCCGATCTCACCGGCCCAGGGGGGCAGCGGCTTCCCTTTGACCAGCTCGAATAGCTCACCGGTGCGGAAGGGACGGTTGATGATCACGGCCTTCCCCCGATCGGCGGCTGCGGGAAGCAGTCGGTCTTCCACCTCGCGATCGGCCAGGTTGTAGCTGAACTGCACGAAGTCGAACGCGGGTTGGGTGCGAATGACTTCTTCCATCGCATCGTGGCGCCGCCCGTGCGACGTCGTGATGCCGATATAGCGAATCCGCTTTTCTCCCTTCCATTCGATCAGCGTCGGCAGGTGGGCTTCCCAGTCGAGCATGTTGTGCACCTGCATCAGATCGAATCCAGGAAGTCCCCAGAGCCTGGCCGACAGATTCATCTGACCGATGCCGGCCACGCGGGTGAAGATCCAAACCTTGGTCGCAGAGAAGAGCCGCGGCCGACCCCCGATCTGCTCGAGGCAGTACCCGATCGTGCTTTCCGACAAGCCGTACATCGGCGAGGAGTCGACCAGGTGGCCACCCGAGTCGAAGAACGCGCGGAGCACTTCTACCCGCCGCTCCCGCGCGTCCGTCATTGGAGGAACGTTGAAGGTGATCCAGGAACCCATTCCGATCGCAGGGAGACGCTCACCGCTTACCGGAATCGGCTTAAGCACGGGGTTCCCGGGATCCCTGGCGATTTTGAGCGGGGGAAGCCAGGCGGCCAAGGCCAAACCACCCAGGCCTTCGAAGAATCGCCGCCGCTCGGGATCATGCGTCGTCATGACATTGCCTACAGTCCCGACACCACCTTTGCCTTGATTGCTTCGTACTCGGCGTCCGTGATGAGGCCGTTGGCCAGCATCTCCTTCGCTGCCTTGAGCCGCTCAACCGGATCAGCATCTCCAGCGGCTGGTGACCCCAAGCCACTCGAGCCCAGCTGCAGCCCTCCTGACTTGGCGCGCAGCTCTTCGAGATCGCGCACTCGCCGCTTCTCCCGCCACGCCTGCTCCTGGGCCTGGCAGGCCCGGTAGACCGCCTGGGCCTGGTCCTTACGCAGGCCGTGGAGAAGCAGGGAACCGCCCGTCTGTTCGCCCGAAGCCAGATCAGATTGATCCAGTACAGTGACCGTAATGTCCGCGCCGAAGATGCCTACGTTGAGTCGAACGTCCTTGAGGTCCTGCCACCGCAAATCATTGACGCGATACCCGCCGAACAGGTTTCGATATAGAGCGATCAGGCGTCCCGTCGTGGCACCAACCAGAACCCGTCGCTTGGTCAAGGCATACAGTCGGCTCTGGACCGCATAGGTCTGAAGGATTTCGCCCGGCACCAGAAGTCCCTGCAACTGGGCCAGCGCGGCCCTCAGCCGTGAGTCCTCCGCCTCGCCCGGACCCTGTACCGCTGCCGTCGTCATCAATCCTCCTCACTCAGGTCGTCAAACCAGATAGAAGGCTTGCGTCGCGCCCCGCCGTCCAGCGGGATTCGCGAAGGGCACGTCATGGTTTGGCTCAAGATAACCCTCGCGCGCGGACCGGCCCCCACAGGCTCACACCCCGACTTATCGTGCTGCTGATACGGGACTTGAGACCATCAGCCGGAAGTAATTCGTGCTCTTGCTCTTAGAGGGGACCGGGGCGAGATTACCGCCCCTATGATCAAGGTCGCCGCCGTCCAACCCGATTCGATCGCCGATGAGCTCGGGCTCAAGGCCGGCACCGAGGTTGTAGCCGTCAATGGGCGTGAGGTCGAAGACTTCCTCGATTGGGAGTTCCTCACCGCGGATGAAGAATTCCTGCTGCACGTGCGTCAGCCCGACGGCGAGGAGATCGAATTCGAGATCGAGCGCCCCCTCGATGAACCGATGGGAGTCGCGCTCGAGCCGCCCCGCATCCGCCGCTGCGCCAATCGCTGCGATTTCTGCTTCGTGGACGGCTTGCCGCCCGGGCTGCGTGACGTGCTGTACATCCGCGACGACGATTACCGCCTGTCGTTCCGCTACGGGAACTTCGCGACACTCACCAATCTCAAGCCGCATGATGTGGAGCGGATCACCGAGTATCGGCTCTCGCCGCTCTACGTATCGGTCCACGCGACGGAGCCGGTTGTGCGGCGCTACCTGCTGCGTAATCCCACTGCGCCGGAGATCATTCCGCAGCTCCGCGGGCTTGCGGACCACGGGATTCAGTTTCATACCCAGGTCGTCCTCTCACCCGGCGTCAACGATGGGCCGGTGCTGCAACGGACGCTGAACGATCTCTGGAACTTCGGGCCCGCTGTGCTGTCGTGTTCCATCGTTCCCGTCGGGCTGACCGAGTTCAGCAAGCACCACCTCTGTCGCGAGCCAACGGCAGCGGAATGCCGAACCGCCGTCCAGGAGGCCGAAACGCGGTGGCCTAACGCTCTCGAAAGCCGTGGATCCCATTGGGTGTACGGCGCCGACGAGCTGTACCTGCGAGCTGGCCTCCCGCTCCCCGATACCGCAACCTACGACGGGTTCGAGCAGGTCGAGAACGGGGTGGGCGCGGTGCGCTGGCTGCAGCAGCACATTCACGCGGCGGCGAACCGACTGGACGGCTGGGCCGGGCAGCGCATTGCCGTAGTTACGGGGACCGCAATGGCCGCGTTGATGCCTCACGTGCTCGAACCGCTCGCCCGCGCGACCCACGCCGAGTTCGAGCTGGTGCCGGTGGAAAACACCTTGTTCGGATCTTCTGTCACTACTGCCGGTCTGCTTCCAGGCGGTGCGATTCGAGAGGCCCTCGCGGCTCGCTCGGGCTTGTCGCTCGCGCTACTGCCGGGGGAAGCCGTCAACGACGACGGCCTCTTCATAGACAGCGTGAGCCTCAGTCAACTGGCCAGGCAAGTCCCCTTCGAGATCCGCCTCTCCAAGGATTTCGCGGATGCACTGGAGTTTCCGCTCGCCGCGTGAGCAAGCCCACCATTGCCATCGTAGGTCGCCCCAACGTGGGCAAGTCCACCCTCTTCAATCGCATCGTGGGTGGCCGCCGTGCCATCGTCTCGGAGGCGTCGGGCACGACTCGCGATCGGCACTTCGGCGCAGCGGAGTGGGGCGGTCGGTCGTTCTGGATCGTCGATACAGGAGGGCTGGTTCCCGACTCGAACGATTCGATGGATCGCGCGATCCGCCGGCAAGTCGAGCTCGCGGTTGACGACGCCGACCTCATCGTCTTTCTGGTCGACGGGAAGGAGGGTCTCCTCGCCGTCGATCGGGCCATTGCCGACCGTCTTCGGAAGGCAAACCGTCCCGTGCTGCTGGCGGTGAACAAGCTGGACGACCTGGAGCGCAGCACGGCGCAATACGACTTCTATCAGCTCGGCTTCGGAGATCCAGTCGGCGTCTCGGCCGCCGTGGGGAAGGGAAGCGGGGACTTGCTCGATGCAATTGTCGCCCGGCTGCCGCCCAAACGCGCGGACGAGATGGAGCCGGCGATCGGCGTGGCGATCGTGGGACGACCGAATGTCGGGAAATCGTCCCTCGCGAATCGGCTCCTGGGCGAGGAGCGCCACTTGGTCGCACCTGAAGCGGGGACCACCCGGGACGCCATCGATTCGCTCTTGCGGTTTCGAGAGAGAGCCCTCAACTTCATTGACACCGCAGGGTTACGCAAACGATCTAAAGTGGAAGATGACGTCGAGTTCTACTCCACCCTGCGCACTCGCCGCGCCATCGAGCGTGCCGACGTCTGCGTGCTCGTGGTGGACGCCGCCCTCGGCCTCCACACCCAGGATCTCCGCATCGCCACTGAGGTATGGGATCGCGGCGCAGGATTGATCATCGCGGTGAACAAGTGGGATCTCGTCGAAGAGAAGGACGCCAACACCGCTCGCCGGGGACAGGAAAGTCTGGCGGAGCGCGCTCCGTTCCTTCGTGACGTGCCGTTCCTCTACGTGTCGGCCCTGACAGGTCAACGAGTGCGAAATCTTCTCGATCTGATTCTCGAGGTCGCAGCCGATCGGGATCTGCGCGTGCCGACCTCGGAGGTAAACCGGGTGCTCGAGCAGCTGGTGCAGCGGGCAGCCCCACCGCAGAAACCCGGCGACGAGGTGAAGCTGCTCTATGCCTCGCAGATCGGCACTGCACCACCCACGTTCGCCATCGTGACCAATCGGCCCGACGATATCCCGGAATCGTACCAGCGATACCTGTCGCACGGGTTTCGGAACGCGTGGCGCTTCAGCGGCTCTCCGCTCCGTTTCAAGTTCACTGCACGCGCAGCGAAGCGAAGATGATGGCGGCCATCGGCTGGCTGGTTCTGTCCTACTTCGTTGGCTCGATTCCCACGAGCTTCATCGCGGGCCACGTGTTCAAGGGAGTCGACCTCCGACAGCAGGGAAGCCGGAACCTGGGCGCCACCAACGTCTACCGGGTTCTGGGGTGGAAGTACGCCATTCCAGTTGGGCTGTTCGACGCCGCGAAAGGTGCCGTGCCGGTGTGGCTGTTCGGCCCGCAGGTACCACAGGTGCCGTTGTTCCCTCTCTACTGCGGGCTCGCAGCCGTGATCGGTCACGTGTTCTCCGCGTTCGTCGGCTTCAAGGGCGGTAAAGGCGTCGCCACCGCGTCGGGCGTCGTCCTTGCGATCGCACCCTGGGCACTGGTCACGGTGCTCGTCGTGTGGATGATTCTGGTGTGGGTCACGGGATATGTCTCGGTGGGAAGCGTCGTGGCGGCCGCGCTGTTTCCGCTGGCGGCCTACTTCCTGGAGAACTCCCGCGGTCCGACGTTGGCGATCGAGATCGCGCTGGTCGTCTTCATCATTTGGAAGCATCGTGTAAACATTCGACGCCTCATGGCTGGAACCGAGAATCGCTTCGGCCGGCACGGCGCCCGTGGCGTGCAGTCCGCCGAGCCTACTGAGCCGGCGAGGCGTGCTCCATGATGCGAGTCGCGGTGCTGGGCGCGGGGAGTTGGGGAACCACCCTGGCAAACCTTCTGGCTCGCAAGGGCGAGGAAGTACGAATCTGGGCATACGAGAGTGAAGTCGTCGACGCCATCAACTCCCGCCACGAAAATCCGC
>JBKPOS010000063.1:0-20500 GCA_046733215.1 Gemmatimonadota bacterium
GTACCGGAGTACAAGCACGCCGCCGCACACAATAGCGAAAGCGAGCAGCGTCCCGATCGAGACCAGCTCGCCCAGGAGACCGATCGGCAGCAAGCCCGCCATGGCCATCGCAAAGACGCCTGTGACCATGCTCGCGAGCCACGGGGTCCGAAACTTCGGATGCACGGCGGCGAACACCGGAGGCAACAACCCGTCTTTCGACATCGAGTAAAAGATGCGCGGCTGGCCCAGCAACATGACCAGGATGACCGACGTGAGGCCGGCGATAGCGCCGATCTTCACGATGGGGCGGAGCCAGGCGAGGCCTGGGCCGGCTGCGTTGACGCCGACGGCGATCGGATCGGGCACGTTGAGCTGGCTGTATTTAACGATGCCGGTGAGCACCAGCGCCACGGCGATGTAGAGCACGGTACAGATCGCCAGCGATCCAAGAATGCCCACGGGCATGTCGCGTTGAGGTTTCTTGGCCTCCTGCGCGGCAGTGGATACCGCGTCGAAGCCTATGTAGGCGAAGAAAATCACTCCCGCGCCACGTACGATCCCGCTCCAGCCGTACTTGCCGGGGCCCTCCTGCGGGGGGATGAACGGGGTCCAGTTCTCCCGGTTGATATAGGCGAGTCCAAACGCGATAAAGAGCAGGACGACCGTGACCTTGATGACCACGATGGCGTCGTTGAACGTCGCCGACTCGGTGATGCCAATGATGAGGAGGATCGTAATGAAGGCGACGATGATCATCGCGGGCACGTTCAGCACGGCACCGGTGGATGACCACCCTTCGGTAAAGAGCCGCCATACATTCCAGCCCGCATCCGGTGGCGCGGCGTGAGTGTAAGGGGCGGAGGTGAATTCTTTGGGGAAATTGATGCCGAGGTCGCGGAGGAACGAGACCACATAGCCCGACCACCCCACCGCAACGGTCGAAGCCGCAAACAGATACTCGAGAATCAGGTCCCACCCGATGATCCACGCAAACAACTCGCCCAGAGTCGCGTATCCGTAGGTGTACGCCGAGCCAGCGATCGGGATCATCGACGAAAACTCGGCGTAACACAGGCCGGCCAGCGCGCATGCGGTTCCCGCCAGCACGAATGACCACACGATGGCGGGGCCGGCATATTGGGCGGCAGCCTGGCCGGTCAGCACGAAGATGCCGGCGCCGATGATGGCACCGATACCCAGGAAGACGAGGTTGACGGGGCCAAGCGCGCGCTTCAAGCTGTGGTCGCGGGCCACCTCGGCCTGCAAGCTCGCGACATCCTTGCGGCGGAAGAGACTCATCGGTTGTCCGGGTTGAAAGGGAGACTGCGTGAACGGTGAACAGTGAACGGTGAACGGGCGCTCCGGTGAACGCATACTCCCGTTCACCGTTTACTGTTTACAGTTTACGGTTTTCAGGCACTGTAATTCGGTGCTTCTCGCGTGATGGTTACATCATGGGGGTGGGATTCACGGAGACCGGCTGACGTGACCCGGATCAGCTCGACCTCGCACTGAAGGGCCGGAATATCGGCTACGCCGACGTATCCCATGCCGCTCCTCAATCCTCCCACCATCTGATATAAGACGTCGGCCACCGGACCCTTGTAGGGTACCCGGCCCTCGATTCCCTCGGGCACCATCTTGGTGGACGTCATCTCCCCTTCCTGGAAATACCGATCGGCAGAGCCATCCTGCATCGCAGCCAGACTGCCCATGCCGCGGATCATCTTGAAGCGGCGGCCTTCGGCGAGGATCGCTTCGCCAGGGCTTTCCTCGGTGCCGGCGAGCATGGAACCCATCATGGCAGAGGACGCTCCGGACGCGATCGCTTTCACGACATCGCCGGAATACTTGATGCCGCCATCGGCGATGACCGGCACTTCGCCGGCGCCACGCACCGCGTCCATGATCGCCGTTACCTGTGGCACGCCCACACCGGTGACGACGCGGGTCGTGCAGATGCTGCCCGGTCCAATGCCGACCTTCACCGCATCCACGCCGCGGCGTACGAGCTCCCTCGCGCCGGCCTCAGTGGCCACATTCCCGGAAACCAGCTGCACGTCGGGGAAGGCTTCGCGAACCGCATCCACCGTCGTGAGCACGCCCTCGCTGTGCCCGTGCGCCGAGTCTACCACGAGGACATCGACGCCCGCGGCGACCAGCGCACCGGCGCGAGCGAGAGTGTCCGGAGCCGCACCCAGGGCGGCGGCGGCCCGCAGCCGTCCGTGCTGGTCCTTGTTGGCGTTGGGATGCTCCCGCCGTTTGAAAATGTCCTTGACGGTAATGAGCCCGCGCAGAACGCCCTGCTGATCCACCACCGGAAGCTTCTCGATCCGGTGGCGCGCAAGAATCCGCTCCGCTTCATCCAGATCGGTCCCCACCGGAGCGGTGATCAGCTTGTCCTTGGTCATCGCCTCGCGGATGGGTTGGTCGAGATTGCGCTCGAACTGTAGATCGCGGTTCGTGATGATCCCGATCAGCCGGCCGTTGCCGTCTACGATCGGCACGCCCGAGATCTTGAACCGCCGCATGAGCGCGTACGCCTCGCGCACCGGCCGATCCGGACCGAGCGTGATGGGATTCAGAATCATCCCGCTCTCGCTCCGCTTCACCCGATCGACCTCCGCGGCCTGGCGATCGATCGACATGTTCTTGTGGACGACGCCGATGCCGCCGGCCCGGGCCATGGCGATCGCCATGTCGGCTTCGGTGACCGTATCCATCGCGGCGGAGATCAGCGGAATGTTGAGCGGGATCGAACGAGTAAGACGACTGCGGGTCGAGACCTCGCGCGGGTGCACTGTGGAGTGCCGCGGCACGAGGAGGACATCGTCGAAGGTAAGGCCGACTGTTTGGCGAATGTGGCTCATGCGCGCTCGCGAAGTGGATGCAAGACGGCCCGCCGGCGTCCGAGGGGAGCGCAGGGCGGGCCGAGTTCGTTGCGGGGCGCCATCCACAAGAATGACGGCGGGGACGCTCGAAATCAAGGTGGCATGGGAGCGGAAGCGTTCGGGCGCGGCGTCATAGTGCCAGGGTCGAATCTGGGCTCCAGGTCGATCGCGAGCACGCGGGTGGTGCTCAGCGTCTTGCCCGTAGCCCGGTCTACGCTGCGCTCCCGATAGGGACGGGTGATGCCGTGCTCGCTACGGAACTCATCGAACACCGACTCTACCCACTTCTGCTGCCGATCCAGATTGGGATGAAACGCGCGAAAATCGCGCTTCCGCACTATCAGACACGTGGTCGGATCCAGCAGGTACCAAACGCGAAAGCCATCCGAGAGCGTGAGCCTCACCACGTAATAGCTTGTCGTGTCAATCGTCTCCCGACCCGCGAGCGCGACGGCATGCCCATTCCGCTTCATGTCCGCGAGGGTCCAGAGATGCCCCGGTTGAGCGAGGCCGTGTCTGAGAGCCGCGGCCGCCGGCGGGCTGGCTGGCGTGGACGCCGCCGCTCCCTGGCGTAGTTCCCATCCGTGCTGCCCGTCCCAGCCTTCGGAAAAGACTCGAGTGCTATCGGCGGCGAACACATCGATGCGCATACGGCCGTCGCGGGTCGCGCGGTATCGGCCCCGCAGGGTTGTGCCGCCTTCCTCGATGGAGATCCGGTATTCCAGGCGTTGCACGGCGCGCAGCGCCGGGCCGCCGACGGCACTGTCGTGGCAGGCCAGCAGTTGGGGCAGCGTGAGATCACCGGACCCGGGGGACGCTGAGGAAGCGATCTTGATGGCGAGCACGAGAAGAGCGGGCGTCATGGTGCTCCGACACCCGCCCTTCCCGGAGGGTTGCGTGGGGAAAACGAGTTTACGGCGATGGCGTCGCCGGCTCGGCCGCAGCGGCCGTTGCAGGTGCCCCCGCGAGCCACCGCTCGATGTTGCTCCGCAAGAACCCCAAAGGAATGCTGCCGTCTTGCAGGACGTGATCGTGAAACTCACGGATGTCGAACCGCTTGCCCAGGCGCTGCTCGGCCTCCGCGCGGAGCCGTTGAATCTCGAGCCGCCCGACCATGTAGGCAGTGGCCTGTCCGGGCGTGATGATGTAACGATCGACCTCGGATTCGACGAAGCCTTTCGACTGCGCCGTGTGCTGCATCATGTAGTCGATCGCTTGCTGCCGGCTCCAGCCTAAGGCGTGAATTCCCGCATCCACGACCAATCGGGCGGCCCGCAGGGCGTCGTTGGAGAGGAGGCCCATGCGATCCAGGTCGGAGGTATACAAACCCATCTCATCGGCCACGCGCTCGGCGTAGAGCGCCCACCCTTCCACGAAGCCACTGTTGAAGAAAAAGCGGGTAATCGGATGAACTCCCTGGCGCTCCTGGGCAATCGCGATCTGGAGATGGTGTCCCGGGATTGTCTCGTGAAACGCGGTTGCTTCAGCGCTCGCTCGTGGCTTGTGGGTCGGATCGCCCGCGTTGATCCGATACCGGGCCGGCCGGCTTCCGTCTTCTGCAGCGGGAACATATGACCCTGGGCAACCGGAGGCCTCCTCGAAGGGCTGGCAGGGATCGACGATCACGGGTGCTTTGGGAAGCTTCCCGAACCATTTGGGCATCACCGCCCGGGCCCGCACAATAGAGCTTTCCGCGACGGCAATGACCTCCTGCCGAGTGCGGAATGTGTACTGCGAATCGGTGCGGAGCCGCTCCAATAGCGCCGGGACATCGGTGGTACCGAAGCTCCGCTGTGCGATCGTCTGCATCTCGGCTTCGATGCGCTTCATCTGCGAGAGTCCCAGCTCGTGCACCTCGCGGGGGTCGAGGGGGATCGTGGTGTAGAACTGGAGCCGGGCCCGGTAGCACTCAGCTCCGTTCGGGTTGGCGGAGACACCCGGTGTTGTGCGCGCACGCCCCATGTATTCATCGGCCAGGAAACCGCGATACCGGCGCAGCGCCGGATTGATGCGATCGCGCACGATGCCGACGATCGCGTCACGGAAATCCGGCGTCGAATCCCGTTCGATGAACCCGGCAAACGGCGACTTTTCGGGCGGATCAGCAAGCAGCGCGTCTACCTGCTTGAGCACTTCTTCGACGTTGACCCGCGGCGCCGTGTACCCCTCGCGAAGCCCCTCGCGAAGGTTGGCAATGTCCTGATCGATGAAGCGGGGGATTGCCTGCCAGCGCGCCAGCGCCTGCGCCCGCGCTTCGGGTGTACCGAGTCGTTGGAGCCGGGTTAGGCGCGGCAGGTTTACCTGCCAGCCGAACAGCTGACTCACGTTCCACAGCTCGAGTCGACAGACTCGCGAAGCCCGGTTGGCCTCGAGTGTCTGCCGTATGATCGCATAGACCGGCGCGTCGGACGTGCCAATCACCTTCGAGGTATCCATCGCCTGAAGGCGAGCCAACCAGGCATCCTCACGAGCTTCCCAGGTCTTTCGGGCGCCGGGTGACAAGTCGGTGAGTCTATCGTGCGGCCCGTTGGCTACGCCGAAAACCGTCGCCGACTCGGGGACGCGCTCCAGAAATCCGGTGAAGAGCTCGTCGGCGAGCCCGGTCACCGGAGTTGCCGGTGTCGAAGCCTTGGGCGTCGGTGCCGAGGGCGCTGCCGAACCACCGCAGGCCAGGGCACCGAGCCAGAGCAGACCACAGAGACCAGAGGTCAGACGTAGAGGCTTCATCGAGCTGTTCGCCTCCAGAGAGCGTACACCGGCAGGCCGAGCAGCACGATCAGGAGGCCGAGGCCTGAGTAGAGTCGCTGCTGCTTGTCCACCAGCAGCACCACGAGAATGAAACCGGTCGCGACGATGTAGAGCGCCGGCAACACCGGGTAACCAACGGCCTTTACCGGCCGCGGGAGATCAGGCCGAAGCCGGCGCAGCCGGAAGAGCGCCACCGCGGTCAGGAGATAGAACACCAAAGCCGCAAAAATCACGTAGTTGAGCAGCTCACTGTAGGTGCCGCTTACGCAGAGCACCATGGTCCAGAGAGCCTGCGCAACAAGGCCGAAGACCGGTGTGCGAAAGTCCGGGTGCAGCTCGCCGGCCTGCCGGAAGAACAGGCGATCCCGCGCCATCGCGTAGTAGACTCGCGCGCCGGCCAGAATGAGACCGTTGTTGCAGCCGAAGGTCGAAATGAGAATGGCGATCGCCATGATGATGGCGCCTACCGGACCCAGCATGACCTCCATGGCCGCTGTCGCGACGCGATCCTGAGCCGCGTGTTGAATCCCCCGCGCCAGCACATCCACACCGTTCGGGGTTCCCAGGAACGGAAGCACGTTGAGGTAGGAGACATTGGCGATCACGTACAGCAGGCTGACCAATCCAGTCCCGAGACCGAGCGCCAGCGGCAAGTTGCGTCTCGGGTCGCGAACCTCAGCCGCCGCAAATGTCACGTTGTTCCAGGCGTCGCTCGAGAACAGCGACCCCACCATCGCAGCGCCGATGACGGGAAGCACCGCGAGGGTCCAGGGTCCAGTGCCCCAGAACGCCCCAAAATTGGCTGCAGCGACTTCAGGCCGGCGAAAGAAAGTGAGGCCTAGGAGGATAAGAGCCACGAGAGCCGCCACCTTCGCCACGGTGAAGATCGTCTGGATAGCTGCACCGAGCCGCACGCCACGGATGTTGACCGCGGTAAGCACGGCGACCATGACGATGGCGACCACTCGCTGGGGAGAGAGTCCCAGCTGAATGGTTCCTCCGGGCATGTCGAACGAGCCGAGCTTGAGGAACACGTCAGGAGTGAGGCTCGGGATCAGGACCCCGAGAAAGCGGCCGAAAGCCACGGCGACCGCGGCGATGGTGCCGCTCTGAATCACCATGAACAAGGTCCAGCCGTACAGAAATCCCGCTATCGGCGACAGGCCCTCTCGCAGAAACACGTATTGCCCGCCGGCATTCGGCATCATCGCAGCGAGCTCGGCGTAGGTCAGCGCACCGATGACGGTGATGACGCCCGTGACGGTCCACACCAGCAACAAGCCGGCGGGCCCGAGTGCGGAAACCTGCCGGCTGATATCGGCTGAGACGATGAAAATCCCCGAGCCGATCATGGACCCAACGACCAGCGAGACTGCGGCGAGCGGACCGATGCCCCGAACGAACTGCGACTCGTCCGAGACGGCAGGAGCGCGAACCTCGGCGGGTGCGGCCATTGGCAGTGGTGGGTGAGAGGTGAATGTCGGGGGTGAAGGGATTCAGCTGGTGCCGGAGTCTCGTTCCGAGGGCGGCCGCGGCGGGAGCGGTCGGCTGCCGGATGTCTCGGCCGCTCGGACCGCTTCTTCGACTACGGCCTGTCCTGCCGCTGCCAACCCTCGCATCACTTTGGCTGCGCTATCCATGAGTCCCATTGTACCGCTGATGGCCTGCAACGGGAGCTTCCCCGCACGCATGGTGTCTTCCACCGTCTCGGTCAGCTTGGCGAACAGGCCCGTCGGCCGGGCCCGCTCGGCGTATTTGCTGGAGAGAAACTCGATGTAATCCAAGACCTCGTACGCACGCTCGTCGCCGAGGGTTTCGAGCGCGCGAAGGATGCGTTGGCGGAGAAGATCATTCATGGCTAACGGCTCGCATCCGCCATCCCGCTGACCACCCCGACCAACTCCACTACCGGCGTCGCCAGATACTTGGTCCGGGTGGCCTTGATCGTCACCCGCAGCACCAGCTCTTGCAGCGGCGGCAGCGATTGGAACTGAGTTGCCTGAGCGCGAGGCAGAATGACGTAGACGAAACCAGGCTCTGGCAACGGGCCACGGGTCAGCAAGAACGGCTGCCCGATCGGGAGCTCCGGCCGCAGCTCGTCCGCTTGCTGAATTGCGATGAACTGAACCCGCCACTCGACCATCTGGCCTACGAACCGCTGCGGATCCGCCCGCACCTCGGCGGCGGACACGCCAGTGAGAGCGCCCCCTCCGGATGGTTTGAGATCGGCCTCGTGCATCCAGCCTTCGATCTGCACCCGCACCCAGTTGCCCGCCTTCCCGAGCACGCGCGCATCGGCGCCCGGCTCGATGGTCCCAAGCTGGTTTCCCTCGGGCGCTGCCGAAATGGGTGCGGAGCGTGCGACCTCGAACCGATCACCGTACCCTGAGCTGCCGGCCTCGGACGGCTGAGCACCACGGGCAGTTGCGAGTTGCGACCCGGATGGCGGAGCTGGGTTGGCTGGCGACGGGGCGGAAGGTGGCGCGGCAGGAGTTGATTTGCGGCTTGTGGGAGACTGCGAGCGAGTCGAGGAGCGGGGAGCAGTCGGATTCTGCCGCTGCCCCAAGGCGCCGGTCTCGATCGGTGCTTCGAGCGACCGGCGCGGCACCCAGCCGGTGCGCTTCACATGGAACCACCCACCGCGAGATCCAATCTTGTGGAGCAGTGCGCCACGCTTGAGCCTTGCCACCACGCTACCGTTCGGCTCCGCGCGCACGTTCTCACCGTCGGATGGCGTGACCGACAAGTCGAACCCCTCGCGCGTCGTCGGGCTCACCGAGCTGCGGATGATCCAGCCCGTGATTGTGACCTCGGCCCAGTCATTTTGCACCTTGCCCCGGCTCACCGTTGCTGCGTCAGTGAGCGTGCCGAGGACTCCGCCGGTGGTGGTTCGGCGCAGGTCGGTCGTTCCGGTGACGCCGATGCGATTCTGCGCCGCGAGAGGGGCGGAAAGGAGCAGGCCAAGCGCAACTGCGCAGGCTGGTAGCCGACGAAGGGCAGGACTAGATTGCGGCGCTTGAGTCACTCTGGCGCATAGTAGAATCCGCGGAGAGCCATGTCAAACCGAAGCGCGCGCCGCCCGGTCGTTCTTGTCGTTCTCGACGGCTGGGGCTACCGGGAGGCACGCGAGGGCAACGCCATCGAGCTCGCTGACACACCGGTCTGGCATCGCTTATGGTCCTCCCCGCAACGGACCCTGCTCGAGGCCAGCGGGCTCCGCGTTGGACTTCCCGAAGGGCAAATGGGCAACAGTGAAGTGGGGCATCTCAATCTCGGGGCCGGCCGCGTGGTCCCCCAGGATCTGGTTCGGATTTCCCAGAGCATCGCATCGGGCGAGTTCTATCGACTCGAGCCCCTGGTCGAGTTGGGTGCCTTTCTTCGTCAGAGTGGAGGAACGCTCCATCTCGTGGGCCTGCTCGGGCCGGGCGGAGTCCACGCACTTGATCGCCATCTCCTCGCTTGCATCGAGCTGGGCGTCAGGCTCAAGGTGCCGGCCATCGCCGTTCACGGCTTCCTCGACGGCCGCGACGCACCGCCCACGCTAGGCGCCGAGGTGGTCCGCACGCTACTGCAGGATATGCGGCGCATCGCGGGGAACCGGGTCGAAGTGGCCACCTTATGCGGGCGCTATTACGGGATGGATCGCGATCGCCGCTGGGAGCGCACCAAGGTTGCGTACGACGCGATCGTTCATAGCAAGGGGCACGCCATCACGCATCCCGTGCTCGCAGTGCAGGCCGCCTACCAGCGAGGCGAAACCGACGAGTTTCTCAAGCCCCTGATTCACTATCGAGATAACGAGCCGGTCGCACGAGTTCGAACCGGCGACGGCGTGCTCTTCTTCAATTATCGCAGCGATCGGATGCGCCAGATCGTTGCAGCCATGTGTCTCGACAACTTTCATGGCTTCGACGTGCGCGACCGTCCGGTGCTCCGCGGTGTGACGATGACGCAGTACGATCAGACATTCCCGTTGCCGCAGGCCTTTCCACCGTTTACGCTGGCGCGAATTCTGGCGCCGGTGCTTGCAGATGCGGGAATGACCCAATTTCGGACCGCGGAGACCGAGAAGTATCCCCACGTGACTTACTTCTTCAACGGTGGCGTCGAGCCGCCTTACCCGAACGAGGAGCGCTGTCTAATCCCGTCGCAGCGCGTCGCGACGTACGACCTCGCGCCCGAGATGAGCGCCGAGGGAATTACCGATGCGCTCTGCCGGACCCTGGAGGCAAAGGCGCACGACTTCTTGCTCTGCAACTACGCCAACGCGGACATGGTGGGACACACGGGAGTGCTGCCTGCAGTCATCCGGGCGGTCGAGACGGTGGACCGCTGTCTCGACCGGGTCCTTGCGAGTGCAGAACGGTCCGGTGCGAGCGTCCTTGTGACAGCCGACCACGGGAACGCAGAGACCATGATCGATCCTTCCACGGGGGGCGTACATACCGCTCACACGACGAATCCGGTTCCCTTGGTCGCTGTCCGCGGCGAATGCTCCGCGCTGCGTGCGGGTGGCGCGCTCTGTGACGTTGCTCCCACGGTTCTCGGCCTTCTCGGTCTGGAGCAGCCGGCCGACATGACCGGACACGATCTTCGCCAGTGCTGATCTCAAAGCCGGCTTTCGCCGCGCTCGCCGCGCTCGCTCTCGTGTGCCCGGCGAGCGCAGTGGCACAGGTGGGATACCCGCCCAAAAGCAGCCCCTATCACGATCTTCACAAAGGCAGCAGCCTCACGTTCACCGGCGGATACTTCATGGGGAACGGCGGTCGCGCCGGAGTGGGGCCGCGTGACGGGTACATTGTGGGCGGGCGATTTGACCTGCACGCGTCTCGGCCGTTGCAATTCGGGCTGGGGGTCGAATACGGAGACCTGCAGCGTAACATCGTCGACCCCACGCAGCCGCCAGGATCCCGGGTGACCGGGCCGGTCGGCCAGAGCGTCACCTTTGTCGAGGCGCTGGTGGCATTCAACATCACCGGCGGGAAAACCTGGCACGGCCTGGCGCCGTTCATAGAGCTGGCCACCGGCGCGGCCTTCGGCAGCAGCACGCCGGCCGACACCAGCGGCTATAACTTCGGGACCAAGGGATTCTTTGCGCCTGGTGGGGGCTTTCGATTCTTTCTGGGTGACCGGTTCCATATCCGGGCGGCGGCCCGGGGAAACTTCTGGAAGCTGTCCTATCCGTCGACCTATCGTACAGGGGCTGTCCCGGTCACGCTCGATGCGAGCGAATGGAATCTCAGCCCTTGGTTTGAGTTTGGTCTAGGACTCATCCTCTAGCAGGCCACTGGGCATGCCGACCACGCTCACTCGCACTGTGAGCTTCTTCGCCCGGCACCGACTCTATCGGCCCGAGTGGAGTCCGGAGCAAAACCGCGAGGCATTCGGCGCCCTGTCCGCGGAGCCTCCGCACGGCCATCAGTATCAGTGCGCTGTCACCGTGGAGGGTGGCCCAGATGCACCCGCGGATCTTCTGGTCGATCTCGCCGAGCTCGATCGGATTCTTCATGAGGAAGTCGTCGAGCCCCTGAAGGACAAGTACCTCAATCGGGACATTCCCGCGTTCGCCCGAGCATTGCCCACCTGTGAAGCCATGGCCCAGCACCTGTTCCGTCGAATCGCCGCGCGCCTTCCGAAGGGAACCATGCTCCGTCGGGTGCGCGTTGCGGAAGACACCAGCTTGTACGCCGACTGTAGCGGCGACCCATGACGCCATGATTGCCGGAGCAATTCTGGCCGGAGGCGAAGCAACCCGGTTCGGAGGCCGTCCCAAGGGCCTCGAGATGGTCGGCGGAAAGCGGATTCTCGATCGCCTGGTTGACGCATTCGAGGGCGCCCTCCACCGTTTACCGCTGCTGGTCGCCAATGCTCCAGACGCGCCCGAGTGGCGGGCCGACCTGCGAGTCGTGCCCGATGTGCGTCCCGGCTGTGGTTCCTTAGGGGGGGTCTATACTGCCGTCATCGAAGCGCCGGCGCCGGTGGTCTGCGTGGCGTGGGACATGCCGTTCGTGACAGCCGACTTGCTCGCGAGGCTCGCTGCCGGAGTTGACGGATGCGATGTGTTCCTGCCCGAGAGTGAGGGTCCCCGCGGGGGCGAGCCGCTCTGCGCTGCATACGGCCCGGCATGCGCACCCGCGATCGCGAGCAGGCTCGATGCCGGCGACCTCCAAGCGACCGGCTTTTACAGCGCCGTGCGGGTGTGTACTCTGGGACTCGAGCAAGTCCGCCGCCTGGGCGACCCGGCCCGGCTCTTCTTCAACGTCAACACCGCGGACGATCTGGCGAAAGCGGACGCCCTCAGCTGATGCGCATCCTCACTGTGATCGGCCGTAAGAACGCGGGCAAGACCACGCTGACGGTGGCCTTGGCTGGAGAGCTGATTCGCCGAGGCCGACGCATCATGACGATCAAGCACGGGCATCATCCGGCCGACGTCGATCGCGCGGGAAGCGACACTTACCGCCATTTCCAGGAAGGACGGGCGGAGCGTACCCTGATCGCCGCGCCGACGCTCCGGGTTTTGTTCGAGCGAACGGCCGATGACTACGATCCGGTCGCTCTGGCCCAGCGCTACATGGACGGCGCCGACCTGGTGTTGTGCGAGGGGTTCAAGCAGGCATCGCTGCCCAAGATTGAGGTGTGGCGACGGGCGATCGGTGGGAAGCCGCTCTACGACCCAACAGCCGCCAACGCGTCCGAGTGGATCGCGATCATGACCGACGACCGTGACATGGGCGTGGAGGCCACTTGTCCAGTGTTTTCGTTCAACGACACCAACTGGCTGCAGACGCTGGCAAGCATGGCATGGGATCGCGCGTTGAACGTGTGACCGACACCGCGCTCGCCCCTGCCGAGGCCGTGCGCACCATCCTGGGGGCGGTGCGGGCGCAGCCCGCGCTGCGGGTACCGCTCGATCACGCACTGGAGAGCGTGTTAGCCGAAGACATCGTGAGCCCGCTGGATGTGCCCGCTTGGGCCAATTCCGCAATGGATGGCTACGCCGCTCGCGCCGACGATGTCAGAGGGGCTACTCCTGCGGCTCCGGCGCGACTCCGGGTGATTGAAGAGGTACCCGCCGGTCACTTCCCATCGCGCCGCGTCGGCCCCGGCGAATGCACCCGCGTTTTTACCGGCTCCCCGGTCCCCGAGGGCGCCGACAGCGTCATTCGACAGGAAGACACCGATCTCGGGCCCGACATCGTCACCGTGATAAGCGACCGCGACGCCGAGGTGAACATCCGAGAGGCCGGCGAAGACATCCGGAAGGGCACCGCCGTTCTCCTAGCCGGAACGTCTCTCGGACCGGCTCAGCTGGGCGTCCTCGCGTCACTGGCAGCGGCTCACCCGCTGGTATTTCGCCGGCCTCGCGTCGCCGTGCTCGCGAGCGGAGACGAGATCGCCGATGTAGACCAACCCGAGGAGATTCTCAGCGGCCGCAAGGTCGCAAGCAGCAACACCCACACGCTGCTCGCGCTGGTCCGCCGCGCCGGCGGTGAGCCGGTCAATCTCGGCATTGCCAGGGATACTCCGGAAAGTCTGCGCGAGCACCTTCGCCGGGCGGCGGACTGCGACCTGCTCATCACCAGCGCGGGCATCAGCGTAGGTGAGCACGACTATGTCCGAAGCGTCCTGGACGAGCTTGGCGCTGATCAGCGTTTCTGGAGGCTGCGGATGCGACCTGGCGCGCCCGTGGGATTCGGCTTTATCCGCGACGTGCCGTGGATCGGCCTGCCGGGGAATCCGGTGAGCACGATGGTTACGTTCGAACTGTTCGTGCGCCCTGCAATCCGGGTCATGTCCGGACATCGATTACCGTTTCGGAGGGCAATCAGAGTTCGGACGGCCGAGGATATCGTTCTCAAGCCAAAGTTGCAGCACTTTCTTCGCGCCATCGTTTCCGCGGAGAGCGGCCTGCTCGTAGCGCGCCTTACCGGACCGCAAGGGTCTGGAATTCTCAGCTCGATGGCGCGGGCCAACGCCCTCCTGATAGTGCCCGAAGGCCAATTCGAGACGCCGGCGGGATCGGAGCTCGATGCCATGCTCCTCGACGAGTCGATTCATCAAAAGGACCCACCCTTCTGAGCGACGCCCAGGTTTACGAAGTCCGGTTGGAGGTCCACCCCGGCCTGGCCGATGCGGTCGAGCGCTACATGCGGGACGAGCACATCCCCGAGATCTGGTCGACCGGCTGCTTTCGGACTGTCCGCTTCGAGCGTGCCGGTCCGACCACATTCCGGACCTGCTACTATGCCGCGCCCTCAAGCGACCTCGAGCGATACCTGCGCGACCATGCTGCTGGCTTCCGGGCGGACTTCGCATCCCGCTTTCCGACGGGTGTGTCCGTTGCTCGATCCGTCTGGAGTCCGGTCGCCGATTGGCGCTGATCTTCCCCCCCAACCTCTTCCTGCAACAATAGCTTCCGTCAGGTGAGATCCGCGTGATTCCGGCGTGACGGCGCCTCCTATTCTCGACTCGTGAGCCCGGGGATCGACTTCGGGCGTACAACGAGATGGAGGGAGCGACCGGTTATGACATCGACCCAGATCGCCATCGTCAGGTCGACGTGGCGCAAAGTCAGCCCCATGCAGCAGCGCCTTGCCCAGGTGTTCTACGAGCGCCTGTTCGAGCTGGACCCGACCACTCGGGCCTTCTTCGGTGGGGTTGATTTGAGACACCACGGCCGGAAGCTCACAGAGACGTTGAGCGCAGTGATCGAGTTGCTGGATCGGCCCGAAGATCTACTCGACATGGTGGGCGATACCGGCCGGCGCCACGGGGGTCGGGGAGTGGGATGGAGGCATTACGGGATGGCGGCGGATGCGTTGTTCACGGCGCTCGAGTGCTGCCTGGGCCCCGCGTTCACGACCGAAGCCCGGGCTGCCTGGTCGGTGGCGTACTGGGTCGCCGCACGCGCAATGCAACGCGCGGCGGCGCAGGTGGCGTGACCATCAGCGGGCGGCGACTAGCTCTACGGTCCAAACATCGCTTTGGCGCTGGCCGATGCTGAAGTAGAGTCGCTTTCCATCAGTTGCGAACTCGGGCCGGCTGGACGGCCGGCTCGGATCGTCGAACCGCATCAGCAAGCGTGGTTGCCCACCGCTCGCGGTGATGCTCCAGATGCTGGAACGCCCCTCCGAGTCGAACGCTTTGTAGAAGATCGTCCTTCCGTCAGTACTCCATTGAAGCACTTCGGGTACCGGGTATCCGCTTGAATCTGACGCGGCGACGATAGGCCGCAGCATGTCCCCTTCGATGTTTGCCAACCATAGCCCGCGCCGATTGGTGAACGCGATGGTACGGCCATCCGGCGACCACCGACCCGATCCTCCACCATCGGTAGTGAGCCGGCGGGGAGGCGCCCAGGTCGAGTCCGGCTTGCGCCGAACTAGGTAGATCTGGCTCGGCCCGTCCCTGACATCTGCCGAGAAGACGAGCCCGTTGCCATCCGGTGCCCACCCTGGATTCCGTTGATTCACGAGTTCAGGAGCCACCTCTGTCGCCGCTCCCCCTTCCGCCGGCATGACCAGCGCACGGCGGGTCCCTCGTCGATACGAGTAGAACGCGATTTCCTGTCCTCCCGGAGACCAGGACGCCAAGAAATCGGGCTCGGGCGACTGAGTCAGCTGCTCGATGTCGCCACCGCCTAGCGGTGCGCGATAGATGTCCTGGTTCCCGTTTCGATCGGAGTCGAACCCGAGCCACCGGCCGTCGGGCGAGAGCGCGATGCCCTCGACAGCCTGACTGCCGCTGGTCACCGGCTGTGCCGTCTCGAGTGACGCCACTCCGGAGGCGGGGATGTCTACTGCCCACACGTTCGCAGTGTAAGTGAAGACCGAGTAGGCTCCTCTCCGTCCATCGGCGGTGAAGCTGATTGTCTGTGCATTGAGGCCCGTGGTAAGGCGAACCGGATCTCCTACCGGTTTGCCCGATGCATCGATGGCAATCCGAAACGCATCTCGACTGCCCAACCGGCTGGAAACGAAAAGCAGGGCCCGGCTGCCGGGAAGCCATGCGGGGCTCGTGTTGAGCGACTCCTCATCGGTAATTCGAATCGGAGCGCCGCCGTGCGACGGGACCACCCAGACAGAACTGGGCGCGACGTTGCCGATGTTGGTCGGGCTCCCCCACGGCTGCCCACCGAAAGTGAAAGCGGCATTGCCGGACACGAACGCTATCCACAGGCCATCGGGGGACCAGGCAAGCGAGTGAGGATAGTCGGTTGCGGCCAGCCGGGTCGGCGGTCCTCCCGCAAGGGGTCGCACGAACACCACCGAATTTTCGACGTAGGCGATCTGCTTGCCGTCAGGAGACCAGGCAGGGTACGCCGTCCAACTCGAGGGACTCGTCGGCCGGATCAAGGGACGCGGGACGCCACCCAGTGCCGGAACCAGGTAGATCGTACCGCCCGACTGAAAGGCGATTTGAGTCCCATCGGGAGACCAGCGCGGTGCCCGATGATAGCCGGCGAGTGCCTCCGTGATTGGGACCGCCCTGCCACCTCCGTTGACCTGGCGTACGAAGATCCGCATTTGGCCGTCCGGGTCCGCCGCGTAGGCGACCACCTTGCCATCAGGCGAAATCGCGGGGTCCATCTCGAGGCCGGCGTCGAAAGCCAGACGATGGGTGGGACCGAAGGCCAGCTGCCGGGGAGGCTTTCGGAGTGAAAGCACCAGCGCGACCCCGGCGACGAGCAAGGCGGCGATGGCCCCACCTGTGACCCAGAGCCGTGAGGATTGCGGCGGTGGTGAAGGCGCGTCTCGGCCGGGCTTGCCCTTGATGACGTCGAGCCAGTCGGCGGTGGATTGTGCCTCGCTGACGTCCTGCTCTTCGAGGAATCGCGACATCGCCTTGACCAGCGACCCGGGAAGCGGCGCAGGGACTGAGGCATCCGGAGTGGGCGCCGTAGGCGTTACCGAGGGATTGGCTGCCTCTGCGGGGCCGACAGATAACGAAGCAGCTTCTGGTGTGGGTTGAGCCGGCGCAGGCGCTGCTACGGTCGGCGCGGGTTGTTCCCGTCTGATCTGGTCGGCGAGGGCCACCACCTCACGGTCGGGAGGCAAGTCCAACTCCTGCTGAATCAGAGCCTCGTACACCCGGGCGTGCTGCAGCGCTCCGTTCCGGTCGCCGGCGGCAACCAGGCTTTTCATCAGGCCGAGCGCGACCCGCGCGTTGAGCGGATCCTGTGCCGCGAGCTTGCGCCACCAGCCTACCGCGGCCGAGTGATCGGCCTTGCCGGTCGCGTCCCGGGCCAGCCGCTCGAGTACGTCGGTGTACTGTCGCGCATATCCAGTTCGCTGTTCTTCCGACCACCGCTCGAACTCGGGTGAGTTCGGCAGGTGGAAGCCATCCAGGAATGGACCGGCGTAACAGGATGCCGCCCGATCCCAGGCGCTCGCCGCGATGGCCGCCTCGAATTGCGCCACATCGCTCGTGATCAGGTCGGGATTGATTCGCAGGTCCTTGGTCCCGATCAGCGCTTCTTCGCTTCCAAGGTCCTGCCGGAGGGCATAGACGGCCTGGCTGAGTCCGCGGCGGGCTCTTTCTTCGTCGGCGTCCGGCCAGAAGAAGGCGATCAGCTTGTCGCGGGTGAGACCCCGCTCGCCCGCACAGGCCAGCATCGCCAGCAGGGCAAGCCGGCGGGGCTGAGAAGCAGCGCCTGCTACCGGACGGCCGTCGTCAGTGACCGACAACCTCCCGAACGTGTTGATCTGTAGCAATCTGCGCCCGGTGATAGCGAGGTGATCGCGGGGTGAAACCCCGCCGGTATTGTAGGCGCCGTCAACAGGGCGGGCAAGACAAACCGCAGTCACGGAGGTGCTGAATGTCCTACGCCACGCAGAGGTTTGGGTTTGGAGCGGCACTCATGATGTCGAGTGCCCTGGCCATCAATCCGGTCCATCGTCCGGCGTCGACCTATGAAGCGCGGCTCACGGGCGCCATGGCCCTCGAGCTTCGGGGTGCAAGTGCCGAGTTCGGAACTGCGCCGGGATCGCCCGGACCGTTCGTGGTCATCCTCGGGGCGACCAGCGAGCGAGGGGCCGTTGTCTTCACTCGTTGGGACGGCCGCGCACCAGCACCGGGGACCTATACGATCACGGCCGGACCCCTCCCGGGCGGAATCCAGGCGCTGATCGTGACCGGGCCCCCGACCCGCCCGACTGGTGTGTTCCGCGCCGAGAGCGGCTCGCTGGTTGTCACTCGCTCGACCGGACGGGGCATTTCGGCTCATTTCCAGATGCAGGCGTTGGGCTTCACCACCGATGCGCCCGAGCAGGAAGACCGGGAGGTTTCGGTGCGAGGCGCCTTTAGTGCCACGCCATCCCGCTGAGACCGCGACAATGTCCCCCGAGCACGAAGGCCTGGTCAGGGCGAGCTGGCGGCGGTTCGAGCCGTTCGCCCGTGACTGGGCCCCCGTTTTTTATAGCCGGTTGTTCGAGGTTCATCCACGAAGCCGCGCGCTCTTTGCCGCGACCGACATGCATCTCATGCAGAACAAGTTCGGCGACATGCTGGGTTGGATGGTGCAGTCGCTGGGCAATCCGGAGCGACTGGTTTCGGAGGTGGCCCGGCTCGGGCGTCAGCACCAGACCTACGGCGTCCGCGACGCGGACTATGCGAGCGCTGGCGCCGCGTTGCTGTGGACGCTGGAGCAGGCGTTCGGACATGACTGGACGCCCGACCTTCAGGCCGCCTGGACCGAGGCGTTTCTTCTGTTCTCGTGGGTGATGCGTCGTGCCGCGCTCAAGGCGACCGGCGAATTCCCGATCCCTTCCCGGACTTCGAGCGAGATTCCGACCAAAACCTGAGGTAGAGCTGCCGCACTCGCAGGCCCGCCACCACACCGCTCGCCCTCGCTTCGTTCCGGTTTCCCAGGTGCCTGATCCCGTCCCCCACCGGCAGAGATCGCTCCCCGCGGCGTTCGCGGCTTCGGAAGCCCATATCACCTGGCTCGATTCGCACTATCACCTGAGCTGGACGCCGATCAGATGGTATTCCGGTGAGTTGGCGGTGACACCGCCTCGTATCGTTGCCGCCGTGTTCGACACGGTGCCCTTGGAAACGGTGCAACGACTCACAGGAGGTAACAATGTCCGCTCGTCGCTTCTTCAGCTCGGTTCTGGCCACGCTCGCCCTCGCAACTGCCGCCTGCGGCGGCGGCGACGACGCCACCGGCCCCTCTAGTCCGGCTCCCTCGACCGGCGGCTCCAACCAGACGCCCGCGCCCTCGTCCAACCTGGGAACGCTGGAGGTCTCGAACCCGACCACGGTCACCATCTACTTCATCAAGGTCCGCGCTTGCGGCACGGCCGACTTCGGGTCCGACTTGCTGCTCGATCCGAACGACGGCGTAGGCGGCCTGCTCTCGACCAGCGAGACTGGCCACTGGAAGCTGGCGCCGGGCTGCTACGACGTGCGCCTTTCGCCGAGCAACACGCTGCTCTACGTGTACGCGAAGCAGATCCACTCGAACATCAAGATCGAGGCTGGGAAGACCATCAAACTCGTGGCGAGTGACTGGCAGCCCTACACCCCCGCGTCGTAACCGGAGACCCAGCGCAGTCCCGCACCACCAGCCCACAGTGGCCCTCACGATCGCCCGGGATGGAAGCAGGCCGGCCATTCCGGGCGCCCTCCTGAGTCCACGGGGTGGTGAGCGGCGTACAAAGGAGTGGGAACGGTTCGGCGGCAATTGGCATTTGACAGAAGAGAGGGAGGATACGATGCGCGACGATACAGCCGTTCAAGACGAAGCGCGGTTCGATTCGCCGTTGCGGCTTTGGATCGCGATCTGGCAGCGCCAAATCGTCAACGCCCGGCCCTGAAGCAGCCTGGGCTTGCGGGATGTTCCCGGTTGACGGCCGCCGCCGATCCGACTACGATATGTCCCCAGTAGAAGGGGAGTAGCTCATCCGCCGAGTGGCGGACGCCGAGATCGTCAAGACTGTCCGCTAAGCGGGCACGGTCCGGCGGGAAGTGGGGGGTGAGAGGCCCCCGCGCTCAGAGCGAGACCTTCGTTTACGCTGCCTCACGAGGAGCGGACGAAGGTCTCGCTCGTTTTTGTAGGCAGTCGATCAGGGAGTCACGATGAACAACGTGAAGACATTCGTTCTGATGGCGGGCTTGATGGGCCTGTTGCTCCTGGCGGGCCAGCTGCTCGGAGGATCACAGGGGCTGATCGTGGCGCTGATCTTCGGGGTCATCATGAATTTCGGGATGTACTTCTTCTCGGGCAAAATGGTGCTCCGGATGTACGGCGCGCAGGTGGTGGGGCCCGAACAGGCACCCGAGCTGTACGCAATGATCGATCGATTGCGTCAGCGCGCTGGGCTGCCGATGCCGGTCGTGGCGGTAGCGCCGCACGAGCAGCCCAACGCCTTCGCAACCGGCCGGAACCCCGAGCACGCCGTCGTGGCCGTGACCACCGGCATCCTCAAGTACGTCCCCCAGGACGAGCTGGAGGGTGTGCTTGCCCACGAGCTGGCCCACGTGAAGAACCGCGACATGCTGACCTCCACCATCGCGGCCACTATAGCGGGTGCAATCTCGAACCTGCCGTACCTCCTGATGTTCGGCGGCGGCCGGGACGACAACGATGGGCATCCCGCGGCGCAGCTCGCGCTCGCTTTGCTCGGCCCGATCGGCGCCATGCTTATCCAGTTCGCGATCTCGCGGCAACGGGAGTTCGAGGCGGACCGGGTCGGCGCCCAGATCCTGGGACGCCCGCAGCCGCTCGCAAACGCGCTGCGGCGGCTCGATACCCTGGCTCACCGGATTCCCATGGATGTAGCGCCCGCGGCGGCTTCGCTGGCACAGGTGAACCCGCTCGCGGGACACGGTGGCGGGCTGCTCAAGCTGTTCAGCACGCACCCCCCAACGGA
>JBKPOS010000064.1:0-32511 GCA_046733215.1 Gemmatimonadota bacterium
GCCCCGGCTCCGATTACGCCGACTTTGAGCCGGCTCATCGATAAAAGTCCCGCACCGCCTCGATCACGATGTCCTGCTGGGCGACCGTCAGCTCGGGGTAAATCGGAAGCGACAGCACGCTCGCCATCGCCTCTTCCGTAGCCGGCAAGCTGCCCCGGCGATAGCCCAGATGAGCAAAACAGGGCTGGAGGTGCAGGCCGGTCGGATAATAGATCGCGTGACCGATCCCCTTGCTCTTGAGATCGGCCGCCAGCTCATCACGCCGGGGTACCCGAACGGTGTACTGGTGGAAGATGTGCTCGTTGGCGGGATCCACCTTGGGCGGGCAGATATCTGGGCAGCCGGCAAACGCCTGGGAGTACCGCGCCGCTCGGTCCCGCCGGGCCGCACTCCACCCGGCCAGATAGCGCAGCTTCACGAGCAGCACAGCAGCCTGCAGCGTGTCCAGCCTGCTGTTAGTGCCCACCTCCTCGTGGTGGTACTGTTTGGCTCCTCCATGAAGGCGAAGCTTCCGCAGCCGCTCAGCCAGCGCGTCGTCCTGCGTCAGCATCATCCCGCCGTCGCCCCACGCACCCAGATTCTTGCTCGGAAAGAACGAGAGAGCGCTGGCCCAACCAAGCGCTCCGGCAACCCGCCACTCGCCATCCATCTGGCGTCGGGCACCGATGGCCTGGGCCGCATCTTCGATCAGGAAAAGCTTGTGCCGGAGCGCCAGGGGGAACAACCGTTCCATGGCCGCCATCTGGCCATACAGGTGAACGGCAACAATGGCGCGCGTGCGGGAGGTAATTGCCGCTTCGACCGCGGCGGGATCGAGGTTGAAGGTCGCCGGGTCGATGTCCACGAACACCGGCCTCCCGCCCGCGTTATGGATGGTCCCGGCCGTAGCGAAGAACGTGAACGCCGGCGCAATGACTTCGTCGCCGGGCTCGAGCCGAAGCGCCTTGAGCGGAAGCAAGAGAGCGTCCGTACCGCTGGCGCAGGCAATACCGTGCTTCGTCTGGGAGATCCGAGCCACCTCGGCTTCCAGTTGCCCGATCTCCGGGCCCATGATGAATTGCTGGCGCTCGATGACCGACTGGAGGGCCGGCATCACGACGTCTTTGATCGACTGGTATTGGGCAACGAGATCCAGCAGCGGGACGGTCAATGCTCACCTGCTCAGAATGGTGAAACCCACGAAAGCCAAAGAACTTAGCCCCCCTTCCCCGGTGGGTCAATCGGCCTGAGGACGGCATTCTCTTCGCGATAACCAGCCCCGCAGCTGAGACACTTAGCGCTTCCGTTCACCACCTTCAAACGCACGCCGCACTGGCACATCCACCCTACCCGACGAGCGGGGACCCCGAGCATCAAGCCAAAAGCCGGAACGTCAGTCGTGACGACTGCACCAGCCCCGATGAAGCAGTACTCCCCGAGGGTGACTCCGCAGACGACTGTCGCGTTGGCTCCGATCGACGCTCCGCGCCGCACCAGGGTCGGCTGATACTCGTGCTTCCGGGACACGTGGCTTCGGGGATTGAGCACGTTGGTAAACACGCAGCTGGGTCCGCAGAAGACGTCGTCTTCGAGGGTGGTCCCTTCGTAAATCGAGACGTTGTTTTGGATCTTCACGTTGTTGCCGATGCGAGTACCGGGCATCACGACGACGTTCTGGCCCAGGTTACACCCCGACCCAATGACGGCACCCGGCATGATGTGACTGAAATGCCAGATTTTGGTCCCGGACCCGATAACGGCGCCCGCATCCACAAACGAAGACTGGTGAACGAAGTAGTCACTCATAGTAGGAAATGCGTGAACGGTAAACGGTAAACGGAGCTCCCGGTTTGCGGCGCCCCCGTTCACTGTTCACTGTTCACGCTTTTCGCGTTTAGGTACTCCCCCCTCGACCCAATCAGCTTCACTTCCGTCTCCAGCCGCACCCCGAACTTCTCCTCCACCGCCTCCTGAACCCGAGCGATCAAGCCTCTCACGTCCGCTGCAGTGGCGCCGCCGGTGTTCACGAAATAGTTCGCGTGCATGGGCGACACTTCCGCAGCCCCGACGCGCAGTCCCTTCAACCCGGCAGCCTCGATCAACTGGCCCGCAGTGCGTGGACCTTCCTTCCGCTTCCAGCTGGGGCCGCCGGGATTCTGAAAGACGCTCCCGCAGCACGGCTGATTGAAAGGCGTCCCCTCTTGCCGCCAGCGGAACAGCTCCGACAACTCGGCGCTGAGGGTGGCCGGGTTTTCCGACCGCAGCGCCACCGTCGTGCCGACCACGATCCGTCCGTCGAGCCCGCTGCGGCGATAGGAGAAGGGAATTTCGCGGCGTTCCAGCACCCGGAGGTCTCCGTCGGCGTCGATCACCGTGATCTGTTCGACGACTTCGGACCAGTCGCCTCCATGACAGCCAGCGTTCATGTAAACCCCCCCGCCTACCGTGCCCGGCACGCCCACGAACTTGTGGAGACCCGCTTGACCTGCTTCGGCCGTACGCCGTGCAGCCAGAGGTGCCGGCAGCCCGGCGCCGATCCGCCAGCGGTTTCCGTCCCGCACCACCTCATCGAGCCCTTTGCCGAGCCGGATGACCAACGCGTCGAGGCCTTCGTCCGGGAGCAGCAGATTGGAGCCGAGACCGAGAACGAACCAGTCGACTCCCTCGCCGGTCGCCAGCTGAACCGCCGCTGCGATGTCTTCGGCACGCGCCGGAAGCAGGACAGTGGCCGGGCCGCCGATGCGATAGGTGGAGTAGCGCGCCAGGCCCTCCGACTCCCGAACCTCGCCCCGCACGCGCTCCTTCAGTGCGGCGGCGAACGCCGGCCGGCGAGCCGTCACCCGGTCCATTCAGCCGACATCTCGCGGGCGAGTGCGTGCCATTCCTGGAGCGATCGGACCTCGCCCGCACGGCTCCGGAGCGCGATGATGGCATCGCAGGCCGCGGATGCCGCTGACAGCGTGGTCGTATAAGGCAGCCGATGCTGCAGTGCGGCGCGGCGGATGGCATAATCGTCCTGCTGGGTGAGCTTGCCAAGCGGAGTATTGATGAGCAGCTGAACCGCGCCCGAGACGATCAGGTCGATGGCGTTGGGGCGTCCCTCGTACACCTTGAGGACCCGCTCAGCCGGGATGCCGCGTGCACGCAGATGCCGCGCGGTTCCTTCGGTGGCCAGGATCTTGAAGCCGAGCCCGTGAAACCGGCGCACGATCGGCACCACGTTGTTCTTGTCGTGATCGTTCACCGTGACGAAAACCGCGCCGGACAATGGCAAGGCTCCATCTGCCGCGTGCTGGGCCTTGGCAAACGCCATTCCGAACGAATCCGCGATCCCCATGACCTCTCCAGTGGACCGCATCTCGGGACCCAGAATCGAGTCCACTCCCGGCAGCTTCGTGAACGGGAAGACCGCCTCCTTCACCGAGACGTACGGGTGGAGCACGTCGTCGTGGAGGCCCAGCTCGTCGAGGGTCTTTCCCACCATCACCGCCGCAGCCAGACTCGCGAGCGGGACGCCGGTCGTCTTCGACACAAACGGGATCGTGCGCGATCCGCGTGGGTTGACCTCCAGCACGTGGACTACCCCGTTCTTGATGGCGTACTGTGCGTTGATGAGCCCTACCACCCCCAGCCGCTCGGCGAAGGCACGAGTGTGCCGCCGCATCTCCTCCACCTGCGCATCGGTGATGAGATAGGGGGGCAGGACGCAGGCGGAATCGCCTGAATGGATCCCCGCGTCTTCGATGTGCTGCATGACTCCACCGATCACGCAACGCAGCCCATCGGCTATGGCGTCCACGTCCGCCTCGAAGGCGTCCTCCAGGAAGCGGTCGATTAGCACGGGATGCTCCGGTGCCACCCGCGCCGCCTTGGCGAAGTAGCTGCGGAGCGATGGCTCGTCGTACACGATCTCCATCGCACGTCCGCCCAGCACGTAGGACGGACGCACCAGTACGGGATAGCCCACCCGCTTTGCCACCACAACCGCCTCTTCTACCGACGACGCCGTCCCGCTGGGCGGCTGCTCCACGCCCAGCTCCCGGGCGAGCGCCTCGAACCGCTTGCGATCCTCTGCGGCATCGATCGCGTCGGACGATGTGCCCAGGATGCGGACACCTTCCTTGGCCAATGCGCGCGCCAGGCGAAGCGGCGTTTGCCCTCCGAGCTGAACCACGACGCCGAGCGGGCGCTCGAGCTCCACGATCTCGAGCACGTCCTCCAGCGTGAGCGGCTCGAAGTAAAGCGCATCCGAGATGTCGAAGTCGGTTGAGACCGTTTCGGGATTTGAGTTCACCATCACGGTGCGATAGCCCATCTCCCGAAATGCCATCGCCGCCCGCACGCACATGTAATCGAACTCGACGCCCTGACCGATTCGGTTGGGGCCACTGCCTAGAATCACCACAGTGCGGTCGCCAACCGGCCCCGACTCGTTTTCCTCGTCGTAGCTCGAGTAGAGGTACGGCGTGGACGATGGAAACTCGCCGGCGCAGGTATCCACGGTCTTGTAGGCCGGCCGAATGCCGAAAGCGTGGCGGCGGGCGCGCATCTCAGATTCGGAAAGCCCGATCAGGTCGGCCAATTGGCGATCAGAAAAGCCCAGCCGCTTCATCTTGAGCAGCAGCGAACGCTGATTGCCGTTGCCTGCAGCTTGCGCCCGTCCGTTTCCGCCCGCTGTTGCCGCCTGCTCCCGGCCACCCGCCCCGGCCCATTCGTTCTCGGCCTCCAGCAACTCCATCAGTTGCCAGAGGAACCAGGGATCGATCCCGCTCCGCTCCGCGATGGTTTCGACGTCGATGCCACCGCGGAGAGCGTGCTTGACCTGGAAAATCCGCTCCGGTGTCGGGGTGCGGAGAGCGGCCAGCAATGTTTCCCGCTCGGCATCGTCCAGACGGTCGTCGGCGAGGGTCTGACCCAAGACCCAGCCGGCGCGATCTGCTTCGAGACCGCGGAGCCCCTTCTGAAGCGCTTCCTTGAAGGTCCGCCCGATGGCCATCACCTCGCCCACCGACTTCATCTGCGTGGTGAGCCGAGAGTCGGCGCTGGGGAACTTCTCGAAGGCGAATCGAGGAATCTTGACGACCACGTAGTCCAGTACCGGCTCGAACGAGGCGGGTGTGGTGCGAGTGATGTCATTGGGCAGCTCGTCGAGCCGGTAGCCCACCGCCACCTTGGTCCCGATGCGCGCGATGGGAAAGCCGGTGGCTTTGGACGCAAGCGCGGAGGAACGAGAAACCCGCGGATTCATCTCGATCACCAGCTGCTCGCCGTTGGCCGGATTGACCGCGAATTGGATGTTGCATCCCCCGGCGGCAACGCCCACCTCCCGGATAACGGCGATAGCAGCGTCCCGCATGCGTTGATACTCGCGGTCGGTCAACGTCATAGCCGGCGCAACAGTGATCGAGTCTCCGGTATGAACGCCCATCGCATCGAGATTCTCGATGGAACAGACGATCACGACGTTGTCCGCCCCGTCCCGCATGACCTCTAGCTCGAACTCCTTCCATCCGATGATGCTGCGCTCGACCAGCACCGACCCGACCGGCGAAAGCTCGAGCCCTCGGCGGATTAGGTCCTCGAATTCGTCGCGGTTATAGGCGATTCCGCCGCCGGTGCCTCCCAGTGTGAACGACGGTCGGCAAATCGCTGGGTACCCCGTCGTCTCGACGGCTTCCCGTGCCTGCTCCAGGCTGCGAACAACGCTGCCCTGCGGCGTGGCCAGTCCTATACGCCGCATCGCCTGGGCGAACTCCTCGCGATCTTCCGCGATCCGGATGGCACGTTCGGTGGCTCCGATCAGCTCGACACCGTAGCGGTTCAGGGTCCCGTCGCGGTAAAGCGCCATCGCGACGTTGAGCGCTGTCTGGCCGCCCATGGTGGGCAGCAGCGCGTCGGGTCTCTCGCGCTCGATCACCTTGGCGACCCATTCCGGAGTAACCGGCTCGACGTAAGTTCGGTCCGCCAGGTCCGGATCCGTCATGATCGTCGCGGGATTCGAGTTCACCAGGATGACCCTATACCCCTCTTCCTTGAGCGCCCGTACGGCCTGGGTACCCGAATAGTCGAACTCGGCTCCCTGCCCGATCACGATCGGGCCGGACCCGATGAGGAGAATAGTCTCGAGGTCAGTGCGCTTCGGCATTGACGATTCCCCGCAACGTCTCGTCCAAGGTGGTAGTCGGGCGCCACCCCGTGGCGCGCTCCAGCTTACCGGGGTCACCGACCAGATGCGGTATATCCGCGTTGCGCACCAAGCCGGCCACCGGCTCGGGTGTGGCGTCGAACTGGAGCAGCCGGGTCAGTCGATCGAACAGCTCACGCACCGAGATGCCGCGCCCGCTCGCCACGTTGTAAATCTCCCCGGCCCTTCCATCCTCGAGGAGCACCAGGTACGCAGCCACGACGTCGTTCACGTCGAGAAAATCCCGCACCGGCTCCAGATTTCCGGTCGGAACCGAGCGTCGTCCCTCTCGGCGTGCCTGCGTCAGCCGCTCGAGAAAGCTGGGCACCACGAACCGAGTGGACTGCCCGGGTCCGATGTGGGGAAACGCACGGGCGATCGTGACGTCGAGACCGGTACGCCTCCAGTGCTCCAGTGCCGCCAGCTCGGCCGCGGCTTTCGATGCCCCGTATGGAGAAACCGGCTGGACCGGGTCGGTTTCGTTCCGGGGTCGGGCGGGGCCCGCCCCATAAACTTCTCCGCTCGAGATCAGTAGAACCCTGGGGCTTTCATTTCCCGCATGACGGCGGCTCGCGAGCACCTCGAGCAAGCGGGCCGTACCGACGACGTTGACCTCCCATGCAGCCAGCGGATCGGTCCGCGCCTCGGCGCCAGAGCTGACGGCGGCCAGATGAACCAGCGCATCCAGCGGCTTGCCCCCGAGCTCGATCGGCGTCCGACCAGTAAGCTCGAGCGGCAAACACGAAACCGGAGGCGCGTCGGGACCCAGCCAATGCTGCTGGTCGGGGCCTCCGGGGCGACAGCCCGCCAGGACCTCATGCCCATTCGCCAGCAGCGCGCGTACCAACCGGCGCCCGACGAATCCATCGGCGCCGGTGACAAAGACTCTCACCCCCTTCCGGACAACCGGCCGAGGTCGGCGTCGACCATCATTCGAACCAGCCGATCGAACGGAACGCTCGGTGACCACCCCAGGTCCGTCCGCGCCTTGCGGGGGTCGGCCAGCAGCACGTCGACCTCCGCCGGCCGAAGAAACTTGGGGTCGACCGCCACATACTTCTGCCAGTCGAGCCCCACGTGCTCGAAGGCGATCTCTACCAGCTCCCGAACGCTGTGTCCTACTCCGGTGCCGACCACGAAGTCGCGCGGCGCGGCTTGCTGGAGCATCCGCCACATCGCATCTACATAGTCGCCGGCAAATCCCCAGTCGCGCTTGGCGTCGAGGTTGCCCAGGCGAAGCTCGGTTGCCAGGCCTAGCTTGATGCGGGCGACTCCATCGGTAACCTTGCGGGTCACGAACTCGATTCCGCGCCGCGGCGACTCGTGGTTGAACAGAATCCCGCTCACCGCATGCAGGCCATACGATTCGCGGTAGTTCACCGTAATCCAGTGGGCGTACACCTTGGCCACGCCGTATGGTGAGCGCGGATAGAACGGGGTGGTCTCGCTCTGGGGCGATTCCCGCACCTTGCCGAACATTTCGGACGAGCTCGCCTGATAGAACTTGGCGCTGGGATGCGCCAACCGAATCGCCTCGAGAATACGGGTCACGCCAAGCGCGGTGAACTCACCGGTGAGAACCGGCTGGGTCCACGAGGTCGGCACGTAGCTCTGCGCGGCCAGATTGTAGACCTCGTCCGGCTGTGTTTCTTGAAGTACCACTGTCAGCGAGTGCTGGTCCAGCAGGTCGGCGGCCACGATCTCGATCCGGTCCAGCAGGTGCTCGATCCGCTCGTAGCTGTGGTGACTCGTCCGCCGCACGACTCCGAAGACGCGATACCCCTTGCCGAGCAGGTGCTCAGCCAGATAGGACCCATCCTGTCCAGTGATGCCGGTGATGAGCGCAGTCGGCACGAGGTCAGGCTCGCGAGGGTTGCAGAAGGGTGTCCAGATGCATATCCTTCAAGGCTTTTTCCACTTAAGCGGCAATGAAATTCTCAACAGGATGGAACGATGGCACGGGTGTGCGCCGTTTGCGCCAAGGGGCCGATCACGGGCCATAACGTCAGCCACGCTAAGAACCGGACGAACCGGCGCTGGTATCCCAACCTCCAGACCGTAAGAGTCCTGGTGGACGGCGCGCCCAAGCGGATCCGAGTCTGCACGCAGTGCATCAAGAGTAATCGGATCAGCAAGGCCACCTGACCGAGCCGATCGACGTTGCAGGCGCAAGAAAAAGGGGACCCGCAGGTCCCCTTTTCGTTGCCTGGAAGGTGACGGTGTTGATCACGCTTCCAGCAACTCGATCCGAGCGATGTCTGCCCCGTCTCCCGGACGGTGCCCCAGCTTCAAAATCCGCGTGTAGCCGCCGGGCCGGGCGGCGAAGCGGGGACCGATCTCGGTGAAGAGCTTGGCCAGCGCATCGCGATCCTTGATCCGCCGTCCGGCCAGCCGCCGGGCATGAAGGTCCCCGCGACGAGCCAGGGTGACCAGCTTCTCGGCGAACGGGCGCAGTTCCTTGGCCTTCGCTTCGGTCGTCACGACGCGACCATGGACGAACAAGCTCGTAGCCATGTTGTTCAACAGGGCACGCTTGTGCGTCGAGGTGCGGGAGAGCTGGCGGCCCTTGGCCCGATGCCGCATGCTACTGTCCCTCGCCCGCCGTCATAGGATGCGGCGCCGGCGGTGAGCCCGGATTGATCACGCGAAGGTCACCTTCACCATCCTCGAACCGCATGCCGAAGTTGAGCTGCTCGCGTTGAAGCAAATCGGCGATCTCCTGAATTGCCTTCTCGCCGACGTTCTTGACCTTGAGCAGGTCGTCCTCGCTGAACTCGACCAGGTCACGGAGCGTCCGGATATTCGAGTTCTTGAGCGAGTTGAGCGACCGGACCGAAAGCCCAAAGTCATCGATCAGCCGATTCAGCTTCTGCCGCAGGCTGCCCGGTGTAGGCCCCAGGCCGCCGGCGGCGCCGTCGCGCGCCGCCGGCACTCGGCCAAACTCGACGAAGTACCTGAAATGCTCTTGCGCCAGGGCCGCCGCGTACGCGATGGCATCTTCGGGCGTGATCGTGCCGTTGGTTTCGAGCGCCACGGTTAGCCGGTCGTAGTCGGTGCGCTGGCCGACGCGGGTCTCCGCCACCGTGAAGTTGGCCCGGCGGACAGGATTGTAGATCGCGTCAATGCGAACCAGATCGACCGGCAGCGAGCGATCCGCCGGGTGCAGCTCGGCCTCGACGTAGCCGCGCCCCTTGTTGACGTAGAGCTCCCCGCTGATCTCGCGCTCGTCCTGCAGGGTGAAGAGCAGATGATCGGGATTCACCACGCGGACCGACCCGTGTTCCTGGATATCTCGGCCGTAAACCGGACCGGCGCCCTCACGGCGGATGTGCAGCACAGCCTCGTCCACGTCGTCGGCAAGCACCAGGGTCAGAGCCTTGAGTCGTTGAATGATCTGATGCACGTCTTCCAGCACGCCGGGCACAGTCTGGTGCTCGTGCACCACACCATCCAGCCGGAAGCCCCAGACGGCGCTGCCCCGCAGCGAAGAGAGGAGCAACCGCCGCAGCGAGTTGCCCAGCGTATAGCCGAAGCCGCGCTCGAGCGGCTGGAGCCGGAACTCCGCGGCATTGAGGTTGTCGTCCCGCTTCGTCATCTCGACGACGTGGGGACGTACGAGTCCGGTGAGATCGATGGTCATGGTCACTTCGAGTACAGCTCGACGATGAGCTGCTCCTGAGCGTTGATCGGAATAGTCTCTCGGGTGGGACGCTCCACCAGCCGCCCCGCAGCCTTGGCCTGATCAATCGAGAGCCAGGAGACCGGCGCCCCGCGGGACGCGCTCTCCTGCGCCAGCTTGACCGATATCAATTCCCGGCTTTCGGGCGAGACCCGCACTTCCTCACCGGGCACCACCCGGTAGGAGGCGACGTCCACCCGACGACCGTTCACCTGCACGTGGCCGTGGCCGATCAGCTGGCGCGCAGCCTTGCGGCTTGCCGCGAATCCCAGCCGATAGACGATGTTGTCGAGTCGGGTCTCGAGAGCCACCAGCAGATTGGTGCCCTTCACACCCGGCTCACGGGTCACGGCGGCAAACGTGTTGCGGAACTGCCGCTCGGAGAGCCCGTACATGCGCTTCACTTTCTGCTTCTCGCGGAGCTGCTTGGCGTACTCGGACGCCTTACGCTGGCGGCCTTGATTCTGACCGTGCTGGCCGGCCGGATACGCGCGCCGCTCCACCGGGCATTTCTCGGTGAGACACTTGGTGCCCTTCAGGAACAGCTTGGTGGCCTCACGCCGGCAGAGCCGGCAGCTGGGTCCGACGTAACGCGACATGGATCAGACCCGCCGCTTCTTGGGCGGCCGGCACCCATTGTGAGGAATCGGGGTGACGTCGCGAATCGAGACCACGCGCAGCCCTACGGACGCGAGCGCCTGAATGGCCGATTCGCGACCGCTGCCGGGGCCCTGGACCCGCACGTGCACCCGGCGAACGCCGAGGTTCATGGCCTCACGTCCGCAATTCTCCGCCGCCACCGTAGCCGCGAAGGGCGTGGATTTCTTCGAGCCCTTGAAGCCAGCCTTGCCCGCCGAGCCCCAGGCAAGTGCATTGCCCTTGAGGTCGGTGATGGTGATCAGCAGGTTGTTGAACGTGGCCGAGATGTGGGCGATTCCTTCGGATTCGACTACCTTCTTGCCGCGCTTGGCGCTGGCACGGACGGGCGCGGGCGCGGTGGGCGCACCGGACGCCGCAGGAACCGGAGGCTGAGCCGGAGTGGGAGTCGTCATCTTACTTCTTGGTCACCTTCTTCTTGCCGGCGATGGCCCGGCGCGGGCCTTTCTTAGTCCGGGCGTTGGTATGAGTCCGCTGGCCGCGCACAGGCAACCCGCGGCGATGGCGAATGCCGCGATAGCTCCCGATATCCATCAGCCGCTTGATATTCATTGCGATTTCGGTCCGAAGCGCACCCTCGACCTTGACGCTTCGCTCGATCATCTGACGCAGTCGAGCCACCTCGGCGTCGGACAGATCACGCACCCGCGTGTCCGGACTCACGCCGGTCTCCGAGAGGATCCGGCCGCTCGTGGGCCGACCGATGCCGAAGATGTAGGTAAGCGCGATCTCGACGCGCTTCTCGCGTGGGAGATCCACGCCTGCGATTCGCGCCATAGATCAGCCCTGGCGTTGCTTGTGCTTGGGATTGCGCTTGCAGATGATGCGAACCACGCCGCGTCGGCGGACGACTTTGCAGTGCTCGCAAATCGGCTTGACGCTCGAACGTACCTTCAAGTCGTGCTCCCTGACCGGATTAAGGAATAGCTGCGCATAATAAGCGCAGTCTCGAGTTCACACAAGAGACGGCTCCGCGCGACCTTACGCCCGGCTCACCCGATCCGATTGCGACCCCTCGTTCGGACGCCGGAGCACCATCCCGAGCACCGGCAAGTAGACCAATAGCAGCATCCCGGGCCAGGCCCGCGCGAGCATGTCTCCGTACGATCTGCCCTCACCCACCCAGTATGCCACGCCGACAGCTGCCGAGGTGAGGAGCGATAGGGCGGCGGTCTCCCGGTAGGAGGTTGGCACCAGAAAAAGGATCAACGCCTCCTGGGGGAGGATGGTGTGCGGTACGAATGCGATGGTCGCGAGCAGGCGCGCCTCCGGCCGGCGCCACCGCAAAAGCGCCAACAGCAGCAAGAAGCCTCCCGGCCGCATGATCGGAGCGACGACATAGGGGCTTTGCTTGATCGCCCCCCACCAGGCGACGCCCCATGAGGGCCATACGATGAAGCTGAGCCCGACCAGAACGACACCGCCGACTATTGGAATCCAGGAGGGACGATAGATCCAGCTCACGAAGCCGATGTTCGGCTTGACGACGTAGAGGAAGCCGACGGCCGGCAGCAATGCCCCGGCTACTAGGAACGGAGTCCATTGAGCCGCAACGGCGGTCGCGAGCCAGGCTCCCGACGTGAAGAGCACGAGCGGCCACCAGGCTCGCCAGGTGACCGCATACGCCAGCGCAAAAGCGCCGAGGGCCACGAACGCTGACCGCGCCACCGGCAGCGGCAGCACCGTAAAGGGAACTGCGCACAACACTGCGGGAAGGGGATAGAACAACGGCCAGGACCATCCGGACCTGGCCACCGCGAGATACGGGTCCTTGCCTTGACGGAGCGCCTGCGCGCCGATCCACCACTGATCGAAATCAGCCGCGGTTCCAGGGGGCTGCACCGAGTAGACCACCGTAACATAGGCAGCGCTCAGGCAGGCGACCGCCAGGGCGATTGTGATCCGTCGGTTGTGAGTGGGCGGGCTACGGAACCAACTGAAAATGTCCTGGGAAAGACTCACGTAGTAACGCGAAGCTCGACCAGCACCCAGCCGACGCTTCCGCGCCGGTACGCAAGCAGGAGCGTCTGCGAACGTACCTCCTGAGTTCCCGCAACTTTGTACCGACGCTGCAACTCGACGTAGCCCCGTCCCGGCTCCACTTCCTCCGCCGATCGCACTGCCGTCTCCACCTCCTGCGCCGGCGCCAGAAAGTCACGAAGGAGCGCCACGGCCTGTGCCTGACCCAACGCTCCCGACGGATCCGCACCCGGTAGGCGAACGACCAGTCGAGGCGCATTCGCTACCAATGCTGATGCATCATGACCGAACCAGGCCCGCCGTGCGCGGTCGGCTTCACGCTCGAGATCGCGGTCCTGCCCCTCGACCCTGCCACCAATCAGCGCGAGAAGCAGGATCAGGCCAAAGCGCACGCCACCTCCTCGCGGAGTTCTTCGAGCACGCTTGCCGGATTGGTCGCCTGCAGGAGCGGTCGTCCGACCACCAGATGGGTGGCGCCGTCCCGTGCCGCGTCACCCGCGGTGGACACGCGGGCCTGGTCATCTTTGGGGTCGGAACCCCGCCGGATACCGGGTACGACAATCACCGCGTCAGTCCAGACTCGGCGCACTCGGGAGATCTCCCGTGGCGAACAGACCACCCCCCCAAGCCCCGCCGACCGGGCGACGTTCGCCAATCGTTCCGCCTCGATCTCGAGATCGCCTGGCGCCCGACCGATTGCGGCAGCGTAGGACGTTCTGTCGTGAGAGGTTAGGACCGTCACCCCGACCAAAATGAGATTGCCGCCGCCTGCTTGGGCTGCTGCTTCCAGCATTCCCGATCCTCCCAGTGTGTGCACCGTCGCCATGGCAACTCCGAGATCGCGGGCTGCAGCTACCGCACGGGCGACGGTATTGGGAATGTCGTGCCACTTGAGGTCGAGAAAGACCTGAAGGCCGCGGGCCGTCACCTCTTGCACGAATGGGGCCCCAACTCGAGTCATGAGTACCGGTCCCAGCTTTACCCATCGAAGGTCCGGCACTTGATCGAGGATTCGACGCGCTGCGTCCGGCGTGCCTATGTCGAGAGCGAGGACGATTTCAGTCATGAGCCAACCTCCAGATCACGTACGATGCATTCGGGTAGGCGCGGGTCGGCCAGTGCAGCCGTGCCGATGGCGACCAGCGAGGCGCCGGCCCGAAGATACTGGCGTACGTCGTCGGCGCTGCGGACGCCGCCGACCCCGATAACGGGAAGGCCTGGACTCCGCTCGACCACTCTGGCGACAGCGAGAAGCCCGACCGGAAGGAGCGCGGGCCCGCTGACGCCGCCGAATCCATTGCCTAGGCGCGTTTCTCCCGCCGAGTCGAACAACTCTCCGGGTAGCGTGTTGACCACGCTTACCCCGTCCGCGCCGGCGTCGCACGCCACCTGTGCCATGCCGGGCAGATCGGGGATGACCGGCGAGAGCTTGGCGACCAGCGGCAGACGGGTTCGAGTCCGGCAGGCCCGAACGATCTGCGCGACGCAGCGGGGGTCCGCGCCAAACTCGATGCCACCGGCGCTGGTGTTGGGACAAGAGAGATTGATCTCGAACGCGCCGATCCCTGCCGCTCCATCCAGACCCTCTACGACCTCCGCGTATTCCTCGATCGTGAAGCCGACCACATTCACCAGGACTCGTGCCCGGCGAAGATGCCCGGCCAGCCAGGGCAGGTCGACTTGGCGGACCGAATCGAGGCCGGGATTGGCCAGCCCGACGGAGTTCAGCATGCCCCCCCTGAATTCCGCGACACGGGGCGGAGCATTGCCTTTTCGAGGCGCGACCGAGACCGCCTTGGTGACAAGGCCACCCAGCCGGTCGAGGTCCATGACTCCGTTCAGCTCCCGACCGAACCCGGCTGTGCCGGAGGCGAGGAGCAGGGGATTTTGAAATCGCTGACCGAAGAGTTCGCGGGAGAGCTCGACCGCAGCCACTAGCGAGCCGTACCGGAGTCGGCCGCGGAATCGGTCTTCCGCTCGTACTCCAGCAGGTAGTCGACGACGGCGTCGGCGATCGCGCTCGCAGTGGAGCGCTGGCCCGCCGTGGACGTGAGGAACTTGCTGTCGTCGCGGTTGGTACTATATCCCATTTCAACCAATACGGCGGGGCGACGAGCGGTGGTCAGCACCATGAAGCCGGCCTGTTTCACACCCATACCAGGCCCGGTGTGCACCTGGCCGAGATCCTTCTGTACCAGCTCGGCCAGGCGGGCGGACTCCCGCAAGTGCTCATTCAATTGCAGATCCTTCACGATGAAGTCGACCGCGCCAAGCTGGGTCGCTTCGTCACCGACATTCTCGAATCGGACTGCCTCGTTCTCCATTCGCGCAACTCGGGCCGCATCCTCCGTCCTGGCCTCGGCAAGAAAGTACGTCTCGAACCCGCGAGTGTCGGTAAAGCCGGGGCGACGAGGCAGCGAGTTGACGTGGAGGCTGAGGAAGAGATCGCACTTCTCGCTGCAGTAGGCACCGCGATCGCCCAATGCGATCAGGGTGTCCGCTGTGCGGGTCATCCGAACCGCTACCCCACGGCGGCGGAGCTCGTCGCGCAACAGGAGGGAGACCGCCAGAGTGACGTCTTTTTCGCGAAGACCACGGGGGAAGAACATCCCCGGATTTCCCGGATCGACTCCACCGTGGCCTGCGTCGATGGTGACGATATGTCCCGTTCGAAGTCCATTCGCCAGGCGTCCCGCCGGAGGACGACTCGCCAGCAACCGACCACGTTCTTCGATCAGGCGCGCGCCGCGACGGTCGTATCGGTACCGCTCGGCGAGGAACGTGGGGAGCGCCTCCGCTACGAACTGGAAGGGCAGGTACACGGTGTCGCGGACGACCAGGACCGGCGCTGCCAGCGCTTCGAGCTGGTCATTGAAAAGGTAGAGCGGCGCCCCGAGCAGGAAGCGGAATCCCTGCTGCGCCAAAGTGATCTCAACCCAGGTGTCGCCCACAACGACCGTGCCTCCCAGCGCGGAAACCAGCAGCGGAGCCGAGACCAGCGGCACGCCGTCGCGGTCGGAACGCACGGGAATGCGTTGATCGCCGTGTGGGGTGCTCACGGTGATACTCCGCGGCGCGCCGGCGAGCGCGGCCACGAGAACGAGCGCGGCGATCAACGCCGCCCCCGGAAGGAGACTGCCCGAGCAGTCTCCCGCTCGGCAATGCGGCGCTTCAAATCCTCACGCTTGTCGTGCTGTTTCTTGCCCTTGCCCAGTGCCAGCGCCACCTTCGCCCGCCCCTTCTTGAAGTAGAGCTCGAGCGGCACCAGGGTCAGCCCCTGGCGCTCGACGGCTCCAACCATGCGATCAATCTCGCGACGGTGGAGGAGCAATTTGCGGGATCGCACCGGATCATGGTTGTACCGGTTTCCCTGCTCGTACGGCGTGATGTTCATACCTTCGAGGAAGACCTCGCCGCGCGATACCCGTGCGTAGGCCTCCTTGATGGATGCCTTTCCATTCCGAAGCGACTTCACTTCCGTCCCGGTGAGCACGACGCCGGCCTCCCACGTCTCGAGAACATGGTAGTCGTGGGTTGCTTTGGGATTTCGGGCGACTGACTGACGATCGTCAGCCGGCGGAAGCTTGGGTGCCACGGGTCAAAATTTTTTGCAAATGATAGGCCAGCAGCAGCTTGTGGGTCAACCGGCTGCTTGACGCCAAGGTGGCGTGGGCGCTACGTTTGCGCCCTCGCCGAAGTGGTGGAATTGGTAGACGCGCTGCGTTCAGGGCGCAGTGGGCGCAAGCCCGTGGGGGTTCGAGTCCCCCCTTCGGCATGACCGCGGTAAACGGTGGTTCAATACCGGGCCATCCCTGGTTCGATCTCCTGCGCCCACCGATCGATTCCTCCGGACAGGCTGCGAACCCGGGAAAATCCAGCCGCCCGGAGAAGTGCGCCTGCCTGCGCCGATCGCGCGCCGTGGTGGCAGAGCGTGATAATCTCACTGCGTGGATCGATTTCCCCGAGTCGCTCCGACAGCTCGCCCAGGGGAACCAGCGACGCTTGAGGAAGTCGCGCGATCTCCCATTCCCACGGCTCCCGAACGTCGAGAACCTGAACCGGCGCCCCTCCCGTTTCGAGCAGCTCGGACAACTGCGCCGCCGAGATTTCATCGGTGCCTGGTGCGTCCTGCCCGCCAATCCCGCAGAACGCCTCGTAGTCGATCGGCTCCGTTATGGTCGGTCGCGGGCCGCAGACCGGGCAGTCCGGATCCTTCCGGAGGGCGAGCTGGCGGAAACTGAGGCGGAGGGCGTCGAACACCAGCAATCGCCCGATCAATGATTCGCCGGCTCCGAGTACGAGCTTGATTGCCTCGAGAGCCTGCAGGCTGCCAATGACTCCCGGCAGGACGCCGAGCACGCCGCCCTCGGCGCAACTGGGCACCAGGTTGGGCGGAGGAGGTTCGGCGTAGAGGCAACGGTAGCACGGGCCCTGTGCAGCATGGAAGACGGACGCCTGTCCTTCGAACCGGAAAATGCTGCCGTACACCAGCGGCTTTCCCAGCCAGACGCAGACGTCGTTGACGAGATACCGCGTGGGGAAGTTGTCGGTACCATCCACCACGAGATCGAACTGACCGATAATGTCTTGCGCGTTCGCGCCAGCAAGCCGCTTCTCGATCGGCACCACCCGAACCTCGGGATTCAGATCGGCCAGGCGCTCGACGGCCGACTCGACCTTCGGCCGGCCGACTGCTCCGGTTCCGTGAAGGATCTGACGCTGCAGGTTGCTCACGTCTACCCGATCGAAGTCCACTAGCCCCAGCGTGCCGATGCCGGCAGCCGCGAGGTACAGTGCGGCGGGAGAGCCCAGACCTCCGGCGCCAACCACAAGGACACGCGCAGACCGAAGCCGCATCTGGCCTTCGCGCCCGACCCCCGGCAGTGTCAGGTGTCGGGCGTAACGAAGCAGCTCCGTGGTCGACAGCGACGCGCTCATATGGGGAAAGATAGAGGGGTATCGCAGGAGGGCAGCAAAACAAAACGGGGCTCCGAGAGTCATCGGAGCCCCGCCGCGCCGTCCGGTCGATGCCGCTCATCCGCTGCTCGTGATGGTGACCAGCTCTTGTACCTGGGCCTCCTGCTTCATCAGGTCGGCGAGGGAGATGCTGGCCAGCAGCTCATCGACTCGCTGCTGCAGTGCGAGCCACACCGGACGAATGCTGCAGCCGTTGGCCGGATGGCAACGCTCGGCATCAACGGGGTGGGTCTCGCAGTTTATCTCGAACGTCTGGTGCTCCGACGCGGTCATGACGTCCCGGACGGAGATGTTGGAGGGATCGCGAGCGAGATAGTAGCCGCCTTTGGCGCCGCGGACGCTCTCGACCAGACCAGCCCGGCGAAGACGGAGCAGGATCTGCTCGACGTAATCCGCGGGGAGCCGTTCAGCGTCGGCCAACTCGCGGGCAGCCACCGGCTCCGCGGCAGTGCGTCCGCGTCGCGCCAGGTGAAGCGAGATGATCAGGCTGTATTCCGTCCAGGTTGTGACCCGCATGTCCCCCAATATCGCAAGATCACCCTCCAGCCGGTATCCCCTTCCCTCCAGGCACGCCGATTTCGGTCATGGCGCGGAGATCGAGGACCTCTTCGAGCTTGGCTCCCTCCAGGATGCGCTTGCGCAGAACGAGCTCTTTCACCGTGAGACCGCTCGCCAATGCCTCCTTCGCGAGCTTGGCAGCCTCAGCGTATCCGATTTCCGGCGCGAGGGCCGTGACCAGCGCCGGGCTCCGCTCCAGCCAATACGCACACTGAGCCTCGTCGGCTTCGATCCCGGTAACACACTTCTCGGCGAGCACCCGGCTGGCGTTGCCCACGATGATCATTGCAAAGACCACGTTGTGGGCCATGACCGGCATCATGACGTTGAGCTCGAGTTGTCCCGCCTCGACTGCCAGCGCCACGGTGAGATCCAACCCCAGAGCCTGGTAGCAGACCTGGTTTACCATCTCCGCGATCGACGGATTCACTTTGCCGGGCATGATGCTCGAGCCGGGCTGCACTGCGGGCAGCACTACCTCGGCAAGCCCGGTGCGGGGGCCGGAGGCGAGCAGGCGAATGTCGTTGGCGATTTTCTGGAGGTCGAGCACGTAGGCCCGAAGCGCGCCGCTGAACGTTCCCACATCGCCCATCGACTGCATGAGCTGCACTCGATCCTTGCCCACCTCAAGGTGGAGACCGGTCACCTCGCGGAGATACTTGACCATCAACGCCGGATATTCCGCCTCAGCGTTGATTCCCGTTCCCACCGCCGTGCCGCCGATGTTGAGCTCACGGAGCCATTCCGCGGCCTGCTCCAGCTTGACCCTGTGACGCGCAACGGTCCGCCCGTACGCCCGGAACTCCTGCCCCAATCGAATCGGCGTGGCATCTTGAAGATGAGTACGGCCCGACTTTACGATGTGGTCGAACGCATCACCCTTTGCGAGAAGCGCCGCCGAGAGACTGTCTAGTGAGGCCAGCAGCGGCGGCAGTGTCGCTAGGATAGCCAGGCGCATCGCCGTGGGAATCACGTCATTGGTGCTTTGTGCCATGTTGACGTGATCGTTGGGATGGATCGGGGTGTAGCTCCCTCGCGCACTCCCCAGCAGCTCGTTCGCGCGATTGGCCAGAACCTCGTTGCAGTTCATGTTGTGACTGGTGCCGGCGCCCGCCTGATAGACGTCGACCACAAACTGATCGCGGTGCTGGCCGCCCAGAATCTCGTCCGCAGCGCGGACGATGGCGTCGGCCAGCCGCGCATCGAGCCGGCCGGTTTCCTTGTGCGTGAGCGCCGCCGATCGCTTGATCCATACCACGGCATCGACGAAGACCGGCAGCGGCCGTAGTCCGGAGATGGGAAAGTTTTCTACGGCGCGAGCGGTTTGAATACCGTAGAGCGCGTCGGCCGGGACGGGCTTCTCGCCGAGAGGATCGCATTCGATGCGTGAGGGCATTGGGTGTTAGCTATCAGCTATCAGCTATCAGAGGTTTGCTCCACATCCACATCTGACACTTCGTCACGATGACTTACTTCTCCTCACCTGTCGCTGCGGCCGCCTTCCGGGACGATCGATTCGCCAAGACCGATCTGTTCCGCGGCAATCAGCTTTTTCTCGGGCTCAACAGCTTCGAGCCCGGTCAGCATCAGACCGCCCACGCGCATGCGGGGGCGGACAAATTTTACCTGGTCCTGTCGGGAAAGGCGAGAATGACGGTAGGCACCGAAAGCGCCATCGTGGAGGCGGGCAGCCTTATCTGGGCACCCGCCGATGTGCCTCATGGTGTGGACGAGGCGATCGAACGAACGGTGCTGCTGGTAGGAATGGCGCCCCCGCCGGCCGGGTGAGAGCTGCTACTTCCGGGCACCGCCTCGCTTGGTCCAGATCGCGATGACGCCGCATCCGCCGTTCTGCATCCGCTGAAACTCCACTGGAACACCAGCCGTCCCGGCGTATACCTCGATCGCCATGATCTCGGTCGGGTTCACCGGGAACGGGTCTCCGTTGCTTATGTCCACGAACAGCGGGGAGCCGTCCAGGAAATATTGGGGAGAGCAGTTGCTCAGGAGGTCCGCCTGACCGCGTGACGAGATGATCCGATACCCTTGTCCGACCGGCACTACTTGCATGCCCGGCACGGTTCTGATGATGTCCTCGAAAATGACCGGTCCGCGCCTCTTGATGTCGTCTTCTGTGATGAAGTATCCGAATCCGCGACGAGCCCGGTCGTAGAAGCTCGACATGTCGTCCCCGGCTGAGAGCTTACCCACCACTTCCACCGTCGGCAGGCGTTGCACGGTCTTGCCCAGTACAATCTCCGCCCGCCGTCCATCGCCGGGTTTGAGATCAATGGTTTGGCGATTGGGCTGGTATCCGACGGCCGTCGCCTCCACGACCTGAGTGCCGCCTGGGAGCCCCGAGAGCGAGTACGATCCGGAAGCAGTGGTTTTCCCGATCACCCGACTACCCCGGACATACACCCGCGCGTCGGGGATGGGCTCGCCATCGATGTTCTTTACGACGCCGTCGAGTCGAGCCCCCAGCGCCGCAGTGTCGGACGCAGTGGAATTGGGCTGGAGAACTTTGGTGGCGACGTAAAACTCTCGAGCCGCGAGGGCTCGCCTTCCCAGCGAAAGGGTGATCAATCCGGTGGATGCCGTCCCGAACGTCGCCCAGGCGGTGACATCTCCATCGGACGGGACACCGCACACCACGAACTGACCCTGCCGATCCGTCTCGGCCCGTGCATTCTTACGCTGGGTCTGGACGCCGGTGGTCCGGCTCACGGAGATCTGGGCCCACATGACATTGACCACCGCCCCGCCGACTCCAGTGTCCGCCGCCGCGTCGCGAACGGCCCCGACGATGTAGCCCTGATCCGCGGTCCGGGGTGTTGGACACAAGCGAGCGTACCGGCTGTCCGGCGAAGGCGTCGCGAGCAGGACACCCTGAAGACCCTGAGCCGGCACCTCGATCCTCCAGCGAGGGGCGCCGACTCCAGCGGCATCGAATGCAGGGTGGTTGAAGCTCAGGCGATAGGTTCCCGCGGGAAGACTGTCGAACTTGAAGCGGCCGAGCAGGTCGGTCTTGGTCTCCTTGTGCAGGCCCTCGATCCAGATGGTGGCGTTGGGCAGCGGTCCGTCGTACAACAAGCTGTCACGTAGCACACCGGAGAGGGTTTGCGCGCGGGCGGTGGCCGTCACAACGAGCGCGAGGCCGGCCAGGATGCGCGCCGAACGGTTCAGCAGCATGGAGATTCCCGACGCGAAGGCAAGTGTACTATAGGGACGCCAGACGCGGACCGATCGTCACTTAATCGGAGCAATCGCCCAGCGGATATACTGTTCCACAGTTCGAGCACGGATTCTTACAGCCCCACGCCCGGCTGGGAACCGGAAAGCCGCAGCGCTGGCATATCAGATGACTAGAATCGCCTGACGTTCTACTGGACGGCGGCGGTGTGGGTTCATCCGGCGTCCTGGCCGGCTGGTTCGGCACATCCATCCGACTACTCGAGCCGATATGCACCGGTCAGGAACGGATTGGTGAGCCGCTCAACGCCGATGGTGGTCTCCGGCCCGTGGCCGCTTCGCACCACCGTGGAGTCGGGCAGCGAAAGAAAGTCGCGATGAATACTCTTGAGCAGCGTTGCAGAATCACCGCCGGGTAGATCGGTCCGGCCGATCGAGCCGTTGAATAAGACGTCGCCGCCGAAAATCATCCCGTGCCCCACGAAGCTCACGCTTCCCGGGGAATGCCCGGGCGTGTGCCGCACCGTGAACTCGAGTCCACCGACCTCGAGTTGCTGCCCCGACTCGAGCTCACGATCGGGCGGCGGGGGAGATTCGGCCTTGAGCCCGAACCAGGAGGCTTGCTCGGCCAGGCGGTCGTAGAGCGGCCGGTCCGCCGGGTGCAAATAGATTGGAGCCCCGGTCGCGCGCTTCACCGCGCCGACGCCGAGGATGTGATCGATATGTGCGTGGGTGAGCCAGACTCCCCGGAGTGTCCAGCCCCTGGTATTCAGCTCGGCCAGAAACATCTGGGGCTCCTCGCCGGGATCGATCATCACGGCTTGAGCGGTCTGGAGATCGGCCAGGAGCCAGCAATTCTCGCCGAACTGCCCGTTGGGCAGCGGTACGACTTCAAGCTCAGACACCGACTTCGGTCTTTCGCTCAACCCGGGCTTTCCGATCAGTGAGGAACTTCTCCACCGCGATCGCGGCCGTTGTAGCATCACCCACGGCAGTGGTGATCTGGCGGGTGAGCTGCACCCGAAGGTCGCCGGCGGCGAAGAGTCCGGGGATGGACGTCATCATACGGTCGTCCGTAATCAGATAGCCGCTCGGGTCGTGGGCAGCATGGCCCTTGATCAGCCACGAGTTGGGCTTGAATCCGATGAAAACGAAGCACCCGGTTGCGGGCAGCGTCGAGCGCTCGCCCGACACGGTATCCTGCAGCTCGAGCGTGTTCAGGCCGCTGGGCCCGCCGAGCAATTCCAATACCTGCTTGTTCCAGAAGACTTCGATCTTGGGATTCGCGAACAGGCGCTCCTGCAGCAGCTTCGACGCACGCAGCGAATCCCGGCGATGAATGAGATAGACCTTGGTCGCATACCGGGTGAGATAGTCGGCCTCTTCCACGGCCGCGTCGCCGCCACCTACGACGGCGATCGTCTCGTCTTTAAAGAACGCTCCATCACACACCGCGCAGTAAGACACTCCGCGCCCCGCATACTCGAGCTCGCCGGGAACGCCCAGCTTGTTGGGAGTCCCGCCCGCGGTAAGGATCACGGCGGGCGCCTCGAAGATGGACCCTCGGGACGTTGTCACTTCGAACATGCCGTCGTCCCGTCGCTCGATCGAGTCGACGTTCTCCTGGCGAATGTCGGCCCCGAACTCCTTCGCGTGTTCCGTCATGAGCTGTGCAAGGTCGCTGCCCTTGATCTTCTTGAACCCTGGGTAGTCTTCGATCCATTCGGTGTTGAGCAGCTCGCCACCCGGCACCCCTCGCTCGAGCAAAACGGTCCGCAGCATGCCCCGGCCGGCGTAGAGAGCCGCGCAGAGACCTGCGGGCCCTGCCCCGACAATGACGACCTCGACCTGGTGACGTTCGAGCATGGTGTGCCTGTCCGGCGCCCCGCGCCGATGCTGATGGACCCGAAATATAGAACCCGACAAGGTTCCCGAAGGTCGCTAGTGGCCCGGGCCTAGGTGCAACAGGCTCACCGCGCCGTGGCAGGCCGAGATGGTTCCCACCACCACATCCACCGGCGTTCCCCTGGCACCGGCCTGCGCCACGACGCGGTCCCCCGCCAGAACCGTGCTGACGTCGAACATCCCGACGCCAAAGACCCGGTGCCGGCAGACCAAGAGAACGGGCCCCGCAACGCTCCCGGTTCGGGCCATCCGTTCGGTCAGGTCGCTGACCGCCTCGCTCATGTCCCAGCTTCGCGGAGCATCGATCACCGGGCAGGTTGCCGGTTCGATACAATGAACCGGGCACAGCCAATCCGCGAAGGATAAATATCTGGTACCGTCGGGCCCGAGCCGTTCGTAGGGCGTGCCGGCCGGTGTCTCCACCGCTCGGGACTCTGTCACCCTCGCGGGCCACCGCGCGCGGGCCCGTCGCACCAGCCACTCGTGCATGAGGTGAGGCATGAGCGGCGAGGGCACAATGGCATCAGGAGGAACCACCCCAGCTGCTGACTCAGGGCGATCCAGAAAACGATCGAAGAATGCCCCCCACTCCTCCACAACGAGCTGCCGTGAAGAATCGGGGCTCAGCTCTCGCGCCGCACGACAGGTTGGATCACGATCCACCACCAGAATCCGATCGTAGGTCGCAGCCCCGCGCGCACGCGCCCGTTCGAGCTGGCCGGCGTAAAAGGTTCCGTAGCAGCCACCCCCGATCACCGCGACTGTCCCGAGCTGAACGACCTGCTCGATTCCCGCCTGCCTAGACGTCCGCACCTCCACCAGCGCGAATCAGCCTTCCGCCATCCACGACCAGCACGGTTCCGGTGACATAGTCACCGGCCTCGAGCAGATAGAGCACGGCGCCGATGACGTCGGTGGGCGCCCCGATGCGCCGGAGGGGTGTGGTTCGTTCGAGAAAGCTCCGCGCCGACTCGTCATAATGCTCAGGTATAAGCACAGCGCCGGGCGCAATGGCGTTCACGGTCACCTCAGGCGCCAGGCTCAGCGCCAGGACTTTGGTCAACATGACTACGCCGGCTTTGCTCACGGAGTGCGCGGCAAACGCCGGCCACGGTTCGAGGCCGGCCAAGTCGGCGACGTTGACGACGCGCCCGCGACGCCGGCGTAACGCCGGTGCAGCGCCCTGCGTGCAAAAGAAAACCGAGCGGAGATTCAGATTGAGAATCCGGTCCCACTGCTCGATGGTGGTCTCCTCGAGCGTCAGCCGCTCCATCACAGCGGCGGAGTTGATCAGCATATCGAGCCTGCCGAAGGCACGTTCGACCCGCTGCGGCAGCTCGAGTGCAGCGTGGGCATCCGTGAGGTCTGCCGCGAAGCAGTCCGCTTGTCCTCCTGCCCGTCGGATCTGATCGCGCAGGGATTCGGCGCCCTCGGCTGACGCATGATGATGCAAGGCGAGGGTCAGACCACGCTCCGCCAGTGCCGCAGCGAGTGCGCGACCGAGCCGGCGCCCCGCACCGGTGACGAGCGCCACTCGTCCTTGAAGCTCCATGGTCAGGTCTGAGGAGGTGTGATGGGAAGAATGACCCCGCTGTCGCGATAAGCCGGGTCGGCCAGGCTCAGGATGCCCGCGGCGATGTCGTCGAGCTCCACGTAGCGTGCAGCGGCACCGGCGCTCGCGACGTTATCGTGGGTCCGCACCATTCCCGGAGCCACCGCGTTCACCCGCACGCCTCGCTCCTTCAGCTCGAGCCCTAGGCTCCGGGTGAATCCGGCGACGGCCGATTTCGCGGCGACATAGACCGCCATAGGGGCCTGGGCCTCGAGAACGGCTATGGATGCGACGTTGACGATGGCGCCGTGGGTTGCCGTCAACGCGTCGATCGCGGCCTGCGACACGACGAACGTCGTCTTGAGATTGATGGCGATCTCGCGATCGAAGTCTCGGACTGTTGTCCCGCTGATAGGGCCGTAGGTCGTGAGGCCACCGGCAAGGTTGACCACGACATCCAGTCGGCCAAAGTGCCGGAGGGCGGTTTCGACTGCGAGGGCTGCGACGTCCGGCAGCGTGAGGTCGCCGGCGCACGGGCGCGCCTCGATACCGGCGGCGGCGAACTCACGGGCGCGGTCGACCACCCCCACCGCGTTCAGGTCCGCCACGACCAGCCTGGCACCGGCCCTCCCGAACGCGAGCGCGACCGCATTGCCGATCTGGCCGGCGCGACCTACGCCGGTGACCAACACGACCCGGTCGTGAAAGTCGGGGCTTGGAGACACCGAATGGCTCAGACCGAGACGGGGGTGGCGAGCGGCGGGCGGGCGCCTTCGAGTGCGTCCAGCCAGGCAAGCGGCACGTTCTGGGACCCGATCGCGATCTGGGCTTCGTCACCAACCGCGTCACCGTGCCAATCGCTGCCGCCGGTACGGTGGAGACCGAGGTCGAGCGCGAACTCCGTGAGCCGGGCCCGCACATCGGGATCGTGGCTCGGATGTCGGGTTTCGACTGCGTCCAGTCCCATCTGCTTGAAGTGCACCAGCAGGCTCCTGGTGCCGCGGTCTTTCAGATGGGCCGCCGAAACGACGCCGCCCACCCGATGCACCAGTTCGGCAACCTCCATGAAGCTGGGCAGCGACTTCTCGACGAAGGCGGGCCGCCCACGGCCGAGATACCGGTCGAACGCCTCGCCGACACTACCCACGTCACCGCGGCGCACCAAGGCCCGGGCAACATGCGGTCGCCCAACCGCGCCTCCCTCCGCCTCGGCCAGCACGTCCGCGTCGCTCAGGCCGATCCCCAGACGGTGGAGGCGCTCGACCATGGCGCGCCCCCGCCGCTCCCGATCCGCTCGGCAACGGGTCAGGAAATTCTCCAATAGAGCGGTGCCCGGGGGCAGGAAGTATCCCAGGACGTGCATCTCACCCCACGGTGCGGCGACCGAGAACTCGCAACCACCGATTACCCGGATACCGGCCGTCTCACCCGCAGTGATCGCCGCCGGGACGCCGGCGAGCGTGTCATGATCGGTGAGCGCCATGGCGGTGAGACCTGCAGCTGCGGCGCGGCGTACCACCGCCTCGGGCGATAACTCGCCATCCGAGGCGGTGGAATGCACATGAAGATCGATGATGGGCCCGCGAAAGAGCGCGGCGTCGGTCATGGGCGGTACCCCGTCTCCGGTGCCATCCATGCCGGCTGCGAATGGGCAAACAGGTCACGGAGCTGCGCGTCGCTCAGCTGACTCAGTGCGAGCTCGGGATTCTTGCCACCCAATGGCGAAAACCGGATGACCCGGCGCTCGCGATTGGCACCGGTACCCCGGGAAAAGACCAGGCCAAGCTCATCCTTGACGTACTGGGTGACGCGACCGCTGGCCTGCACGTTCCACTGCTCGCCGCCTACTTCGATGATGCGACGCGGCATGTCAGAGCGCCACCTCCTCCCATAACTCCCAGGCGTCCGGGCGATAGCTCGCGAGTTCCCGGAGTCTGCCTTCCAGACGCACTTCGTCTTCGGTCTTGTCGGCCACCGTGCGGTGGAGCTCTCGACTGCCGCTCTCGCTGCACTCGAGGAACGCACCGGCACGACCGGGCAGTCGAAACAGCCACAGATGCCGCCCACGTCCCTCGGACAACCTGGCGAGCCTCCCGACCACCTCCAGGTACTCCGGCTGCGCGTCAGGAGGAACGCTTACTCGTGAGACGGTGAGCGTCCGCGGCATGTCAGGCCGCGTCCTCAGAAAAGTTTTCCAGCGAACGCTTCACATCGGCCATGAAGCGATCGGCATCAGCTCCGTCTACGACCCGGTGATCGAACGCCAGTGAAAGCATGCCCATCAACCGAATGGCGATGGTATCCGTCCCGTTGACCGTGAGCACGGCGGCCTGTTTGGTGATCGAACCCACGCAGAGGATCGCCACCTGTGGCTGATTGATGATTGGAGTTCCGATCAGCGAGCCGAATACCCCCGGGTTGGTGATCGTGAAGGTCCCGTGCTGCACCTCGTCGGGGCTCAGTTTCTTGGTCCGAGCCCGCTCGCCGAGATCGTTGATGGCGCGGGCGAGTCCGATCAGCGACAGCTCGTCGGCGTGTCGAACGACCGGCACGATGAGGCCCCAGTCGAGCGCCACCGCGATCCCGAGATTGATGTCGCGGCGAAGAATGGTGGCATCGGATCCAACCGCCGCATTGATGCCCGGATGCTTCCGCAGGTTGTCCGCCACAGTCTTCGCGATGAACGCCAGGTAGGTGAGATTGACCCCGCGAGCCGCGAATTCCTCCTTCTTCCGACTGCGGATCTGCGCTACCCGGGCGTAGTCGATCTCGAACACGGTGTTCACGTGGGGCGAAACCCGGCGCGACATCACCATGTGATCGGCGGTGAGCTTGCGGATTCGCGACCATGGTTCGACTCGATCTCCCGGCCAGGCCTCGGCACCGGGAGCTGTCGGAGCGGCGGGCGCCGACGGACTCGGCGACGGAGCACGAGCGGAACCCGAGGGGGCCGCTGTGACAGGGGACGGCGCTTCGAGGAAGTTGAGCACGTCGTGCTTGGTGACGCGCCCGGAGTGGCCGGTCCCGGGAATCGCCGCCAGATCGAGATTGTGCTCGGCGGCCATCTTTCGCACGAGCGGTGTGGACTTGCGTCTCAAGCGTTCTTCGGCGGTCTCGACCGCCCCATTGCCGACCGGCGCCGGCTGGGCTTGGGCCGCAACCGCCGGAGCTTCGGCTTTGGGAGGCGCCGGAGCAGGCGGTTTCACTGGCGCAGAGGGCTTGGACGGAGCCGCGGGGGCGGATGCACTGGTCTGTGCAGGTGCTGCAGGCGCTGGCGCAGCCGCCGGTGCCGGACTGGTGGCGCCCGCGCCGGCCTCGGTCTCGATCCTGCCCACCACAGTCTGGACAGCCACGGTTTCCCCTTCCTGCACCAAAATCTCGGCGAGTACTCCGGCACCGGGCGCGGGAATTTCAGCGTCGACCTTGTCGGTCGAGATCTCGAAAATCGGTTCATCCCGCTTGACCGGGTCACCGGCCTTCTTGAGCCATCGCGAGAGCGTTCCTTCAGCGATGGACTCGCCCATCTGGGGCATGACGACATCTATACGAGCCATATGAGCTCCGGTAAGCAGCTATCAGCCGCCAGCTATCAGCTATCGGCTATCAGCGCCGCTCAGTACGCGGCGAGCCATCGCGCCGCGGCAACGATATCGTCGGTTTGCGGCAGCACGAAGTCTTCCAAAGCCGGTGCATACGGGAGAGGGACATCGTGTGCCGCAACTCGCCGGACCGGCGCGTCCAACCATTCGAAGGCCAACTGATTGATGCAGGCGATGATCTCGCCGCCCACCCCACCAGTGACCGTGTCTTCATGTACGATGAGCGCCCGATTGGTTTTCTTCACGGTGGCGACAATTGCGTCGTCGTCCATCGGCAGCAGCGAACGCAGATCGACAACCTCGACGGAAAGTCCGTCATCGCGTTCCAGGATTTCGGCGGCCTCGAGGGATTTCCAGACCGACGCCGCGTAGGTAATGATGGACAGGTCTTTCCCCTCTCGAGCCAGCCGAGCTTTCCCCAACGGCACCACGTGATCGCCATCCGGCACCGCTCCGCGGATACGACGATAGAGATACTTGTGCTCGAAGAACAGCACCGGATCGTCGTCCCGAATGGCGGCTTTGAGCAGTCCCTTGGCGTCTCCTGGCGTCGCGGGACATACCAGTTTGAGTCCGGGCGTGTGGAGGAACGCTGCTTCGGGATTCTGCGAATGAAACGGCCCACCTCGAACGTAGCCTCCGCTGGGCCCGCGTACCACCATGGGGCACGGCAGAAAGCTGCGATACCGCGCCGTGGCCACATAGTTGGTGAGGATGCTGTAGGCGCAGGAGACGAAATCGATGAACTGCATCTCACACACTGGTCGCATACCCATGTGTGCGGCTCCGGCAGCGGCTCCCACGAAGCCGGTCTCGCTCACAGGCGTATCGATCACCCGGTCGGCGCCGAAGCGTTCCAGCAGTCCCTCGGTAACCTTGAAAGCCCCTCCATATACCCCGATGTCCTCACCCAGGCAGAAGACGTTGGGATCGCGCTCCATCTCCTCGAGGAGTGCCTCGCGGATAGCCTCGAGATAGGTGACTTCAGGCATGCCGGCGCTCCCGGTACCACTGCACCGGCATTACCGGAGGGTCGGCATAGACTCCGATCAACGCCTCGGTCGACGCCGGAGCTGGAGCCTGCTCCGCCAGGTCGGTTGCCTGATCGATTTCGTCCCGTACCCGAGCATCCAGCGTGTCGAGCTCGGAGCGGGCCACCGCATGGCTCTCGGTGAGTCGCTCCACAAATCGATCGAGCGGATCATTTTCAGTCGCCCATCTGTCGATCTCACCCGCCGGCACGTAGGACTGGTCATCGTGCTCGGCGTGCCCCTTCCGCCGGTACGTCATGAGCTCGATCAGCGTGACGCCTCCCCCGGCCCGAGCTCGCTCCACCGCCTCCTTGGTGACTTCATAGACCGCAAGTACGTCATTCCCGTCGGCGGTGAGACCGGGGATGCCGTAGCCTGCTGCCTTATCGGCCAGGCGCTCAGCCGCCGTCTGCTTTGCGACCGGCGTCGAATAAGCGTACCCATTGTTTTCCACGATCACGACGAGAGGGCAGCGCTGCACGGCGGCGAAATTGACACCCTCGTGGAACGCGCCCGTCGAGGTGGCGCCATCGCCGACGTAGACCAGCCCTACGCGCGGCTCCTTCCGAAGCTTGAACGTGAGCGTGACGCCTGCCATGACGGGCACCATATCGCCGAGATGCGAGATCTGGCCGATGAACCCGCGCTCGAGATCGCCGATATGGATATTGAGCTCCCGCCCCCGGCTCAGACTGTCGCCCTTCGCCATGTACTGGAGGAGGATTTCGAGCGGCCGGGCGCCCTGCACCAGCATCGAGCCGAGATTCCGAATCAGCGGCGCGAGAATGTCCTTCTTGCTGCGATCGAGCGCGTAGGCCGAGCCGACGGCGTCGGCTTCCTGTCCCAACGACCGAAATAACCCACCCACGACCTTCGTCTGCCGATACAGTGCCACCAGACGCTCTTCCAGTGTGCGGGTGAGCCGCATGTAGTAGTACAACTCGAGCAATTGCGTACGGGTGAGGGCGGCCGGGACGGTGGGAGGGGACAGGGTGGTGGCCATAGAATGGGCGTTGGGATGCTTGGGAAACCGGCAGGAAGTTAAAGCGTAAGCAGTGAAGGGTAAACGGTGAACGGGAGCCCCGCCTGTAACGAAGCCCCCGTTCACCGCTCACTGTTCGCCGTTCACGCTTTTGCCTTAATCACGCCGTTTCTTTTTCAATCCGCATCCCGTAGAACGACCGGTACACGAACGCAATCGAGATGACGAAGAACACTGCGGCCAGCGCGTGGCTCAAGCCGGAGCCTTCCTGCGCGGTCAGCGACACGGCGAGTTCCACCGCGAGCAGACCGAACAAAGTGGTGAACTTGATGATCGGGTTGAGCGCCACCGACGAGGTGTCCTTGAACGGATCGCCTACGGTATCGCCCACGACCGTCGCCGCGTGGAGCGGCGTGCCTTTCTGCTTGAGCTCGACCTCCACAATCTTCTTCGCGTTGTCCCAGGCCCCACCCGCATTCGCCATGAACACGGCCTGATAGAGGCCGAACAAAGCGATTGACACCAGATATCCTATGAAGAAGTAGGGCTCCACGAACGCGAAGGCCAACGTGGCGAAGAACACGGTCAGGAAGATGTTGAACATGCCCCGCTGGGCGTACAGAGTGCAGATCTCCACCACCTTCTTGCTGTCCTCCACCGAGGCCTTGGTGGCACCCTCGAGCTTGATGTTGCGCTTGATAAACTCGACCGCCCGATAGGCGCCCGTCGTCACCGCCTGGGTGGACGCGCCGGTGAACCAGTAAATGATCGCCCCGCCCGTGATGAGGCCGAGCAGGAAGGGGGGGTGCAGCAGCGAGAGGTTCTCGACGTTGGTAGTGAGCCCGTTGGTCAGGGCTACGATGATCGAAAAGATCATCGTCGTCGCACCGACCACCGCCGTGCCGATAAGCACCGGCTTAGCGGTTGCCTTGAAGGTGTTGCCGGCTCCGTCGTTCTCCTCCAGAAAATGCTTGGCCTTTTCGAAATCCACGTCGAACCCGTGCTCTCGCCTGAGTTGCTCCTTGACCGCCGGAACCTGCTCGATCAGCGACAGCTCGTAAATCGACTGGGCGTTGTCGGTCACCGGCCCGTAAGAGTCCACTGCAATGGTTACCGGACCCATGCCGAGGAAGCCGAAGGCCACGAGCCCGAAGGCGAAGACCGCGGGCGCTACCATGAGAGACGAAAGACCGGCCGTGCTCACGGCGTACGCTACCGCCATGAGTCCCATGATCGTGATGCCCAGCCAGTAGGCGCTGAAGTCACCGGCCACGAGTCCCGACAGAATGTTGAGCGAGGCGCCACCTTCACGCGACGAGGTGACGACCTCTCGCGTGTGCCGCGAGTCCATCGAGGTGAAGACCTTGACCAGCTCCGGGATGATCGCGCCGGCGAGCGTACCGCAGGTGATGACGGTCGAAAGCTTCCACCAGAGCGTGCTGTCGCCACCCAGGTCCGGGATCAGGAGGTAAGACACGACATACGTCAGGACGACGGACACAATCGAGGTGAGCCACACCAGAAAGGTCAGCGGAGCCTCGAAGTTCATCTTCTCGGCGTTGGCGTAGCGTCCCTTGGAGATCGCGTCGTTGATGAGATAGGACGCGCCGCTCGCAATGATCATCATGATGCGCATGACGAAGATCCACACCAGGAGCTGCACCTGGACCGCCGGATCCTTCACCGCCAGCAGAATGAACGAGATGAGCGCGACGCCGGTAACACCATAGGTCTCGAAGCCATCGGCGCTCGGGCCAACCGAGTCGCCGGCGTTGTCGCCTGTGCAATCCGCGATGACGCCGGGGTTTCGCGCGTCGTCCTCCTTGATGTTGAAGACGATCTTCATCAAGTCCGACCCGATGTCGGCGATTTTGGTAAAGATGCCGCCCGCGATACGGAGGGCGGCCGCACCGAGGGACTCTCCGATCGCGAAGCCGATGAAGCAGGGACCGGCGTAGTCGCCGGGAATGAAGAGCAGGATCACCAGCATCATGACCAGCTCGACGCTGATGAGCAGCATACCGATGCTCATGCCGGCGCTGAGCGGGATGCGATAACAGGGATACGGCTTGCCGCGCAGGCTGGCGAACGCGGTCCGCGAATTGGCGAACGTGTTGACCCGAATGCCGAACCAGGCCACCGAATAGCTACCCGCAATTCCGACCAGACTGAAGAACAGAATGATCGCCACCTTGGACGCGGGAAATCCGCGCACCACCGCACCGGAGGCGTCGGT
>JBKPOS010000065.1:0-25352 GCA_046733215.1 Gemmatimonadota bacterium
CGATCTACGCGATCTTCTTCCCGGTCGTGGAGGCACTGAGCTCGATCGCGCTGGCCCTGTTGCTCTGGTATGGAGGACTGCGAACCCTCGGTGGGACTCTCACGGTCGGTGTGCTGGCGGCTTTCATCCAACTCACCCGGCGCTTCTTTCAGCCGTTGCAGGACCTGTCGGAAAAGTTCAATCTGCTCCAGAGCGCGATGGCTTCCTCGGAACGGGTGTTCCGGTTGATCGACGAGCCGGTCACCATTCCGGAGCCAAGCCCTCCTCGCCCGCTGGCCAAGCCTATCCGAGGTGAGGTTGTGTTCGACGGCGTCTGGTTCCGCTATGCCTCTGACGCACCCTGGGTTCTCAAGAACGTCTCGTTCACCGCTCGACCGGGGGAGACAGTCGCGCTGGTGGGTCACACGGGAGCCGGGAAGACTACCGTCGTCAGTCTGCTGCTGCGTTTCTACGATGCCGAGCGGGGCATGATCACCATCGACGGCGTCGACATTCGCGACCTCTCGTTGAGCGATCTGCGCGGCCTCATCGGGTTCGTGCAACAGGACCTGTTTCTTTTCACCGGGGACATTCTTCACAACCTGACGCTCGACGCCCCGGTCGCTCCCTCGGCGGCAGAGCAGGCAGCGCGGCGGGTGGGCGCAAGCCGATTCGTCGAGCGGCTACCGCAGGGGTATGGTCACGTCCTGGGAGAACGAGGTCGGAATCTCAGCGTGGGCGAACGGCAGCTACTGAGCTTTGCCCGTGCGCTGGCGCGGGACCCGCGCATTCTGGTGCTGGACGAAGCCACCAGCTCGGTGGATGCCGAAGCGGAGGCCCAAATCCAGCGAGCGATCGAAGAGCTGATGGCCGGACGGACCAGCGTCGTTGTGGCCCACCGACTTAGTACCATCCTTCACGCGGACGAAATTCTGGTGATGCATCACGGTGAGATCCGTGAACGAGGCAGCCATCGTGAGTTGCTGGCTCAGCGCGGTCTCTACGAGCGGCTGTATCAGCTGCAGTTGCGCGGACAACTTCCAGCGGAGCCAGTCAATGCGGTAACCCACGCTGGCTTGCGCGGTTAGGAGCCCGCGGATAGCTTGACTGGCACTCGATGACACGCCCGGAACCGCTTCCATGATGCAGCTCGAAGTTGGCGGCTTGCGATACCCTATCGCAGCCGGGGAAATGGTCGTCGGGTCCGACCCAAGCTGCACCCTGACACTCAACGGCGCGGGCGTTCATCCACGCCATGCGATCGTTCAAGCGCTCCCCGATGGATCGGCGGCGATCCGCCGGGCCTCGCCTGACGCCGAGGTTCTGGTGAACGGCGTGTCCCGGGGCGACGATCCGACTCCAATACTTCACGGCGACAAGATCCGAATCGGACCGCACGAGCTGCTGGTCGTCGATCCTGCCCGCGCCGGCCACACCAAGTTTTTCGACTCGTCAGCCTTCGAGAAATTCACCCCGTCCAGTGGATCGAAACCCGCCGCCCCGACCGTCGTGGCCGGAGGTCGGCTGGTTTGCCTCACCGATGGCCGGGAGTATCAGGTCGGCGCAGCGCTCGTGATCGGCCGCGACGCGAGCGCGGATGTCGTGGTGCCGGGAAACGAAGTGTCGCGTCGGCACGCCCAGATCGTAGCCACAGAGCAAGGGTTCGTGCTGGTGGATACCAGTACCAACGGCACGTTCGTGAACGGTCATCGAGTCGAGGGGTCTCGGGTGCTGCGCCGCGCGGACGTCATCCGGGTTGGCGCTGACGAGTTCCGGTTTTATGGCGAGCCGGGCCCCGCCGGGACGACTTCCGATTCAGCGGCCCCGGCGACGGCCGAGGCGGAAGGCGGCGCTGCGCCGCCACCCGCCGGGGCGCAGCAGAAGTTGCATGACACGATGTTCGGAGTCGGAGCGCCGCCTGGCCCGGTCATGAAGGGACCGGTCACCCCGATCACACCGATGGACACGCCGATCGCGTCGCTGCTGGTGCGTACGGGCAGTCTCAAAGGCAAGCGGCTTACGGTTCGGACACCGGTGGTCAATATCGGTCGAGGCGACTACAACGATCTGGTGATCCCGGAGCCGAGCGTAAGCGCAACACATGCGAAGCTGCAGCGGCGGGAAGGCATATGGATCATCCAGGACCTCGGCTCCACCAATGGGACGTTCGTGGATGGGGAGCGAGTCGGGGAGGAGACCCCACTCGGCCCTGGCGCGACGATCCGTTTTGGCGAAGTAGCGACGCTCTTCGAATCCACGGACGACACGACCGGCGTTCAGGTTCGAGTGGGAACCAAGATGGTCGAGGGACTTCGCACGCCGCCTGAAAGGGAAGCCGCCCCCCCGCGGCGCCCCGCGCGCGTCGCCGCACCCGAGCCCAAGGGTTTTCCCCGCTGGGCCATGGTGGTTGCGGCGCTCGTCGTCGCTGGGGTCATCGCGTTCATGCTGTTGAGATAAACGGAGCTCCGTGCACTTCACCTGTGCCGCCCGCACCGACGTAGGCGTCGTCCGTTCGGGCAACGAAGACAACTACCTCATGCTCTCCGACCGCGGGGTTTTCATCGTCGCGGACGGGATGGGTGGCCACGCTGCCGGCGAAGTCGCGAGCGAGATGGCCGTTCGCATCGCCTCGCGGGAGATCGGCTCGATCCGCGGCCTGACAGAGCCGCAGGTCGGCGAGCGGATTCGGGCGGCCATCCGGATGGCCAACGACGCGATCTTCGAGCGCACCCTGGCCGAGCACGACAAGCGTGGAATGGGTACCACCGCGACCGTGCTGGTCCTGATGCGCGGTCGCTATCTCGTCGGTCAGGTCGGGGACAGCCGGGCCTACCTCCTCCGCGATGGACAGTTCACCCAGCTCACCAAAGACCACTCCTACGTGCAGGAGCAGGTGGACGCGGGGCTGCTCACCGCGGAGCAGGCCCGCGTCCACCCCTACAGCAACGTCATCACCCGCTGTGTCGGAGCAAGCGTGGATGTGGTGCCCGACATCTATTTCGGGGCGCTCAAGTCGGGCGACATCGTGTTACTCGCGTCCGACGGGCTCACCGGCATGCTAGAGGACGAGCTGCTGGTCAAGATTTTGTCGTCGGAGGGAGATCCACAGACCTGGGTCGACAAGATGATCGCCGAGGCCAACCGTCGCGGCGGGCTCGACAACATCACGGCCATTGTGGTGCGGATCGACGCGGCGGACCAGCCGACGGGAGAGACTCCGGCGATTACGGGAGCAACGGGGGCCAAGAGCTGAACCGCGGGGAAGGGGAGAATGCGAGAAAGGGGGCTACGGCTCCCTTGCCGTTTCCCCCCTTTCCCTTTCTCCCCTTCCCCATTTCCCCGCTTCTCTGATCCTTCGCATCGACACGATGACCGCCGCCAGCGTAGCTGCAGTCCAGACGATCGTGAAGAAAAGCTGAACGACGGCGCTCCGACCCCGGATTCCGGCATAAAACCACGCAGCGATCGCGGCCGCATCGACGACGATGATCACCCCGATCATCACGAGCAACTGTCGTCGCATCTCCCGCGTGTCACTCATCGGTCACCAACTGCTCCCCGCCCTGGGGGCCGTAGAATACGACCCAGACCTGCAAATCGTCGGTAAACCCTTCGAACCGGTGGACTGTCCCCGCCGGAACGAAGAGCACGTCGCCCGGACCGAAGCGATCGCGGGAAGGGCCGTTCACGAACCACCCTGACCCGCGCAGCACCACGTAGACCTCGTCACGGGTATGCGGGTTCTGGGGATCGCTGCCTCTCGGTGCGTAGAGGCCGAGTTCCAGTGTTCCGTGCCGGAAGACGATAGTGTACTGCTCGTCCGAAGGGGCCGGTAATGCTGCGACGGCTTCAGCAACGGTGAAGCGATGATCCACGGTTAAGCAGACAGCCCGGCGATAACGTCGCGCAGCGAGCGCTGATAGTCCTGCCACGCGCCTTCGCCGCCACCCAGCACCCCGTGCACCGGCTGATGTTCCAGGAGGTCGAGCAGCGCAGCAACGGCGCGATCTTCGACATCGGCAAATTCCTCGCGCAACGCGTCCGGGCTCAGGTTTCCTTCCAGTACCTGCTTCGCACGTTCGGCGGCGCGGCGCCTGACCGCGAGCTCCGGCTCAGTCACGGACAACCTCCCTGGGTGTGAAAGCGTTGCTGCGCACGGCGTGAATGAAATCGGTATAGGCGGGCTCGTGTCCGGCGGCGCGAACCAGGGCGGCGATCTGGCCGCGGTGATAATGCGAGTGGAACACCACGTGAGTTGCGATGTGGACCGTGGAGTTGCGAAATGATTCGCCCTTGCTGTTGACGTACGATACCTGCCGTGATTCTTCGTCTACGGTCATCCTCTCGAGATAGGCCTTCCACTGGCCGGCGGCATCGGCGAACAGCCTGGCCGTTTCGTCGATCTCGACCTCCGGCCAGACCGGAACCGGTGACGGCCGGGCGTGAATGCGCGTCAGCCAGAGAAGCTCCGTCGCCGCGATGTGCGCGGCGAGCCGACCGGCCTTGGGTGCTACAGTCACGGCGGGTCGTAGCGAGTCCAAGGTCTCCTGATTGGCCCAGCTGTCCCAGGCGAAGAGGTCGAGCAAGGTGGCAGGAGACACGGAAGCGATCAGTGCTTCGCGTACACGACTGTGGTGCCGGACTTCTGGAATGCGAGCACCTGGTACGGAGTCTTTGCGTCGCCCGGCTTGTACATGCCCGGAGCGCTCGCCGGCATGCCAGGTACGGTCAACCCGGCGATCTTGGGGCGCTGCTCAAGGAGTCGTTGAATGTCGTCAGCCGGAACGTGGCCCTCGATTACGTAGCCGTCGACAAGGGCGGTATGGCAGGAGCGAAGTGACTCGGGTACGCCGTGCTGGTCCTTGATGGCGTCGACCGAATCCAGATCATGAACTTCGGTGCGGAGACCGTTCAGCTTGAGATGCTCGACCCACTGAGCGCAGCACTGACAGGTGGGAGTCTTGTAAACGGTCACGAGTGGGGCCGCCGATAGAGCCAACAAGGGCCGAAACCCGGCTCCCACGGCGGCCAGGCCGGCGGTTCCCGCGAGAAAGTCGCGACGTGAAATCATGGACGCTCCTTCGGAGTCGCCACAGGGGATAGGGAGGTTATCACCGGATAGCCTGTCCTCTCAACTGGTCTCCCTGAAATCATGGCCGGCGCTCCCCTCGACGTTTCCCGGCTCGCGAGCCAGCAGAATAGCGAGGAGTAGTGTGCCGCAGGTAATGCCGATGTCGGCCATGTTGAAGGTCCAGAACCGCATGTCCCCGATGCCGACGTCGATGAAGTCGACCACGCCACGTGCCGAGCGCAGCCGATCCAGCAGGTTGCCCACAGCACCACCGGCAACCAGCGCCAGCGCGGCGGCGCGCCACGCGTCGCCCGCCGAGCTGCGACGGTACAGCGTGCCCAGCAGCGCGAGCGCAAACAAAGCGGTCAACGACAATCCCAGTCGGGAATATGGGCCGAAGAACAGGCCCATGGCGGCTCCGCGATTGTAGGCGAGGGTCAGGCGGAACCAGTCGCCCATGACCTCATGCGGAATGTACGGCGGCGATAGATGATACACCGCGAGCCGCTTGGTGCTGCAGTCGGCCAGCACCAGCACCGCAAGCAGCGACCAGAACGCCTTTGCCTTGGGAGTCCAGCTCACGTCAGGGATCCTCTTGGGCCGCGACCAACCGCTCGGCCTTTGTGAGCGACTCGCATCGGGCATCAATGTCGGCGTACTCGCGGGCTCGCGCCCGCTTGAAGTTTTCGAAGGCCGCGCGCGAGCTCCATCGATCAATGGTGATATAGCATTCCCGCCGCCCCAGGCTTCGGAACAATTCGGTTCCCAGAAAGCCCTCGCCCTCGCGGAAGAGTGTTGCCCAGACGCCCTCGCTGCCGTAGGCCCGCTTGAATTCATCCGCGCGGCCGGGCTCGATCTCGAACTCCCAGACGATCTGGAACATGTGCCAGGACGGGTGACAGACCAATCAGCGCGACCGTGAGGGCTGGTCGGGACAGCCTTCCTTTCGCCGAGTATCCATCAGAGACACAATGCGCCACGCATCACCGTCGCGAGCGATCTGAAACGCATCGACGCCGCAATGGCTGAACTTTCCACCGGCATAAAATGAATACTCCGCCCAGACGGACGCCAACGGCCCGTCCAGTTCGACCCGAGGATTGCGGACCCGCTCATCCCAGGTCTCCGAGTGGGGCGTGCCTACAGCGCGAACGAAGGCATCCACCGTATCAATCGTGACCACGGCCTTTCCGTCGCGTTTCGCTGTCGTCGCCAGCAAGGCTTGCGGGTGAAAGGTACCGCGAACGGCGGCACTGTCTCCGGCACGCATCCCATCGAATAGGCGCTGAACAACGGCCAGAACTGCGGTCCGGTCGGGCCCGGAAGTCTGGGCCTGAGCCGGGGCGGCCACAGTAACTAGAAGAAAGGCCGGGGCGAGACATCGAGCAAAGTGCATTGAAAACGCTCGCGGGAAGAGAGGTTGCGGGTGATTGGAACCCCATTGTCACCGTCGCCGGGCCGAACAATGACCGAGGCCAATGTAACAATGCAGATTCCGGGCGACACGCGCCAACAGTTGCACCCCGAGCTCGTATCGGGGGCGTGAGTGCCGCTGATAGCGTGACTTCCAAGACGCGAGTCGACGTCGCTCTGTGATCACGAGCGTCGGGTTTTCGCGCACCGCCACTTTCCGAACAGTTGTGAGGCCCGGTTACCGGTCCCGATACTGCGCGGCACGCAGGACACGGGAGGAACTATGGCCGACCGACTGTCATACAGCCGGACGTGGAAGCCGTACGCCGTGGCGCTGGTCATCGCCACGTCGGGATGCTCAGCCGGAGGGCCTCCGGCGGACCGGGCAACGGGTGTGCAGCCCGTGGCCCAGCCAACTTCTGCGACGCCAACGTCACCGACGCCCGTCCCTGCAGCCGCGCCCAAGCCTGCCTCGCGGCCGCGGCCTGCACCGAAGCCTCACATTCGGTGGGCGGACAGCACGGTATTGGAAGCGGCCGTTACCAACCGGCTGGGCTATCGTCCCTTGGCCGCGGTTCTGGCGCGCCGAACCCGCCAACCGGAAGTAGCGGAGCGAGCCGCGGTTGCTGTGGTGCGTGAAAGCCGCCGCCTCAAAATGAGTCCGAGCCTGCTTGCCGCCGTTCTGCTGATCGAGAACCGTGCTCTCGACACCGCGGCCGTGAGCAGCGCGGGAGCCGTGGGCCTGATGCAGGTGATGCCGGTTCATGCCGGAAGCTACGGTTGCGCCAACACCGAGCTGCGAGAGCTCGACACCAACATCTGCCACGGCGCTCGACTGCTACGTCTCTACGTAGTTCGAAGCCCGTCGCTCCAGGTTGCACTTCGCCGATACAACGGCTGCGTGCGTGGCCGGGTCACTCCGCGCTGCTCGAGGTATCCGGTCCGGGTGATCGCGACCGCCGCGAGTGTGCGACGCGAGATGCTGGCGCGCGCGGCTGAAGACGGCGTCATCGTGCCCGGTCTGGCAGCCCGGAGCTTGTCGGACTGAGTCTCCACCCTGAATTGCGGGTGGGGCATTTTTCCTGCAGGTTCGGCGACACCTCCGCAACTCTCGAGGACGATTGATGGCCACGACATCCAATCCGGTGCTGGCTCGGGCCACGTTCGCGCCGACGGGTGAAGTCGGGACGAAGCCGATGACGCTTGGCGGAACGATTGCCAAGACAGTGGTTCTGTTGGGGATCCTGACCGTCACCGCCACCTTCTCCTGGTTGCAGACGGGCGCCGGTCTGGCCGAGCCCGACAAGCTGGGCACCCTTTTTCTGGTCGGCATCGTCGGCGGGTTCGGGGTGGCGCTTTACACGGTCTTTCGCCCGCAGCACGCCCCGGTGACCGCGCCGATCTACGCCGCGCTCGAGGGTTTGCTGCTGGGCGCGCTGTCGGCCATCCTGAACTTGCGCTACAAAGGGCTGCCGGTGCAGGCCGTGGTGCTCACCGTGGCCACGCTCGGAGTGATGCTCGTGTCGTACCGGCTGGGCATCATTCGCGCAACCGAGCGCTTCAAGACCATCGTCGTATCCTGCACATTCGCGGTGGCTGCTTTTTACGTCATCGCGCTGCTCATGGCGATGTTCGGTCTCTACATTCCTTTCTTGCACGAGGGCGGGCCGATCGGCATTGGATTCAGTCTGTTCGTGACCGGTCTTGCCGCTTTCAACCTCATCCTGGATTTCGACCGGATCGAACAGGGCGTGGGACGCGCACCGGGGTACATGGAGTGGTACGCGGCCTTCGGGCTGGTCGTCACCCTGGTATGGCTCTATCTCGAAATCCTTCGCCTTCTGAGAAAACTACGACGCTAGTCACGGGATCAGCGCGTGAGTACCGGCAGGTATTCACGCCACGGTCCCACCTCAGCTGCATACTGCTTTGCCATGACCCGTGCGACCTGGGCGACATGCCCGAGGTCGTGCGCCACCCAGGTGGCGAGGAGCTGGCCCAGCGTGACGGGGCCCAGCTCGGGATGGATTCCGGGTCGCTGGAGGTCGCGGGCCGACAGCCCGAAGCCTTCTAGCGCCGCAATGTTCTCGGCTCGCAGCCGGGCAAATCGCTCCAGCAGGTCACCGATGGGCTTGCCCGCGTTGAGCCGCAGATGGCGAAACCGGTCGAACGGCTCGAACACGGGGTTCGGTCCCCCCGCCAGTATGATTCTCGCCCGCGGAATCCAGTCGGTCTCTTCGCCGTCGATCAGGTGTCCGACCACGTCGAACGGACTCCAGGTACTGGCTCCCTCGCGCCCGTGAAGCCACATGTCGGACAAGTCCGCCAGCAGGGCGCGCAACGTGCTCGGCGTCCGGCGCAAGACCAGGACGGCCTCGGAAAGCTCGAAGGGCATGGTGTCCGTACGGATTGGGGGGGTGAGTCGTTCCACGGAGGCGGGGCCGCTGCTGACTCTACGCTGAGTCGGCCGAGTCGAGGGGCTTCACGTATCGCAGCGTCTCCGCGCCGTATCCCAGCCGCTCATACAGTGTGCGTGCCCGCACGTTCTGAGCAAAGACGTTGAGTGTTATGAATGGATCGCCTCGCTCTCGGGCCCAGGCTTCGGCGGCTGAGAGAAGAGCGCGGCCTACCCCACGGCCTTCTGCTGTCCCCGCGACGACGAGAATCGAGACGTGCGCATGGAAGAGACCGGTGAAGTAATCCTGGTGGGTCTCGAGATAGGCGAAACCGAGCACTCCAGCGGCCGCGTCTTCGGCAACAAGAATCGGTGCATCGGGCGAACCAGCTTTCAACGCTCCCGTGACAGCCATGCGCTCGGCATCGATCACTTGAGCGCCCGTGCGCCACGTAGGTATGGGAAATTCGGCCAGCCGAGCTGTTAACGACGAGAGCGTCGGCAGGTCGTCGGGTCGGGCCGGCCGGATCTGAAACGTCTGGCCCGTTTGAGACCGATCCGTCGCCGAGAGCTCCCCGCTCAATGGCGGCGCCTCAGGCCACTGGTTGCGAGGAAGATCTCGCGCAGGAAATTGAGCAGGGCGCCGACCAAAGCCGCCATGGCGACGACGAAAGCAACCGCGACGAGCTTGGACGCGTTGATTCGAAAGAAAGCGCCGATGAAGAGGACTCCAATGACGCCGCAGATCAAAAGGGCGCACAGGGTTGCCAGGCTCAGGGCCCAGTTGATCAGGTGCGCCCGGCGGTACAGTCCACCCAGCTGGGGGTTGATTGTTTCGGCCGATCCGGGGGTACTCGCGATCTGCTCCAGTATGCGCGTGCGATCGACGATTCGGGAGAGCCGATTGGTGAGCACCACCAGAATGGTGCCGACGCCCGACAGGAGAAAGACCGGAGCGACGGACAGCTGAATGACGTGGACCACCGCGCTGACGGCGGAATCGCTTTGTGCCTGTAGCTCCAGCGTCATCTAGGGGTTCGGACGCGTTCTACTGGCGCGGAGGGCACTGAACCGGAGCTACCTCGCTCACCGAGCGCGCGCGGATCAGGCGATCCGCGATGCTGCGCAGCACGAACTCGTTTCCATCGCTGGCCACGTGCACGTACCAAACCCGCGGATCCCCGGGATCCGGCGCCACCAGCGTGCCGTTGACCGTTTTCAAGGCTGCCTCGCGGTCGGCGGGCTTCGCGCGCGAGACGAAGGTGACCATCAATATGTCGGGGGCGTCGCCGCCGGACTCGGGCACATCCGCCGTGCAAACACCCTTGGGATAGGGATCGGGTGCCGGCTGGTCAGGTGGTTTCGCTGGGGCCCCCGGGGCCGCTCCAGCCGCTGCCGGCTTGTTACCGCTGTCCGGTCGGACGGCTCGAGGCGCAGGGGTGGTGTCCGTTCGAACCATCGAAGGAACGCTGTCCCACTTTCGCCGAGCATTTGGATCAGGCGCAAGCCGGATACTGTCGGCCGGCGGGAGCGCACTGTCGCGAACGACGGTCTGAGCGCGACAGGGCCGCCCGCCTGCCAGGAAGGCGAGCGCGCCGAGCCCGATAAGGAACCCCGATCGTGAAACCATGTCCATCAAGATACCCGATCGGGAAGTGCCAGGCTCTACTTGCTGGACTTCTTGCGGCGCCGGGGAACCTTGGCGCCCTTCTTCCTGGCTTCCGAAAGCCCGATCGCGATCGCCTGCTTGCGGCTCTTTACCTTGCCGCCCTTGCCGCCGCGGCCGCTCCGAAGAGTTCCCCGCTTCCTTCGCCGCATCGCGCTCTTGACACTCTTGCCCGCAGCCCGGCCATACTTGCGACCTTTCGATCTCCGCCCGCTTGTCCGCCGCTTCGCCATAAGTCCTCCTGGGACCATGTGGTTGCAACGGTTCCAAGCTGCAGGTTAACCCGGGTTCGGTACCGTGACGCGGATTACGGAGTCGAGTCATGCCGGAACTCCTCCCAGGAGCCCGTGGTCTTCCGGAATAGATGCTCGTCGTGTCCGGGTACCAGATAATCCCGGAGCGTGCCCACGAGCTGGTAACCCAGGCGCTCGTACAAGCGACGCGCCGAAGGATTGAACGAGGACACGCAAAGAAAGACGTTGGGGCTCTGCTTTTCGATGCGTGCTTCCGCCCAACGAATCAGCTTGGTGCCTACGCCATAGCCACGGTGGGAGGGTTCGACACAGACCGTCTGTATGTAGCCTCGGAGGGGCCCTCTGAGATCAAGGATCAGAAATCCAGCGATGTTCCGGTCGTCACAAGCGACATAGACCTCCTTACCCGGCTCCGTCAGGGTGTCGAGGGACCGGGCATACGAGCGGTGCAAGGTGACCCAGGGCTCCGACGCCGCCATCATGGCGGCGCAGGCTTCCGCTTCGACCCGACCGTTGAGCGGGCGTATCGAGATCGGCGGCGATGCTCGGTCGCTATCGCCGGTGGTCGAAAGGCTCACGTCGGCTCAGGGCGCGCCGAGCGCCTCGGCTCGCTTGTGGGCTTCTTCCATGGACACGTCTTCGATATGGCTGGCAAGCGACCATATGTGCCCGAATGGGTCCTGTAGCTTGCCCCCGCGATCACCGTAAAACTGATCTTCGACGGGGCGAACTACGGTCGCGCCAGCGGTAATCGCCTGGCGCGCGACAGCGTCCACGTTCTCGACGTACAGGTGGAGATTCACACCCGATCCGCCCAGGCTAAGCGGGCTCAGAATGCCCATGTCGGGATACTCGTCCGACAACATGATGCGGGAGTTGCCGATTTCGAGCTCAGCGTGCCCGATCCGGCCGTGATCGTCGAACCGGCCCAGCTCCTTGGCCCCGAACGCCTTCTGATAGAACTCGATGGCGCCAGCACCATTCTTGACAATGAGATAAGGGGTGAGTTGAGGGCGGCCCGGCGGAATGGGGCTCACTTTACCTGGCATGATGCTATCTCCTGATAATCGGTTCTGCGGCGCGTCGCGTGGAACCCGTGCTGCTGCGTCGCGCATGCTTCATGGTTCACCCGCGATCCGGACTATGCAACCCGGATCAGGAGGCCCAGGTGTCGTCTCGGGCCGTGGCTGGGCCTTGAGGTCGCAGCGATCGGGCTATGAGTCCCAGGCCACCGCCAAGGAGACCCAGCATCAGGAGGGTATCGAACAACGATGTTGGCTGGAAGTACAGGTGCAGGTTGGCGACGATGCCGGCGAGAATGATGAGCGTTCCTATCGCGGTCAGCGCCCAGCCCAGGACTGACCGACCGTTGAAGAAGAGTATTTGATGGATGTGCAAGGGTGTCGCGCCTCGACTGGCGGCGCAAGGGCTGGTCAACTGAGCGGTGGCTTTCTTCGCGGCGGTCTCCCCGAACGCCGCACGATGTCTCCCTCCGCTGTCATCTGTGGGAAGCTCCCATCGAGTCGCCGGAGGGGCCTGGCTACCCGATTGAACTGCGCGACGAATGCCTTTCTGTGGTCCCACACGGCGAAGCAGGCGCGGTGCATCGCTGAATCGGAGAAGCGGAAATAAGGGTCGCTGTCATCCGCAATGAAGTCCGGTGTGACCACTGCATCGGCATCGGGCCGTATGGCCTCGTTGCACAGCGCACAAATAGCGCTGCCAGCTCGAACTCGACTTAGCGACTCAGTGTAGGCCGGGTTGTGGGGGTTGCGCGTGCCCACGGTCAGGGGTCGTTTCCGAGCGCACCCACCAGAGCATCGAGGAACGGTGCCTGGCCCGGGAGGATACGTCGCCTCGCCTCCGCCAGATCGAACCAGGAGGCTCGATCCACTTCAGGAAAACTGCGCATGCGTCCCGAGCCCTTGGGCCATTCCATTTCAAATGTATTGCTCGCCAGCTGCGCCGGATCAAAATCGCCTTCCGCGATCCAGATCCGGACCACCTTCCCACCGGGCTGTTTGATCTGTCCCAGTGGCTCGAGGGGGCCTATGACGTCGAGCCCTATTTCTTCTCTAAACTCGCGTCGGGCGGCGCTGACCGGAGCTTCGCCTGGATCGATTTCGCCCTTGGGAATGGTCCAGGCGCCCAGATCCTTGCGAGCCCAGAAGGGTCCCCCCGGGTGGGCCAGCAATACCTCTACGCCTGACGGGCCGCGGCGATAGAGCAGGAGACCGGCAGCCGTCTTGGGCATCCGCGAGAGATGGAACCGTATCGAGCGCTCAAAGACCGGAAGATCGTCGACCCCATCGTCGGATCAGAGTAAACAGCATTGCAGTAAGATTGAGGCCAGCCATCGCAGCGCCGATAATAATGAGGCCCCGGGCGACTCGCCTAAGCACGCTCAAGCTGTGAACGTCTGCCGCTACCAGCAGGACCTTCACACTGAGAAGCGCGGCGGCGCCAGAAAAGACCAGCAACTGCAGCAAAAGCAAAGGTTGGTAGCCCATCCCGCGGTACATCCAGTAGAGCGAGAGGGCAACCAGGAGCCACGCGAGGAGGCCGGTCCGCGTGCTCTGGCCGAGCGGCAGGTCGCGAAGCACCGGCACGATGAGCAGGGCCAGAGCGGCGAGCATCACCAGCAGATGCAAACTGGCCCGCCAAAGCTCCCCCACGGTCGCGTCTTCAGCCGTATGCTTGGCAGGCTCCTGCATCAACTTCACCAAAGGGCTTTCCTCGCGTTAGGTCCAGCCGACGCAGACATCGGCTTCCGTCTGCAGCACGGCTTCCTGCTCGAACCGTCGACGGTACTCGGCAACGATGGCAGCTACAGCCTGCCGGGCAGCCGCGGGATCGTCGGTGATCAAACGCACGATCTTCGACCGCTCCTGTACCACGATGCCCGTGCTATCCTGCCATTGCCCGGCGGCATCCCACTCGGTAAACCCTTTGGGAAACCGTGGTGTCAGCGCCTGGCCCACAAACTCCCTCCACTCCGAATCGGAAACCTCGCCGTCCCGTCGACCCCGCCCAAAGTACAGCGTGATTTGCCGTCGCGCCGGTGCTGCAGCAGTGCAGCTGACGGACGCGGCTGGAGTCGGCGCGCTCTGGGAAGACGTGGCGCAGGCGGCGACCAGCACGGCCAGCCCCGACGCGCGTGCCGACGCGAAACTGCTGGAGCCTAGTTCAGGGAAGCGGCTCGAGGTTCGCATGCAGCACCTGACTGGCCAAGCCACAGTTGCCTACTACAACCAGGACCGACGTCTGTTGCCAGGTCTGGTATCCGGGATGGGTTACAGTCACGGTGTATGTGCCGGGCCGTCCCTGGCCGGCGCTCAGCGTCAACACCCGACCGGATGCGTCTGCGCTGGGAGGGCGCAGCGAATCGACGTATTCGCCGTCTCGAATCGAGCCCTGAGAGCCGGCCGCGAGAGGTGCTCCGGTCACGGCATCACGGATCTGCACGACAATGGCGGCGATTCCGCTGCTGTCGACGCAGACTGCCAGATTGTCCACACAGCCGCCGAGCGCGAGCACCGAGCTCAGACTGAGCCGCCCTGCCCAGCGAAATGCGCGGGGCCGTGCCGCCGTTCCACACCCCGCGTTGATCATGCCGGGGCTTCGAGACGCGGAGAGTGCCCCTCGCTCGAGCGGCCGGCAAGGGGCCCGGCGAGGCCGAGCTCTAGTAGTAACGCTGCACCGAGAAAACACAGCGCACCCAACGGACCGGTGGGTGGAACATGGGCGGCCCCGAAAAGAAGAGCCGCCAGTGTGAGCAAGGCGGTCACGACTCCCGGCTTGGCAATGACCAGCATGACAACACCCGAGGCCAGGGTCGTGAGCCACCAGGCCGGCGTCGCGCTCATTCCGCCGGCTCCGGTGAAAAGGTGTGCGGGCCCATCCGCCTGCGAGGAAGATGGCCACGGCTGCGATCGCAGCGGGCCGGCGACGTTCAGGTGCGGTGGCTGCCACGGCTGCCGAGAGCAGTGCAATGACCCAGGCGATGGATCCGGCGACCGAGAGACCATTGATGGTTCCGCTGCTCCAGTACCGGTCGATGAGTGACTCTGCGACGCCGGCCTGATCCGACGGCAACCGACTCGCGAGACGCGCCAGCAGCCCGGTTCCGAGCCCGGCTAAAGCATCGAACGCGCAATAGAGCGGAACGAACAGCGCGAGTGCGACCCTGCTCAGGGTTGCGGCAGCGTTGTGCACACCGGCCAGCAGGAGATACACCGCCAATCCCAGCACTGCAAACAATCCCAGGTTGAGCAAGTGCAGGGTGCTCCACCAGGGCATGTGCGGGCTGACGCTGCGATAAATCGGGGCGGTCAGTATTGGATGTCTGAAATTGACGATGCTGAGCAGGGCGGGAGGCGCGAAGAGCAGCATTCGGCGCACGGCGGTTGGCAAGGTGCCTGGCTCCTCGATTATTCCTGCCGGTGGCCGACGAACAGTCGGATCTCGGGGGAGGCTCGGCTCAGCCGTTCGGCCAGATCAGGACGATCCGCCAGCAGCTCGAAGTCTGAGTACTCGAACCCCGGACCCACCGTGCAGCCCACCAGTGTGTAGTCGCCCAGCGATCTCGCGGCCTGCCACCATCCGGCGGATACCCAACGGATTGGGGCGGCCGAGCTGTTGCACGGGCCCAATACGAACCGCTCGACGCTGGGATCGGTCTCGGGCATCAGGAACAGCTCCAACGGCGCACCCTCGTAGTGGTGCCAGACTTCGTCCGACCGCACCCGGTGCCAAACGCTCATCTGGTCACGGGTGAGCAGGAAGTAGATCGTCGTGAGCGCAGCGCGAGGGCCGCGTCCGTCGGATGGAAGGACGCGAGTGGCGCTCCGAAAGAGCTCGCGGAAGTAGCCGCCTTCCGGGTGGGGCGTCAGCCCCAACATCTCGATCAGCTCCGTGGCACGGGTATGCACGAGGCTATGGGTTTACCTTGGCGCCTGTGCCAGCGCGTCGGCGCCTGCTTGTGCGACCTGCGCGTCCTGGGCCGACTGCATGCCGGACACTCCGATGGCGCCGATGATCTCGCCGTCCCGCATCAGAAGAATGCCGCCTTCGAGCGGGGTGACCTGTGGCACACCCAGCACCCGGAGTCCGACTCCGCCGGCGGCGAGCGCCTCTTCGAATGTCTTGGTCGGGCGGCGAAAGTTGAGCGCGGTCTCCGCTTTCGCCTGGGCGACTTGGACGCTCCCGTACTGTGCCTGCTCGAGTCGATGGAGAGCCACCAGGTGACCGGTGCTGTCCACGATGGCAATGACCATCGGCCAACAGTTTCGCAGGGCTTCGCGTTCCGCGGCCTCCATTACGACCTTGGCGGCAGCCAACGAAATCGGCGAGCCGTAGCGCGGCGGCAGCGATACCGCAGGCGGTGGAGCGGGCGAGCTGAGAGTTCGATCGGGCATGCGACTGTCCTCATCCTGGCGCGGTTGGCAGTTCAGGCACTGGCCTCGAGATCGACCGGGACTCGCTGCCGTAGCGACGCGAGCTCGCGGCGGCCTGCCTGAACCAGGGTCAGCGCCGTGTAGAATACCACAAAGACGACCAGCCATCGCACTGCGTTGAGCGGGAGTGATTTCACCACGAGGGCTGCAATCAAAAGCGCCGGGATCCCGCCCAATGTGAGCCCCACCGCGGCGCTCGGCTGAAAGCGCTGGGCTCGGACAAACCGGGTTCCGCTGATGGTCATGAGAAAGGCGCACGAACCCATCATGATTGGAAAGGCGGCCCGCGGGTTCATGCCCAGGAGGCTGACGAGAATCATACAAGGCGCGTAGAGCCCGATCCCGAGCGTCATCAGGCCTCCCAGCAGGAAATTCCCAACTACGGCCACGACCAGCGCCGCACCGTGAAGTCCTGCGGCATCGCGCCCGCCGGGGAGCAGGTGCAATTGGGAGAGCAGCATGATGCTGGCCGCCGCACTCAACGCGAGGCCCATCCCCAGCCGCACCTTGTGGCGCGGCAGCCGGGCGACAATGCCGGCACCGAGCCACGCGCCGAGTCCCGATGATGCAATCATGGCGATCAATGTCAGGGGCTCGACTGGTACCAACTGAATGAAGATCACCGCTCCCATCACCGACGTGACCATGTGCCCCACATTAAGGGTCCCGGGGATCAGCTCATCGGGCACGACCCGCCAGGCACGGAACACCGCGGTGGTGGTGGCAAAGGAGCCGATGCCGAAGGTATCGAAGAAGACAGTCACGAACCCGGTGAGGCTTTCGATCGGTCGGGGCCGCCACGATCCCCTGCGGGTCACGCCTCGGATGAACTCGATCGTGAACCAGGCGGCGAAAAGCACCAGCACCACAAGGAGAGCGCGCCTCATTCGCCGGCGCCCGGGCACTCGAGCTTGAAACGCTGCAGCACTTGGAGCCGATTCTCCATCGCGCCGGACTGGGCCGCGATGCGCCAGGCGTAATCCCGTCGCAGATCGATGGTGTCCACTCCCTGCGCAACCGCGACTCGCCATTGCGCGCAATACGCCGGAAGCTCCGCGTCTATGATATGACGGGCCGTGGCGAGGCTCGCAGTGAACGCTTCGCAAGTGGCGAACTTCCCGGCTTGCGCACGATGCACGGCTTCGTGGGCCTCGAGCTGCGCTCGAACCAGTGTGTCTTGTATGTCGGCCCGCATACGGGTGACGGCCCGGCCGGAGTCGCAATGCGTGAGGCCCGGGAAGTCATCGGGCACGGCGGCGCGTTGAGCGAAGGCTGACGAGGGCAGGGACGCGATCAGAAGAACTACGGCGCGCCACAAACGGCCCGGCCTAGTCTCGGAGCTCAAATCAGAAAGTCCGGAAATTCGGCCGCGACCTGCTCGCACTCACGGGCCAGATCAGTCGGAGCGCGACCACCCAGCGTGGCTGCCAGGTCGAGCGCTCGAAGCTTGCCGCTGCAGGCAGACGCCTTGGTGAGCCGGTCGGAGATTCCGAGACCCTTGTGCAGCCCCGTCGCCAGCGCCGCTGCAAGGCTGAGCACTGCAGCGACGGCACAGGTGTTGGCCCAGCTTCCGGCCACCAGCGGTTGCTTCTGAACCGCGGTGATCCCGGCGACGAACGCCGCCAGCCCGCTGGCGATCGTCCCGATGATAATGGCCCAGGCGTCCGCCCGCCGGAGCCGGCGCACGTGCGCTTCGGCGGCCCTCATGGCATTTCTGATCCAGTCCAGTTGCGGACTGGCAGTGCTATCGATCGATCCCATCAGCCCTCCTGGGATGTCCGGTTCGACTTGCGTGTAGCCGCCCAATATTCCACCAGGCGTCCGCATCAGGTGGTGAAGCCGAGTATCCGGCGAACATCGCTTTCTTCCGGCACCACCTCGAAAGCATCGATCAGCTCAGGGGGCAACGGCCGCCGGCGCCCGCTGGCGAGATCCACGAAGACCCAGCGCGTTTCCGCCTGCGCGACGATCTCATGATCGGATTCCCGTACGAACAGATACCGGCGCGGGGTCACGCGCTGGTCGAACCGCGGAACCCACGTGTGCGCGCTCAGACGTTCGCCCTCGAAGGCAGGCCGGAGATATTCGATGAAATGGGACCTGACCACCCAGCCCGCACCCAACTCGAGGTAGCGCGCCATGGGCCAGCCGGCCGCAGCCGAGTGCTCGATGGCGATGTCCTGCATCCACTGGACGTAAGCAAGATTGCTGACGTGCCGATTTACGTCTATCGCCTCCGGCGGAACGAGGATCTCCTTCGAGTAGATGCGAGACCGGGTCAGGGGAGCACGCTCCAACCCCAGGGCCCGGGTATCGCCGACAACATGAGCGCGCCTCCCAGCAGTGCCACGTTCTTCATGAAATGGATCTGATTCGACTGACGAGCTGCCGGATCAGTATCCGCCCAGTAGTTGTGGACCATGAGCGAGACCGGGATCAGGAACATCACCAGCAGGATGATTCCCACTGTCGGTAGGGCGCCCAGCATGATGCTCAGGCCGCCCAGCACCGCTATGAGCCCGGAGCCCAGGACAGCGGCCTGCGGCACCGGAACTCCCCTGCTTGAGGCATAGGCGCTCATGCTCTTCAGATTGATGAAATGCCGCGCCCCGGATATCACGAAGAACCCGCCGTATAGAACGCGGCCGATTAGAAATGCCATACTCACGCTCCCATCATCGCAACGGGAATGTTGCCAGGGCGTCGCGAGATCGCCGTCACGCTGCTGCCCGCCGAATCACGGCTTCAAGGTGTTGTGCCGGGGAAGTTTGCGGAAGAGTGGCCCGGAGCGTCGGCGGCATAGCTGAGTCGGCCATCCACGATACGCGCAGGGGGCGTGTAGGGATGCAGCTCGGCTGACTCGGCGCTCAGAATATGCCACACATCGAAGCCCAGCCACCGGAGAACGTCGGCGATCAACCCGCGATGACAACGCCACCAGACCGCCTCGGCGCACATGATGACCGTTCGCGAGCCGAGCGCCGCGCTCGTGAGGCTCGCGAGACCGTCGGCAAAATCGCTGGTCTCCATGTAGTCGGCGTAGCCTCTGAAGGCCTTGTTCCGCCATCCCGTGTTGACCGAGTCTGCTGAGGGGTCCCGTCGGCCGCCCAGATCGGGGAGCCATTGATACGCAATGCCGTGGGCCTCTAGAGCCTCGGAAAGGGCATTGCGGCTGAACTGCGGCCAGCGCCGGGATCCAGGATAACGGCGCACGTCAGCCACGGTCTCGATGCGATGCGCGGAGAGCAGCGCAAGGAACAGGTCAAAGGGCCTGGTGGAATGGCCCACCGTCCAGACGGATGTCGCCACGATCAACGAAGCGCGCTGAAGCTATCGCCCCACTAAGGCCACGAGGCGCTTGGGCGCGACAAGGAGGTAAGCATCCCGCAGCAGATCAGCCAGCTCAGCCCAGTCCGGGCCACGGTCGAGCCACACACCTACCCATCCACTCGGCCCCACGTATGGCGGGATGAAAAAACGGTCCGGAGCCGCACGAACCATGAGTCCCTGATTCCCTTCGGCCGCCTTGCACCAGACTGAGGGCCGCCCGTTTCCGTGGTGGGTGGCGGCGCTCGCGTACATGGCGAACAGCTTGTTCTTCACTCGAAAGGTCGGCTCACCCCAGGCTTCAACCTCATGAGCCTCTGGTAGGGCGAGGCACAGCCTGCGCAAGCGTCCCAAACCAATCGGTGCTCGATTCATAAGCTGGAACACGCTCCCGACCACGACCAGATCACGGCCCTTGCCGCATTGGCCGCATACCATAGCCAACTTATGGCTGCGAAAAAGAGTCGCACCAACCGCGGCAAACGCAAACTGGCTCGGCGCGATGAGCCGATCGAGGCGGCGAAGGCAGCCGACCTTCGATATGTGGCCGACTCCCGGCCGGGCATCCGACGACGCCGGTCGGGAAAAGGTTTCTCCTACGTCGGTTCCGACGGCACGCCCATCCGTGATAAAGCCACGCTGACCCGAATTCGAGCGCTCGCAATTCCGCCCGCCTGGACCGACGTCTGGATCAGTACGCTCGCTAACGGTCACCTGCAAGCAACCGGGCGCGACGCGCGCGGACGAAAGCAGTATCGCTACCACCAGCGCTGGCGCGAAGTCCGAGACGAGACCAAATACGGCCGCATGCTGCTTTTCGGCAGCACGTTGCCGAAGATCCGCGAGCGCGTAAAGGAAGATCTTTCGCTTCCCGGTCTGCCGCGGAACAAGTTGCTCGCGATGATCGTGCGGCTGCTCGAGACCACGTTCATCCGGGTGGGCAATGCAGAGTACGCCAGAGCCAATAATTCGTTCGGGCTCACGACACTGCGCGGCCGGCACGTTGAGATCGAGGGCGCGCGGGTGCGGCTCAACTTTCGTGGCAAGGGAGGGAAGACCCAGACCGTGCAGGTGAGCGACCGCAGGCTCGCCCGTCTGGTCAAACGTTGTCGAGAACTTCCCGGCCAGGAGCTGTTTCAATACCTGGACGAAGAAGGTGAGCCCCAGCCAATCGATTCGGCGGACGTGAACGAGTATCTGCGGCTGATTTCCGGCGAAGACTTCACAGCGAAGGATTTCCGCACCTGGGCTGGAACGCTGGTGGCCACTCGCGGGCTCCGCAATGCCGGCGCGCCGGAGTCGAAGCGCGATGCAAAGGCTGCCATGCTGGAGGCAATCGGCGCGGTGGCCCACGAACTCGGCAACACCGTCGCGGTCTGTCGCAAGAGTTACATCCATCCCTGGGTGCTGGGATGTTATCAGGATCCCGTGTGGTTCAACCTCTGGTGCGAATGCGCCCGGAATGGCACCGGAGAATTGCGCAACGACGAAGCGATGGTGCTCCGGTTTCTCGAAGTCGCGGAGCGCCGCGAACGGGAGAAACCAACCTGAGGCATAGTTCCGCACTGGCCTTTGGTGATATGTCCGATTCGGCAAGAGGCAGTCGTGAGTAGCATCACCGATGGTTGCACCCGAATCGCAGACAATCAGGGGGCGCGGCAGGTGACTTTTCTTTTCCGACTTTGAGCTCTAGCCGAGACGCGTGGGGTTCAGACCTGGAGGTTTGCATGAGAGTATTGATCGCAGGCACGACCATGTTGCTCGCGGTTGCAGCATGCCAGAAGCCGGCCAACCGTCCCGGCGCCGACGTCGAGACGGGCAACGCGGGTACCGCGGTGGACACGGCCGTCACCCAGACGAAGACCGAGGACACCACCCTTATCAAGCACGATACGACGGTGCATACCGACACCGCTAAGAAGGGTGGCGGTGTAGTGGACAAGGATACCGTGAAGAAGCCCTAAGGCACGCACCGAGCGGCCGGACCGCCGCGCCTCGCGGCGGTTTCGGCAGTGCGTCAGCCGGGAAGACGCTGCTGGGTAGACCAGCGGGACAGATAGTCAGCCGGCCGAAATACCCTGAGGTCAAGCCTCCTCTCGATCTCTCCCATATTTTTCACAACAGAACTCGAGTCCGCAGCGACGAGGTCGCGGACTCCCAAGGAGCGGGCATGGAGGACAAATCTCGCGTCCGCAGCATTCCCCAGCCAATCGGCGAGGACCCGACAGTCAGCGGTCTCCGTTTGATCCCGTCCTGCGTCTTCCCCGAGCCAAGCGGCATCTACGCGGCCTAGCACGAGGAGAGCTGCGTATTCCCGGGCATGCTTCTCGCGTTGCTCCGGGGACGCGCGTTCGATAGAGTCCCGACCCTCTCCCGGGCAGTAGAACGACAGCACGTCTTCGCTCACCATCGCTGACAGTCGGCATAGAGCCGCTCGGTCACGCGGTCTCATACGACCTTTGAGCGCGTCCTCGATCACGGATAGATCGACATAGATGACCGGCCGAAGCGACGGAAGCGACCCGCTCACGCCTTTGCCTTCTTTCGTTTCCCGCTGCGGCGTCCCGCCGGGGTCTGCTCCCAATCAGCCTCGAAGATCCGGGCAACCGCGCGGACGACATCCCTGTCATCGACAATGACGCCGACTTCACGCCGACGGTCGAGCTCCGCCCGCCTCAAGCCCTGGCTGCCGATGAAGACGCGTTTCGAGTCCTGGACGATGGCTCGGATATGCATTCGGTCCCCCGGGTAAGCCGCGACCTCGAAGGCTCCGTTCTTCGTCGCGGCCTTGCTGATGATCCGAACGTCGATCCCTTCGTGAGCTCGCAGCTCGATTGCCTTGTGCATAAGCCGATCGGTCAGCTTAGGCTCGTAAATGAGAAGTCGTTCTTTGGCTCCCTTGATGAGCGAGAGAAGGGAAGCGCGCGAGTTGAAGGGACTCACCACGAACTCGTCGAGCTTGGGAGTGTACAACTGGCGATCGAAGTCTGCCTCGAACAGGCGAATGGCCTCCGCAACCAGGGCCTTTTGCCGGGTTGCGAGACCCAGGCTCCGCGCTTGCCCGATGTCGCGGCGCGTGAGATTGTAGCCCAGGACATACAACGTTGTACGATCCGCAATCAGCACCTTGCAGTGATAGCGGATCAGGTCCTCGGCGGTTCGGGACACCGTCACCCCCATCCCGAGCAGGTCCGATTCCAGCTTGCGCAGCGTCGAGTTTCCGTCAGCAGTCACGTGCGCGATGAGCGCCCGGACCGCCACGCCGCGGCTCACCGTATCCGCCAGGGCACGCTTCAGCTTGGGATAGGCGAGCCGGAACACGTACAGGTCCAGCGACGTCTTTGCCTGCTCGATGGCTTCGAGCACCGGCCCGACGCCGTCGTCGGGCTGCACCAGCAGCTTCATATGGTCAGGACTTCTTCTCTTTTGCGGGTTCCAACTCTACCGTGAGGTTCTGTTCCGAATCGAGCGCCAGAATGGCGCTCGCGACGCGATCGGTCTTCCGCCGCGCCGGGAACGTGACGTGATAAGACAGCTCGTCCTGGCCAGTCGCCCGGAGCTCGTGGCGCAGGTGGAGTTCGTGCAGCAGTTTCTCGACCTTGGGCTTGATGTCGGATGCCGACTTTCCCTTGATCTTGAGGTCGAAAACCTTCACCGGGGCGGGTTCGATCGATTCGAGGCCCCACAGCACGATCAGAATGAACAAGGTGGCTGCCGCGGCTGGCAGGTAGAGTCCGATTCCTGAAGCGAGCCCGACCGCGAGCGCAACCAGCATGACCGCCGCGTCCTTGGGGTCTCCTATTTTTGCTCGATAACGCACCAGATTGGCTGCGCCGAGAATCCCGAACGCCCGCGCCAGGCTCGCCCCGACGACCACCATGATGAGCGCTCCCACCACGGCAAGCACGATCTGCGTCTGAATGACTGCGGGATCACGAGCAGGCGTCCCTCGGCGCACCGGTCGAAAGGCGAGCGCCGCGCCCAATAAAGCGGCCACCGGCAGACCTGCAAGATCACGCCACGGATTGTCCTGCCGCTCGGGAGCTGCGTGATGCTTGCCACCTCCGACAACCAGTGAATCCTGGAGCGCGGTGGACGGATCCAAAGGTGCAAATGCCACTACCATGACCAAGCAAGCCAAGCCAAGCACCTTTGTGAGGCGCATCACGTTCTCCGGTTCTGGGATTCAGTGCGCGGGCGTGAGCAATATTGGAGCCGCGGCGGGCCGGATGCCAGTGTCAGGGAAGAAATGCTTTTCCCTTCTTCAGCATCTCAATGAACTGCGCGATCGTCGGGCGAGCAACTCGAGTCGGAGCGCGGCGTGACGGACGGGCCCATCAGCGTCCTAGCCCTTCACGTAGGATAACTTTTCAGCCACTCGCCCTTCATACACGCGAAACAGATCGATGCCGCGGACACGCCCCGGCTTGCCGTCTCTGACCCAGTGATAAGTCCAGCGCACCACGCACCGGTCTCCCGCGGCGACCATTTCTTCCGTCTCGAAGCGGGCGTGGGGCGAGCGCTGGAAAAACTCTTCCCAGAACTTGCGAACCTGGCCCTGGCCCATCAGGCGTTCGCCATCCGGTGGCGGCCGGGTGCTGTCGAACAGGCAATCATCGGTCATCAACGCCATAACTGCATCCACATCGTGGCGATTGAATGCCTCGTTGAACCGGGTAACGGTGTTCCGGGTGGCTTCGGTCTGCGGATCCTGGACTGGAGTGCTCATGGGTTTGGGCTCCTCGTCCCAACGTGAACCTGCTGAGGCTGACGCCAGGGTCCTGTTACCGAACTGTGCCTGGCGGCATCGGTGTGACCGGCTAATATGGGCTCGGACGATCAACCAGGAGATGACATGGCTACTGCAGCACCTGCCTCTACGGGTTCGGTGGCGCAAGAGCTGGTAACGCTTTGCCGAGCCGGGCGCAATATGGACGCCGTCGAGCAGCTTTACTCGCCCAAGATCGTGAGCGTCGAGCCGATGGGCGACGAGAACATGCCGGCCGAGATGACCGGACTCGAGGCGGTGAAGGGCAAGAATAAGTGGTGGTTCGACAACAACGAGGTACACTCGCGCGAGGTGAACGGGCCGTTCGTGGGCGAGGGGCAGTTCGCGGTGCAGTATACCTACGACACCACGTTCAAGCCGACTGGTCAGCGGGTCACGATGACCGAGATGGCGCTGTACACGGTCAAGGACGGCAAGGTCGTCCGTGAGCAGTTCTACTACAACGTTCCCGCCGAGCGTCCCTGACAACCGATGCTTGCAGGCGGCAACGGGCCACTCCAAGCAGGGGTGGCTCGTTTCGCATCAGCCCCCCCGCACCAGGCCCCCGTCCACCAATAAACTCTCGCCGGTGATGTACGAGGCGTCGGCCGAGGCAAGGAATGCCGCAGCGCGCGCCACCTCTTCCGGCGTGCCTGCTCGTCCGGCTGCTATCCGCGCTATCGCTTCCGTGTCGACCGGATAGGTGGCGATCCAGCCGGGCAGCAGGTTGTTCATGCGAAGGCCTCGGTTGGCGTACCGCTGGCTGTACAACTTGGCAAAGTTGCCGAGCGCGGCGCGCAGCGTTGCCGAGACGGGATGTCGCAGGCTGGGCTCAGCCGCGGCGAAGCTCGAAATGTTCACGAACGCTCCGCCTCCGGTGTCGAGCATGAGTGGCGTCGCGGCTCGCGCAATCCGCACCACACTTAGCAGCAGCAGATCGACACCGGCCCGCCAATCCTCATCCGTAAGCTCCAGCAGCTCGCCCTTCGCGACGTGACCGGTATTGGTGACGACAGCGTCGAG
>JBKPOS010000066.1:0-4022 GCA_046733215.1 Gemmatimonadota bacterium
TTGCGCGATGCCACGTCCGGGTTCATCGCTTACGTGCCGGAGGGAAGCATCAAGAGGGGCGAGCTGCTGGCGAAGACTGGTGATGCCGGCAGAACACTTCCGTGTGCCACTTGTCATGGAGAGGGCTTAAAGGGAATGGGAGATCTGTTCCCGCCGCTGTCAGGGCATTCGCCGAGTGCTACTGCACGGCAACTCTACGATTTCAAGAGCGGCGCTCGCGATGGGCGCAATGCACTTTCGATGAAACCTGTCGTCGCCAATCTTACCGATCGGGACATCGTGGACCTCACAGCGTACATCGCGTCACTTCAACCAGAGCGATAGCCGTTGTCGAGCAGGTCGAAACTTCCGTAGCGAGAAACAATGCGCACGGATCGAATCGTGGTGTTCTGTGACGGAGCGGCCAAGGGGAATCCCGGACCGGGGGGTTGGGGTGTCGTCATCGCCACCCCGGACGGGCAGATCACGGAGCTGGGGAGCGCCGCCGAGCACACGACGAACAACAAGATGGAATTGACGGCCGCGATTCAGGCGCTGCTCGCCCTCCGTGAAGCCGGTCAGGCCGTCGACGTGCACACGGATTCGACCTACGTGATCAAGGGCATTAGCGAGTGGATCTGGGGTTGGCGGCGGCGGCAGTGGAAGACCGCCGAGGGAACCGACGTCCTCAACCGCGACTTGTGGCTCGAACTGGATCGACTGTCCAGCGCGCGCGGCAAGGCGGGCATCGCGTGGCACTATGTCCGCGGGCACGCCGGTATCCCGGGCAACGAGCGTGTGGACGCGATCGCCGACGGTTTCGCGCGAGGCGAGCCTGTCGTGCTCTATCGCGGTCCACTTTCGGGCTACGATGTCGCGATCTTCGATCGCCCTGAGGACACGACGGTGCCCCGCCGGCGGCACACCTCCACCGGCGGGCGTTCGTCGGCGGCCTCTGCCTACTCGTATTTAAGCCTGGTCGACGGCACTCCGATGCGCCACGGGACATGGGCAGAGTGTGAACGTCGCGTCAAGGGTCGGTCCGGCGCGCGGTTCAAGAAAGCAACGAGCGCCGCCGATGAATCGGCCATCCTCCGCAGCTGGGATGTGAATCCGGAATCACTGTGAGGGTCTGAGGTTTCCGTGGAGCGCGCCGCCTAGCCCTGAGGCGCGAGCGTGACGCGCAGCGCTTCGGCGATCTTGCGTGCGATCTCGTCCTGGACTTCAAACGCGTCCTGCATCTCGCGGTCGTACCGCTCGGACCAGAGCGGAAAGTCCGTCCGTGTGTCGACGAGCTGCGCGTTGATGCGCAGCCGGTTGCCGGCGCGCCGCAAACTACCGGTGAGTACGCACGTGGCGCGGAGTTGCTGGCCGATCTGGGCGGGCGTGACGAGTCTATCGCGGTAGGCGAGCACCGTGGCGCGCGAAAAGATGTTCAGGCCCTTGATCTTGGACAGCTCGGTGATGATGTCTTCGGTGATGCCGTCCCGGAAGTACTCGTCCTCCTTCACCCCGCTCAGGTTCTCGAAGAACAGCACCGCGACGGATCGCTCAGCCGACGTGTCGGGGCTAGTGGCTTCAGCGGCTGTCTTCCTGGTGGGGTCGATGTCGCGCCGAAGCCGGCTCAAGTCGATCTTCAGATCGGTGGCGGTCTGGTAACGGAGGTTACGATCTTTCTCGAGCGCCTTGTTGAGAATTCGTCCGAACTCGGCGGGCAGCTCCGCGTTGGCGTGCGTGACGGGCACCGGATCGCGGTTGAAGATGGCGTCGAACACCATCGCGGACGTTTCCCCTTTGAACGGGAGACCGCCAGTGGCGGTCTGATAGAGCACGGTGCCGAGGGAAAACAGATCGGTGCGCGCGTCGGTGAGCCACCCGCGCGCCTGTTCCGGCGACATGTACGCCACCGTGCCAATCGCCGTACCTGGGACCGTCAGTTGCGACCCTCCGGTCGTCTCTGCCTCTGATTCCCAAGCGTCCGCGATGGCTCGCGCGCCTTCGATTTGAGCGATCCCAAAGTCGAGGATTTTCACCTGGCGTCGTGGACTGAGAAAAATGTGAGCCGGCTTGATGTCACGGTGGACGATGCCCTTCGCGTGTGCCGACTCCAGCGCATCAGCGATCTGCATCGCGATGTCGAGCAACTGCGTCAGGTCGAACCGATGATGGCGGTCAATCATCTGCGCCAGAGTTTCCCCCTCGAGCAGCTCCATGACGATGAAGTGCTCACTTGGACAGTCCGGCGGTGAGCACGATCCTTCGTGCTGCTCGATCCCGTAGACCGTGCAAATATTCGGGTGATTCAGGGCTGACGCCGCGCGTGCTTCGCGTTGAAACCGATCTAACGCCTTCAGATCACGCCCCAGCGCGGGTAGCAGGAATTTGAGGGCTACGCGCCGGCCGAGCCGCGTGTCTTCGCCTTCGTACACCACGCCCATACCGCCGCTGCCGAGCGGTCGAATGACGTCGTAGTGCGAAACGCGCGTGTGGAGCATGGGTGTAGTGCCGACTCTGCATCGTAGTCGTCACTCACCGGGCCGTCAACGTATGGCGGCGATTGAAGATCGCGGGCGTCCGCCGCGTCGAGCGTGTTCACTCAGCGCGCAAGGCCCGCACGGGATCAATCGCGGCGGCGCGCAGCGCGGGAATGAAGCCGGCAATCGCCGCCGCAGACACCAGCACGGCAATGGCGATGGCGATGAGCGGCACACTCACCGTGGTGATCTCATAAAGCTGCGACTTCACGTACCGGACGCAAAACATTGCCAGTGGGACGCCAATAGCGAGCCCGGTGACGGCCTGCAGCAAGGCGCCGCGCACGACCGTTCCGATGACGCGGGCGCGCGCGGCTCCCAATGCCATGCGTATGCCGATCTCCGTCGTGCGGCGGACGACGGTATGGGCGGTGACGCCATACAGACCGATGGCAGCGAGGAGAAGGGCCAGCAGGCCGAACAGAGACGTGAGCCGTGCGATCAGCCGTTCCTGGATGAATCGATCGTCAATCTGCTGCTGGAATGTCTGGAACTTTACGATGGTGAGGTTAGGATTGATGCTCGCCAGTGTGTCGCCGATGATCTTTTCAAAGCCGGGCATCGAGTGCGCGGCCTGAATCACGATCGCTCCGGCATACATGGATTGGTCCTTTTCGAGAGGATTGTCTGGGCCTGGAATGCCGGCAGGCTGTGTGAGCGGCAGAAAGTACATGGCGTGGTCCTTCCAGTAGACGCTGGTGTAGGTGGTGTCTTCCACCACGCCAACGATTTCGTGCGCCCCATCCTGAGCGGTCTTGGCCGGACCGGAAAAGCCAAAGCGATGGCCGATCGGATTTCGTTTGCCGAAAAACTGCTTGACGAACTCCTGATTGACGACGGCTACGGGCGCCGCATGCAGCGTGTCTTGCGGCGTGAAGCCACGACCCATGACGACACGCGTGCCGACAGAGTCGAAGTACTCAGCGTTGCCTTTCACCCAGGAAGCACCTTTATTCAGGTCCGGCTCGCCCTGAATTTTGACGCCAGATCCCCAGTTGTTCTGCTCCATTGGCGTGTAGGTGGCGAGACCAACTTTGAGAACGCCAGGAATGGCGTGGAAGCGGTCTTCAATGGCACGGTAGAGTGGTTCAACCTCTGTGTTCTTGTAACCGGCCGCCTGTGGATTGATGTGGACGACGTATCGGTTCGTTGCATCGAGCTTCATGTCGACGTTCTCGGCTTTGTCGAGGCTCTCCGCGAAGAGGCCCGCAGCCACGAGCAGCACAAGGGAAAGCGCCGCCTGCAGGACAACCAGTGCGCGCTGTAAGAGCGAGGCGCCGAGGGCGGTCGTCCGAGCATTGGCGCGCAGGACCTCGGCGGGCTGCGTCCGCGCCGCCATCATCGCTGGAGCCAGACCAAAGAGGACGCCGGTCGCGAGCGACAGCACGAAGGCAAAACCGATGACGAGAGGCGACGGCGCTGCGTTGATCGGCATGTTGTGCTGGCCGGGGAAGGCGAGCGCCAGCAGCGCGTGCGCTCCGAGATACGAGACGGCAAGGCCGAGCAGGC
>JBKPOS010000067.1:0-40607 GCA_046733215.1 Gemmatimonadota bacterium
CCGCTAGCGCCCGTAGCTTACCCTCGGCCCGGGTTCGCTCGGCCACCTCCTCGCGGGTTCGCTGGTAGAGTCGCGCGTTCTCGATTGCGATGGCAGCCTGGGCGGAGATCAATTGCATGACCCGAAGCCGTTCCGCAGTGAACGCATCCGGTGTGAGCCGATTTTCGAGGTATAGCGTCCCGACCAGCGTGCCCAGGTTGAGCACGGGTGTGCACAGCACGGACCGGGGTTGTTCGCGTACCACGTATGGGTCATTGGCACACCGCTCGTCGACTGGAGCGTCGCCGATGACGACGTTCTCCCGCGTTCGCCGCACGTATTGAATCAGGCTCACGGGAAGGTCAGCGCTCTCCGATAGCGGTCTCGCCTCCTCGGCCCGAACCTCGATCCTCTCGAAGGAGCCGACCACCCGCACTACCGGTCCCTCGGCGCGTTCCAGGATCAATTGGCCCCGCTCGGCACCCGCGTTTTCCAAAGCCACGCGCATCAGGCGATCGAGCAGGCGCTCGAGGTCGACTTCCCGCGCAATCGCCTGGGCGGCCTTGATGACAGCTGCTACGTCGACGGCACTCTGGAGTGTTTCGCTCGTCTGGAGCACTGCGGAAGGAGCCGCCGGAGCAACTGTCTCTACGGTACCGGCCGCCTTTTGCAGCAGGTCCGGGTAGCGTTGCTCGAGCTCGGCGACCTTGGCTGTCGCCGCCCATTGTGCGTATCCATAGCGTGCTTCGGACAGGAAGATGCCGGCGACTGCCGGTTGTCCACGTCGCAGCCAGAAGCGCCCGTACAGCTCATTGATCAGCGCCCTGGGGCGTGGGGATGTCTGTGTCGCGACGGCATCGAGGGCGGCCTCGTACAGCGCCATGGCATCGCCCGGTTTCTGTCGAACGGCAGCCATCTCCGCGGTCGCCAGGAGGTGCAGGTGCCGAAAATTGGCCGGCGCGCTCTCGGCCCAGCGTCGCAGTCTCGCCTCTAATGCATCCAGCGTCGATTCGGCATCCGATCGGTCGGCGGACGGCGCGTCATGAAGCCAGCTGCAGAGGGTGAGGATGCGCCGGAAGGCAAACATTGCCGGCCAGATCGATCCGACGAAGACATCGGCGGCTGCCTGCTCGCGCTCCGCGTGTTGCTTCGCTTCCTCCACCCGGCCGAACGTGTAGAGCAGGTCGAGCTTTGCCGTAACGAAGAGTGCGCGGAAGATGCCGCTTCGCCCGACGCCCTCGAGGTACTCCGTCTCATCGAATTCGGGGCCTGCTAGGCTGGTCGGTGCTTCAGTTCGTCCCTGCAGCGCCTCCGCCCACTGCAGCATGATCCGCTGCATTTCGGCGTAGGTGTGCAACTGAAGACGGGTCAGCACTTCCACCGTGGGTGCGTGCCGCTCGCGGAACGTGTCCAGGTCCGGCTCGATCAGCATCCCATACCACGCCTGCTGGAACTGCGCGTAGCCCACGACTGGCAGATTCCCGGACTCGAGCCCGGCTCGCACCGCCTCGCGGGCGTGCTGGATGCAGTTCGCGAACGACTCGCGCCACGGGTTCACCAGCGCGGCGAACCGGTGATGCACGATGGCTCGCAGGCGCAGGTCGTTGAAGCGCTCGTTCACGGCCAGGGCGAGCTGCCCGAACTCGGCTCCGCGTTCGTACTCGCCCAGCACGGAGCCGATGGTCATGGCGTGGTGCAGATATCCGAACGCTGACGCCTCGCTGTTTCCCCACTCCAGCGACAGCCGGACCAGCCTGGCGACGACGAGGTCGCCCAGCCTGGTTTCTCCGCTGATGTACGAAGGAGCCCAGACCGCCTGTAGCAACCGCATGGCTTGCCGGATGCGGGGGTCCTCGACCCGAGGTAGATCGACCAGGGATGCGATCGGCCGTTTGCCTATAGCCTCGCGGATTGCCTCCACCTCGGCAGCCACGCCCCGTTCCCGTTCGGCCGGATCCGATGGGATATCGATCCCAAGCTGCCTCAACCCCTCGAGGCCGGCGGCGATGGCGTCGCCGTATCGGGACATCGTCTCGAACTCGACAATCAACAGCGCGTAGACGTCGGCCCGATCCAAGGGAGACCGGCAGCCCTCGAGCAGGGCGGTGAAGCTGGACTCGGCGTCCTCCAGCCGCCCGCAGAGGTATTCGGCCTCGGCGCGCTCCAGATGAAGCGCGAAAGCAAGCTCGTAGCTCTCAGTCCAGGCGTCCGCGGGAAGCAGCTCGGTCCCGACCGCGAAGTAGCTGAGCGCGCTCGGGTAAGCGGCCGAGGCCTTGGCCTTTCTTCCCGCCGCGAGGTTCAGCTCGGCTAGCCGTTGTCGCTCCGCGTGGCTGTCGATGAGCCAGCGGCCGTAATTGAGATGATTGACGACGTCGAAGAGCCCTTCGGAAAGCGCCCCGGCGTCACGGGCCAGCAACTGCCGGCCGACGGTCAGATGTGCCTGGCGCCGTCCCTCCTCCGGGATGAGGATGTAGGCCGCCTGCTGTACGCGATCATGCAGAAAGGAGTAGCCTATCGCGGCCGGATCGATGCCGGTCGACAGATCCGGCGCAAATCCGTACGACTTCTCGACTGGCACCACCAGGCCTTCCTCGATCGATTCCCAGAGATCTCGGGCGGCTTCCCACGGCTCGACCTCGCTGATGGTGGCCAGGGTCTGGAGGTCGAACCGGTCTCCCACGCAGGCGGCCAGGCGCAACGCTCGCTGGGTGCGGGGAGCGAGCCGAGCGATCTTGTCGGTCATCAGGCTCAGCACGTTGTCGGCGACCTGGGCCCGCTCCAAGCCCTCCAGGTCTACCCGCCATCCGCCCCGCCTCTCATCCAGGGCGATTAGCCCGTCCTGGTGGAGCGATTGCAGTAGTTGCTTGACGAAGAATGGGTTTCCGCCGGTTTTGGCGAGGACGACATCAGCGGCGGCCGCGGCGTGCTCCTCGTCGGCACGGAGCGTATCCGCGACGAGTTGGCGAAGCTGGGCCTCATCGAGCGGAGGTAGACGGAGCTCCCGGACCGGTACCTGTCGACTCACCAGGTCGGCGACGACTGTGCGAAGCGGGTGAGTGGCCGGCACTTCGTTGTCGCGGTAGGCGCCGATCAGCAGCAGGCCGTTGATGTCCTGGTCGGTCACCAGGAACGGCAGCAGTGCGAGCGTTGCAGAGTCTGCCCACTGGAGATCATCGAGAAAAACCACCAGAGGATGCTCGGGCCTCGCCACGGCTCCGACGAACTTCTGGAACAGGCGATTGAATCGATTCTGTGCTTCGGCAGCGCCCAGCTCCGGCGCCGGCTGCTGTGGCCCCAGGATCTGCTCAAGTTCCGGAATCACTTCGATGATCACTTGTGCGTTTGCGCCGAGCGCAGCGGCTAGGCGTTCGGCCCATTCGCGGATTCGCTGATCGCTTTCGGTCAATGCCTGGCGAACCAGGCCCCGGAACGCCTGCACCACGGCCCGGTAGGGTACGTCGCGGGCCAACTGGTCGAACTTCCCCGCGATGAGGTGGCCTCGGTGTCGCGGGAGCGACTTGTACAGCTCGTGGATCAAAGACGTCTTGCCGATCCCTGAATACCCCGAGACGAGCATCAGTTCGGTGTTGCCAGTGGCCACTCGCTCGAACGCCTCTCGCAGCTCGGCTACCTCCGTCTCGCGTCCGTACAGCCGCTGGGGCACGACGAACCGAATTGGGGCATCGTCCTCGCCCAAGGGCCGGCTGGTGACGCGCCCCGTCGCGTTCCACTCATCGGCGAAGCTCATCAGGTCGACACGAACGCCGTGCGCGCTCTGATAACGCTCCTCCGGCATCTTGGCGAGCAGCCGCATCACGAGCTGCGATACCGGTTCGGGGATGCCGGGGAGCCGCTCGCTTGGTACATCCGGCAGGCGCGCGATGTGGCCGTGGATCAACTCGAGCAGGTCCGACGAGTCGAAGGGAAGTCGTCCGACCAGCATCTCGTACATCGTCACGCCCATCGAGTACAGATCGGTGCGATAATCGACGTCGCGGTTCATCCTGCCGGTCTGCTCGGGCGACATGTACGCGATAGTACCTTCGAGCAGGTGGGGATGGCGCGGTGTCTGCTGCTCGCTCGAGAGCCGGGAGGCAATGCCGAAATCGGTAAGCGTCACCCGCCCCGAATCGGGGTCGATGACGATGTTGTTCGGGTTGATGTCCTTGTGAATAATGCCGAGGCGATGGAGCTGGCCGAGTATCGTGGCGAGCTGAATGCCGGTATCGAGGGTGCGGGACGGCGGAAGTGGGCCGCTGGCGATCAGGGTCTTGAGGGAGATACCGCCGGGATCGTGCAGCACGAGCGCGACGCGGTCACGGTGCGTGATCAGGTCCACCGCCCCTACCACCCCTTCGATTTGCAGGGAGCTCAGGATCGCAAACTCGCGACGCAAGCCGGCAAGCTGCCCTGGGGTCGGGAACTCATCCGGCGCAGTCTTGATGACCACCGCCAGGCCGTCCGAACTCCGGCTGCCACGGAACACCACCCGGCGTTGTCCGCGGAAGATCTCATGATGAAGCGTATAGCCGGGAAAAATCATGTGGCCCACGGCGGTACGACACTGGCCCTGAACGAGGTCGTCGAGGGCCCGAGCGACCATCGGTTAGCTGCTCGAGGCTGAATGGTTGATTTTGCCTAGAATACTGGGATCAAAGGGCATACGCCAGGCGCTGGCTCGCCCCCCGCAGGATGGGTATCGTTAGCTACCTCGTCCGTAGAGGCCGTCCCGCTGTCCGATCTCCGCGAGCGGCTGCAGTCCGCGCTAGGCGATGCCTACCAGCTCGAGCGCGAGCTGGGCGGCGGAGGGATGAGCCGCATCTTCATCGCGGAGCAGCGGGAGCTTCGGCGGCGCGTCGTCATCAAGGTGCTGCCGCCCGAGCTGGCCGCCGAGATCAACACCGAGCGATTCAGGCGGGAAATTCAGCTCGCGGCTAACCTTCAGCATCCCCACATCGTTCCCCTGTTCGCCGCCGGGTCAGCCGACCACCTCCTCTATTACACCATGCCGTTCGTGAAGGGCGAGTCGCTGCGCGAGCGACTGGCCCGCGAGGGCGAGCTGCCGGTGGCCGATGCCGTGCGGATACTTCGCGATGTAGTCGATGCGCTGGCCTACGCGCACGCCGAGGGCGTGGTCCATCGCGACATCAAGCCGGCCAACGTGCTGCTCTCGGGCGGGCATGCCCTGGTAGCGGATTTCGGTGTTGCTAAGGCGCTCTCGGACGCTGTCGGCGGTTCCACGCTGACGTCCGCCGGAGTCGCTCTGGGCACGCCGATGTACATGGCGCCCGAGCAAGCGGTGGCCGATCCGCACGCTGACCATCGAGTCGATATCTATGCCGTCGGCGCACTCGCGTATGAAATGCTCACCGGCTTGCCGCCGTTCGCGGGCGCCCCACCGCAGCAGGTGCTCGTGGCCCAGGTGACCGCTTCGCCGGAGCCGATTCTCAAGCGGCGAACCGCGATTCCTCCGAGTCTCGCCGCGACCGTGATGCGCTGTCTGGAGAAGCGTGCCGCAGATCGCTGGCAGACTGCGGAGGAGTTGCTGCATCAGATCGAGCCACTCGTGACTCCGAGTGGAGGCACGGCTCCGCATCCGGCGATCTCGGAATCGTCGGCATTGCAACCAGCAGATTTTGAGCCCACGACTCCGTTCGCGGCGGCGACTCCCACCGTCGCTCCCAAATCCCGCAGGCCCTTGAGGCAGTGGGTCTTGATCATAGCGGCAGTTTTGCTGGCATTCGCGGCCGGGTATGCGGTCATGCGCCGCCGAGCGGCAGCGTCGGCATCAGCTGGAACAGCAGCGCCGAAATCGCTCGTCGTCCTGCCTTTCGAAAACCTTGGCGCTCCAGCGGACGGATACTTTGCCGACGGGATTACCGAGGAGATCACCAGCCGCCTCGCGGCAGTGCCGGGCCTCAAAGTCACGTCCCGGACGACGGCGATGCAATACAAGGACGCCAAGAAGAGTGTGCGGGAGATAGGGCAGGAACTCGAGGCAGCCTACGTCCTGGAAGGGAGCGTTCGCTGGGAGAAAGCCGGCGGCCAGAACCGGATCCGGGTGACGCCGCAGCTCATCCGCGTATCGGATGACAGCCATGTCTGGGCCGACCGCTACGACGCCGTGCTGGCAGAAGTCTTCGACGTGCAATCGACGATCGCCGAAAAGGTGGTAGGCGCGCTGGGTGTCGCCCTGGGGGAGCCGGCGAAGCAGGAAATTACGTCGCGGCCCACTGACAATAGCGCAGCGTACGATTACTACCTTCGGGCCCGCGAGACCTGGAGCCGCGGCGACGAAGAGAGCGACGTGCGCAACACAGTGCAGGCGCTTGAGCGGGCTGTGGGGCTCGACTCCAGCTTCACGGCCGCCTGGGCGCTGTTGAGCATGTCGCATGCATTCATCTACTGGCAGCACTGGGATTCGAGCCCTCAGCGTCTGGAGCTTGCTCGGGCGGCCATGGACCGCGCTCAAGCACTCAAGCCAGACGCGCCGGAGACAAGGCTTGCACGGGGCTACTATCGCTACTGGGGATTTCGCGATTATCCCGCGGCCCTCGAGGAGTTCACCGCAGCTCTGAGGAGCCGGCCGAACGACGCCGACATCATCGAGGCGATCGGCCTGATCGAGCGTCGGCAAGGGCGCTGGACGCAGGCGCTGCGCACGCAGAGGCATGCGGGCGAACTCGAGCCCCGCTCCACGGATATCGCGCTCCAGGGCGCTGAAACTGCCTGCATGATGCGCCGGTTTGCGGACTGCAACGAGATCGCGGATCGGATGATCCGCATCGCCCCCGAGCAGGCTTCGGGCTATTTCTTCCGCTCGCTCGTTATCCTTCAGTCGCGGGACGCGGCCGCCGCATTGCGGGTTTTGCACGAAGGCCTTGAACGCAGTGATCGCCAGCACCTCCTCGCGTTCGCGTGGCCGCAATTCGTCTGGCTGGGCACACCTGAGGACCGCGCTGCCCTGGCCGCCTTGCCGGTCGCCGCATTCGGGTCCGACACGGTGGAGTACTACGCATCACAAGGTGAAGCGCGGCTCGCCTTGAACGATTCGGCACGAGCGCGGGTCTTCTTCGATAGTATGCGCGCATCCAGTGCACGGAGGGTGCGCCGTTACCCAACCGACGATGCGGCGCACAGCGCTCTGGGCATCGCCTATGCCCGGCTGGGCCGCCGCGCTGATGCCGTGCGAGAGGGCCGCCGCGCCGTGGAGCTGCTCCCGTTGTCGCGCGATGCCTTTGAAGGGGCCAACCGATTGGATCAGCTCGCGTTGATCTACGCAATTGTCGGTGATCCCGATGCCACCCTCGAACAGCTTCGGAGGCTAGTGACCATTCCCACGAGGATCACGCCGGGTGAGCTGCGCCTCGACCCGATCTGGGGACGTCTCCGAAACGATCCGCGCTTCCAACAACTGGTCAGCCAAACCCTACCCACCGATTCGCAGTGACGCAGCCTGCGGAAACCGAAGGGCCAGAACAGCCCAATGCCCTTCTGCGCCAGGAGCCGCGTGTCTCTCGACGCAGCTTTCTGGCGGCCACTGGGACATTACTTGCCTCGGCCGTCGGTGCCGATGCGTTCGTCATCGAGCCCCGCCGGGTTCAGCTCAGCCGGCACGAAGTCTCACTCCCGGGCCTCCCGTCGGCGCTCGATGGCCTCACGATCGCTCAGGTCTCCGACGTTCACCTCCCGGCCAACCGCGCCGCTGTGGAGCGCACGCTGGCGATGTTGGAGGCCGAACGGCCGGATATCGTGCTGCTCACCGGTGATCAGTGCGAAACCAGCACTGCGATGGAAGACCTGGTGGCGTTCGTGCGCGGGGCCCGGGGAAAGCTCGCCACCATTGCGATTCTGGGAAATTGGGACTACCAGGGTGGCGCGACCGGCCCGCTTGCCCGCCGGGTGTACGAACACGCCGGCGCAATCTTGCTGGTGAACCAGCACACGATCGTTGACGTGGGAGGAGCGAGGATCGCCTTCGTAGGCCTCGATGACATGCTTTCCGGTTCACCCAACGCCGCGGCTGCTCTCGCAGGACTGCCACCCGATATTCCTGCGATCTGGACCATCCATGAACCGGCCTTCGCCGACTATCTCACACCCGCCCCAGCGCAGAGGCCGGCGCTGGTGCTCGCCGGCCATACCCACGGTGGTCAGATTCGGATCCCTGGCGTTCCAGCCTACACACCGACCGGATCCGGTCGCTTTCTCGAAGGGTGGTACGACTCGACGCTCGGCCGGCTTTACGTCTCTCGCGGCATCGGCACGGCCGATGTGCGGGCACGGTTTCGCTGTCCTCCCGAGCTTCCGTTCTTTGTGCTTCGAAGCGCTCCTTGATCCCGTACCTACTGGCAAGTCGCCCTGAAATGGTCATGTGACGACGTCACGACGCCGTTGGCATTGACGGTGACATGGATGTTGTTGTGTATGGCAAAGTTGTTCCGGGGTCCCTGGCCGATCATCCGGAAGTTATTAACGAAGGTGTCGTGCTGGGCGACCTTGATGTCGAAGTTCTCCTGCGTGACACCGGTCGCCTGGTACTTCAGTCCCGTCGTCAGGCCGACTCCTGAGATCCCCTGCGGGCTATCGTGGGTCTTGACGTGAAAGCCGCCGTTGCCATCAGATGTCACGTGGAACACGTCGTGCAGATTGCCGCTCAGCAGAACCTCCTCCCCCAGGCCGCCGTTCGCACAGGGAATGAAGATATCGATGGTGATTGGGAAGTTCGTGACCTGCGTGAAGGCACTTGCTCGTAGGCTTGGACCGTTCGTCGAGGTCGCCTCAGGAGCCGCCATATCGCTTTCGCAGGCGGTACAGATCAAACCAACGATTGATATGACGACGATCGGCCATCGAGCGCTCATGGGGGACCTCGCTTGGAAGCGGCTTTGGTATACCGGGACTGTGTGAAGGATCGAGCGAGCTAGAGGTAGCGCTACTCGGCAGGATCGTCAAGCCAAGTTGTCACAAACAGGAGTAGGGACTAGGCTTGCGTCATCGATGCCTATGTGCTATTGCCCGCGAGCGAGATTGTAAAAGGCCCGGAACGCACGGAAGAGCTCACAGAAATCGGTGTGGGTGTAGGTGAGCGTGAGGGGGCCGAGACGGGTCGAGCCGGGCGCGAGCTCCGCGTAGTCAGCCTGGTAGGAATAGGTAAAGGCCACCTCGATCGTGCTCGGGCTCGGAGGAGTAAAGGGCGTGTGCGGTCGCCGCAAGGCAGCGGTGACTCCTTCGCGAATAAGCTGCTGGGCCACTGAAGGTGCCACGCTTCGGGCCGCATGCCGGCTCACCGCGTCCTTGACCACGACGGTATCGATCCCGGGGCCCAGCAGGGCTCTGGCTTCTTCGGCCGTCGCCCGGTCGCCGCTGACCAGGGCGACCGGGACCCCGTGCGCGCCTGCCAGTGCAGCGTTGAGCCCAAGCTCGCCCATGGAGCGACCGTTTAACCGGACGTCGCGAATGGCGTCCATCATCGTGTGATCGAGAATCGCCCCTGCCGTACCGGCCTTCGCGTGGTACCCAATGAACAGTGCCGCATCGAACCCAGCCTCGATGCCCTCCATCATTGACAGCCGTTTGGGTCCTCCACTCAGGAGCTCCGCCGCCTCATGGAGATCCTCGGGGAGCAGATTTCTCATGTCCCAGTGACTATCATTGACCACGACCTGGGAAGCGCCGCCGGCGAGGGCCCCTTCGACGGCGGCGTTGGCTTCCGCGGTCATGAGCTTGCGAAACCGGGCGTACTCGGCTGCGCAACGGGGATCGACGGGGTTAGTTTGATCCTCGTGTACGACACCGGCGATGCCTTCCATATCAACCGAGATGTAGACGCGCATGACGATGCCTCGACTGATGCTCCGGGTGGCCCCTCTTGGACTCGCGCTGCTTGCCTGCGCGCCCGGCGACCGAGTCGCCGGTAAAACACTGGAGCGGGGACGGATCTACACCAGCTGGCTTTACGGAGCCGAATATGGCAAGCTCTGGGCTCGCTTCACACCTGAATTTCAGCGGGTGTTCGGCAGCGCGGCGGAGCTAGGAGCCTTCGCCGGCCGAGCCGTCAACCAGCTGGGCCGGGAGCAGCGGACCGTCGACGAGCACGTTGCGGAGCTCAAGCCGGAGCACGTCTACAGCCGCACCGCCGCATTCACCGCCGCGCGCCAGCCGGTGGTGATCGAGTGGACGCTGACGAAGGACGGCGCGGTCAGTGGGCTGGCGGTGAGACCGGCGGAACCGGACAGTTCAACCGACACGGGAGAGCTTGAAAAGCCTGAACAGTAAAACAGTGAACAGGGACCTCCGAGGTAAACCGGTACTCCCTGTTCACCGTTCACTGTTCACTTTTCACGCTTTTTCTCAAAACACTCTCCCTCCCAACGGAACCTCCCTCTCTACCGCCAGCAACACCACCTGACCCGCGTCGTTTGGGAGGCCGAGCACGAGAACCTCGGACGGCACGCCCGCGATCATCCGGGTGCCCAGATTAACTGCGGCCACGACGAGCCGACCCACCAGTTCCTCCGACCGATACACATCGGTCAGTTGCGCGCTCGATCGCTTTTCACCCAGCGGCCCGAAGTCGATCCACAGCTGATAGGCCCGCTTTCGCGCCTTGGCGTTTGGCTCGACCCGGGTTACTCGCCCCACCCGAAGGTCTAACACCTGGAAGGCCTGGAGCCCATCGATGGGGGGCGCAGTCACGCGAGCAACTCCCCTTGAAGCACGGTCACCGCCTGACCGCCCAGGTGAACACGGTCCCCCGCCAGCGTCACCTTCACCAGTCCTCCCCGCGGCGAAGCCTGAAATCCAACGAGAGTCGATTTCTTCAGGCGCTCCCCCCAGAGGGGGCCAAGGGCACAGTGGGCCGATCCCGTGACCGGGTCTTCCGGAATGCCGACGGCGGGACCGAAGAACCTCGACACAAAATCTCGGCCCGGGGTCGTCGAGCGACTGGTGACGATCACGCCCCGCCCTTTGAGCTGCGCTAGCAGGGCCATGTCCGGCGCGAGATCGCGAACCGCCGACTCGGACTCGACCTCTACCAGATAATCGAACGGGGTCTTCCCAGAGAATCGGATCGGTACGGCGAGCGCACGGGCCAGCTCTGGTGGCGGATCGATTGGCAGGGCCGGCGTTGACGGAAAATCCAGCGTGATCCAACCAGCGCCCTGCGTGGCCTTGAGGAGTCCGCTCCGGGTATGGAAGCGGGCCTCGTCAGATGGTCCCAGGTGGGCCTGCTCCCAGAGAACGTGCGCGCTTGCCAGCGTCGCGTGACCGCACAGGTCGACTTCGATGCTGGGCGTGAACCAGCGGAGGCCGAACTCCTCGCCGCAGCGGACCAGGAAGGCGGTTTCTGCGAGGTTCATCTCCCGCGCGACCAACTGCATCCAATCGTCGCTTCGGGGTGCGTCGAGAATGCAGACCGCAGCCGGATTGCCGGCGAAGGCGCGATCGGTAAAGGCGTCTACCGTCACGATGGGAGTAGGCATGCAGGGGAAGAAAGGGAGAAAGGGAGAAAGGGGGAAGGGGCGGCTCCTTGCCCCCGCTGTCTCACGCCGGCATGAGCCGCTGGACCCGTTCCGGCTCTTCACCCAGCCATTCGGGATTCGTGGCCGTGGCGTCGAACAACGACGTCGTCTTGAACAGCTCGAACTCGCCCCGCGACGCCGCCTGCGCAGTCTTTCCCAATAACGCGCGCACTTCGTCCCCGCTCATTGGCTTGAACGTCCGAGCGGTCTCCAGAGCCTGCTCGAGAATCTCGAGGCCGTCGATGCCGGTGATGACGACTGAGGTCGGCAGATTCAGCGCATATCGCAGGCACTCGATCGCGGTCACCGTGTTCGAGCGCAAAATGAGTCCGTTTGCGATGGTCTTCATGGCCAGCACACCGATCCTGCGTGCGACCAGCTCGGGCAAGACCAGCCGCTCGAAGCTCCGGTAATGCGCATCCATCACATTGAGCGGCATCTGGACGGCATCGAAGCTGAACCCCTGTGCCTGGGCCACCTCCAGCATGTGCAGATGAATGCGCGGATCCTTGTGGCCGGTAAAGCCGATGTAACGCAGCTTCCCGGCCTGTTGCGCCTCGACCAGTGCCGCGTTCGCGCCCTCCTCGTCGAAAATCCGGTGCGGATCTTCGTATCGGAGAATCTCATGATGCTGGACCAGATCGATACAGTCGGTCTGGAGCCGGCGCAGAGAGTCTTCGAGCTGCCGCGTCGCCTCCCGTTTCGACCGGCCGTCGATCTTGGTCATCAGGAAGACCTTGCGCCGGTAGCCATCCCGAAGCGCCTTGCCCATCCTGATCTCGCTCGCCCCGTCGTTGTAGTCCCAGGAGTTGTCGAGGAACGTGATGCCGTTGTCGATGCCTTGGCGCACGATGCGGAAACTCAACTGCTCGTCGACATGCTTGAGGCCCAGGTGCCAGCCTCCCATACCGATCGCCGATACCCGCTCGCCGGTGGCGCCGAGGAGCCGGGTCGGCATCGCCGTGGGCATAGCGTTCTCTGACATGGCACAGCTCGCTGTTGAGAATGCCTCAAGTGACGGCCCGCGTTGCCCTCACGCAATGAGCCGGCTCACCGATCTGTCCAATCTGGCAGGCTCATACCGCGCGATGCAGATTCGGCCATGTCAGTGAGCGGCTTTTTTCAGGTTCCGGAATCCGGCACCACCATCCGCACCGAAGTCGTTGCCGGCGCGACGACGTTTGCCGCCCTCTCCTACATCATCTTTGTTCAGCCTGCTGTGCTGTCCGGGGCCGGGATGGATTTCGGCGCCGTCATGACGGCCACCTGCATCGCCTCGGCCTTCGCAACCGCGCTCATGGGCCTGGTCGCGAACTACCCGATTGCGGTTGCACCGGCCATGGGCCACAACTTCTTCTTCGTGTTCGCGGTTACCCAGCTCGGCGTACCCTGGCAAGTGGCGCTGGGAGCGGATTTCCTGGCCGGGGCGCTCTTCGTTCTGCTGGCCGCCTTCCGATTCCGCGAAGCAATCGTCGATGCCATTCCGCCGTGTCTCAAGGCAGCGATCCCGGTTGGGATCGGGCTTCTGATCGCCTTCGTCGGCCTTCGATGGGGTGGCATCATCGTCGCAAACCCTGGGAGCATGGTGCGGCTGGGCCGGCTCACCGCTCCGGCTCCAATCCTCGCCTTGGCAGGGTTCCTTCTGATCAGCGTCCTCGAGCTGCGGCGCGTGCCCGGCGCGATTCTGATCGGAATCGTTGCGACCACGCTTCTCGGCGCGGTCTCTGGCGTGCTGTCATATACCGGCATTGTCGGGCCACCTCCGTCGCTTGGACCCACGCTCCTACAGCTCGACATTCGTAGTGCGATTTCGTTCAGGTATCTCGAAATCGTGCTGGTCTTTTTCTTTCTGGCTGTCTTCGATACCGTCGGCACGTTGATTGGGGTGGGAACTCAGGCCGGTCTGGTACGTGATGGCAAGCTTCCGCGCGTCGGTCGTGCATTGCTGGCAGATGCAACCGGGACGGTCACCGGCACACTGTTGGGAACGTCCACAGTCACCGCATACGTCGAGAGCGCTGCGGGAGTCGCGGCCGGCGGCCGAACCGGCCTCGCGAATCTGGTCACGGCTGTGCTTCTTCTCGCCTCTCTTTTTCTCTATCCGCTGGCGCGCCTCGTCGGAGGCGGACTTCCCGGCTCGGACGGCGGGGTGCTGTATCCGGTCACTGCGGCCGCGCTCATCTCGGTCGGCGCACTCATGATGCGCAACGTTACGGCGGTTCGTTGGGAAGATCCGGCAGATGCTATTCCGGCATTTCTCACAATTGCCATTATGCCGCTCTCGCTCAGCATCGGTGACGGACTCGCGTTCGGGTTCATCAGTTTCACTTTGCTGCGGGCGCTGACCGGGCGAGCGCGCGAGGTAGGGTGGATGGTCTACGTGCTGGCAGGGCTATTTCTGCTCAGAATCGCGCTGACCTGACCTGGGATCGCCCGTCTATGAGGGCGAGCTCGTAGCCTCCTCGATTCCAGGTCTGGAGGTAAGGCCCGAAACCGCCCGGCTTGTTGCCACAGTGGGGTGAGCGGCGAGGAGGAAGGTGGCTGCAAGCGCCGCGACGATGAAGTCTCGCCGATCGGACGGACGGGCGCCGGGCTCTGCGGCTGTCCGGGTCAGGGCCGCCAGCATCGCTGCGATGGGAGGCCGTGCATCGGGCGGCGAAATGTGTCGCCATTGAATCGTGCCGTCGCCATCGATCACGAAGATCGCTTCGCGGCCCTCGACCCCATACGCTCGGGCCACTGGGCCATCGGCGGGGAGGCCTGCGGCGAGCCCCACCCGCACGGTCTGGTGCCGGAACTTGAGCTCGCACCAGGCTCCGTCGACTTCGACCGCCAGGAGTTCGCCCTGCCCATCCGATACCCCGGCCATCAGCTGCGTGCACCATGCCAACTGATCGCTACGAAAGGCATCGGTGTGAGTGCCTCCAAACCAGAGGACGAGGGGATAGCCGGAGAAATCACTCAGGCTGATGATTTGTCCATCGGCGCGGCCGATTGCGAAGTCCGGTGCACGATCTTTCGATGTCATTCGCACCCTCGATCAGATCTTTGAAGAGTCCGTTGTTGCCTGCGCCAGATAAGGCATTTGGGAACGCTCGTTCCGTGAGAACCGTCACGACCTGACTGCACATCGCACGTACGTCACGCCGAGTCGTGCAAAGCACGCCACTACGCGCAATTCCGCGCCTATCCCTAAGTGATAAGTGAGCGCAGCCACACCGCGGCCGTGTGCCGGTTGACACGGAGGGATCCCCTCTGGTTTCGGTACGCTGCTTATGTAGTTAGGAGTTAACCGAGAGGGGGCGGTTCGCCATGAAACGACGGGACACGAATGCCTCGCCAATGCAGGGCGAGCCGAAACGAAGTGTGAGCGCACGTGTGGTAGCGGTTCGCTTCCTTGTAGGTCTGGGAGGCGCAGCCTTGTTACTCGGCCTTGAGCCGGAACGAGCTCATTTTCCCGAAAAGGCCGAAGCGCGAACCGCGCCGGTGGCACACGGTGCGGCGAATGCCGTAGTGCTTTCCGGTCAGGCCAGACGCTACTTGGCTTTGCAGTTCAAGGCGTACCCCACCGAATTCATGGGGTGCATGATCGGCGAGCAGAAAGGCAATGCGATCGTTATTCGAAGGATCGCGCCGGCAGACGTTGATTCTGCCCAGGCGACCGCAACGCACGTGGTGCCCAGAGCCAGCTGCGAAGCAGCGGGATGGTCCGGTACGATAGGGATGATTCACAGCCACCCCGGCGCCAAGTCGTGCTGGTATTACTTCCCCGGTACGCAGGTGGCGACATCGGACCTCCAGTCGTTTGCGCAGCAGCCGTATCCGGTCGATGCCATCATGTGCGGCGATACCCTGGTCTGGATCGGCCGGGATTTCCGGGAGCGCCGGATTGCGTTGCGGGTGAATGAGCTGATCATGCCACCTGCTGCACGCCAAACGGTGACGAGGGGCAATCAGGTGGCCGCCCAGGTGAGCCGCTCGGAGGATAGTCAGTAAGCGTTCGTCGACTTCTTGCCACTCGTCACGGGAGAGGGATATGTTGGGCGCGCGGGCTTCGGCCCGCGCGCCCTTCTCGTTCCCCTGACCGAGCGCCGCATGGATCGCCCAGCGTCTCCCGAGCCAACCTCGCCTGCACCCACGCCCGCTGCCGATGACCCCCGGATCCTGAAGCGACGCCGTTTCCTCTCTCGATTATCGATCGCGGTATCCAGCGTCGCTGCGGCGCTCGTCGGCGTGCCGGTGATCGGCTTTCTCATCTCCCCGCTTACTCAGCGGTCACCGCGCCAGTGGCGTCCGGTCGGTTCGGTGGACCAGTTCAGGATCGGCCAGACCGTGAGCGTCACGTTCGAGGATGCTTCACCGCTGCCGTGGTCCGGCGTAAGCGCCCGCACGGCCGCCTGGCTCCGCCGTGAAAACGAGTCGACCTTTACCGCGTTTTCGGTGAACTGCACTCACCTCGGCTGCCCGGTTCGGTGGTTTGCCGAACCCAAACTCTTTCTCTGCCCCTGCCACGGCGGTGTGTACAATGCCGATGGCTCGGTTGCTGCCGGTCCACCACCCAAGCCGCTCGGGAAGTATCCGACGCGGGTGCGTAGCGGGCAGGTGGAAATTCTCACAAGTCCCATTCCGATCGCGTGAGACGGGTGTGATCAAGCGATTCCTCGCCTGGCTCGACGACCGTAGCGGCGTGGTCTCCTGGACGCGTCATGCGCTCGAGCATCCGGTTCCTCGAAAAACCGGCTGGTGGTACGTCTTCGGGAGCGCGACCTTCATCGCGTTCATGCTCCAGGTCGTCACTGGAATCGCCCTCGCGACGGCGTATGTCCCCTCGAGCGGCGACGCTTACGAGAGTCTCCGTTTCATTACCGAGCAGGCGCTGCTCGGGAGGTTTCTGCGGGGACTGCACTACTTCGGTGCCTCGGCGATGGTGGTGCTGATCGGCATCCACGTGGCGCGCGTGTACGTGATGGGTGCCTACAAGTTTCCCCGCGAGCTGAACTGGCTCACTGGAGCGCTGCTTCTGTTGCTTACGCTCGCGCTCGCATTCACCGGCCAACTCCTGCGCTGGGATCAGACCGCGGTCTGGTCAGTGATCGTGGCGGCGGCACAAGCCGGCCGAATGCCGGTCGTAGGAGACGATCTCGCGCGTTTCATTCTCGCGGGCGACACGGTCGGTGGGACGACCTTGAGCAGGTTCTTTGCCTTCCACGTTTTCTTCCTGCCGGCGCTGGTGTTCCTGCTGGTCGGATTGCACCTGTGGCTGGTCCTCAAGCACGGCATCTCTGAGCGGCCGGAGCTGGGCAACCCGGTCGACAAGGCGACCTACAGGGAGCGCTATGCCGAGCTGCTTCGACGAGACGGGGTCCCGTTCTGGCCTGACGCCGCCTGGCGGGACGCGGTGTTCGGCGCTGCAGTGGTCTCCGTCGTGGCGCTGCTCGCGGTCGTGGTGGGGCCGCCGCGTCTCGGTGCTCCGCCTGATCCCAGTCTCCTCGAGGCGTACCCCCGGCCGGACTGGTATTTCCTCTGGTACTTTGCCGTTCTTGCCCTGACGCCACAGCATCTGGAGACGGTGGTCATCATCGTCGCGCCACTCGTGTTCGGCGCCGTGCTCCTGCTGACCCCGGTGTTCAACACGGGCGAGCGAAGTGTGCAGCGCCGTCCCTGGGCCGCCATTGTGGTTCTGCTCATCGTCTCCATCATCGGGGGTTTCTGGTTCGCAGGAGAGCGTGCCCCGTGGTCTCCTGACTTCACCGCCAAACCGCTCGCCGCCGCGACCGTACGTGATAGCAACACGGCCGTGATCACCGGGGCCAAACTGTTTCATGAGAAGGGATGCGAGTTCTGTCACGCGATCGAAGAGCAGGGGGGTAAGCGCGGGCCCGATCTGACCCTGGTGGCGAGCCGCATGTCACCGCTCGAGATGGTCGGCCGAATCACCAACGGTGGCCCGAACATGCCGGCGTACGTCTCGAGTCTGACGCAGGAAGAGCTGGATGCGATTGTGGCGTTTTTGGCGACGAGAAAGTGAGCTGGCGCCGTTAGCAGCCGTGGCCATTAGCCGTTAGGTGGTAGGCTTGAGGTTTTGGCCCATAGCCGGTGAACGCCCCGGGGGAGGCTGGCCATGCCCCGCCAACCCCAGCCTCCCCCGGAGCGTCCAACGGCTATGGGCTAGTAACCAATGGCTAGTAGCTAACGGCTAATGGCCAACGGCTAACGGCTAAAAACCACCAACCAACCTGCTCACTGTATAGATCACCAGCCCCGCCAGGCCACCCACCAGAGTTCCATTCAACCGAATGAACTGCAGATCTCGTCCGACGGCAAGCTCGATCCGCTGCGCCGCGACCTCCGGATCCCAGCGCCGCACGGTCTGCGAAATGAGATCGCCGACCTCGTGCCGGTGCTGCTCGACGAGGGCCGCGATAAAATCGGTGACGAAGTCGTCCAGCTCGGCCCGGCGCTGATCGTTTTCGAGGAGCGAGTCACCCAGGGCGCTGATCCCTCGGGCCAATGGCTGAATCGCGGCGCCGTCGCCCTGGGAGGAAAAGCGGGCCGCAGCGGTGCGAGCGCGATCCCACAAGGTGGCCGCGAACTCCTCCACCACCGGATGCCCCAGCAAGTCTTCTTTCAGCTCCTCGGTTCGGGCGATGACCTTGGGCGAATGCTTGAGCCGGTCGACGAAATCACGGAACGCGACATCGAACCTCAGGCGAAGCGGATGATCGCGGTCTGCAGCAACTTCCTCGATCAGCCGGTGCGCTGCTTCCATGATTCGCCGATGGAACTCGTCGTCGATGATGCCGGGAAGCCACCACGGGCTCTCATCCCGAATCTTCTGTCGCAGATCCTCGCGGTTGGTCTCGAGACCATCCCTGACCAGTCCCAAGGCTTCGTCGAGCAGGGCCTGATGGCGATCGTCGGTCGCCACCGCCGAGAGAAGGTTTCCCAGCACCGGCGCAAGCTGCAGCGCCTGCAGGCGAGCCATTGCGCTTTCTCGGATCAGATCACGCGCATCTGCTTCGGGCAGAGTCTGTACGGCCTGCGCCACTCCCACCGCCAGATGGCGGGCGATACTCGTGCTGTGCTCGGGATCGCTGAGCCATCGCGCCACCCGCTCGGACAGATGCATCGAGTGGAGCTTGTTAGTGAGGGCGTCGCGGGAGAGAAAGTGATTCTGGACGAAGTTGGCGAGGACGTGACCGATCCGGTCCTTCTGAGTCTGGATGATCGCGGTGTGCGGAATCGGCAGGCCGAGTGGCTTCCGAAATAAGGCGGTGACGGCGAACCAGTCAGCCAGGCCGCCCACCAGCGACGCTTCCGCAGTTGCCCGCACGAAGCCAAGCCATGGATATCGTGGCTCCAGCAGCCGGGCGACAATGAACACGATCAATGCCACCACGAGCAACCCGGTCGCTACTCGCTTCATGACCTTGAGCTCGGCGCGACGGGCGGCGTCGTCACGTGGGAGGAGCGCGCCGCTCGGAACGGGGCGGGGGTGCTCTTTCAGGGCGGGAGCGGTGGTGGTCATGACGATATAGAGGATAACGGAGGCTTCGTCTCTTGACTTTCGGTATTTATTCGGTTAGCGTGCCTCCTGTCGTGAAGGGAGGACTGGAAAGTGGCGGTCCAAGACCTGGATCAAAAGCTCAGCATTCTCATGGCCCTCGCCGCCCACGATCGAGAGGGACTCCCGCCCCGGCTTCGCCACGCGGACGGCGTCGGCGCGCTCCGTCCCCTCAATCTCCGCACAGTTCGCCCGGGACCTGGCATGCGCACCACGCTTCTCCGCGTGCTCATGACCAACGCCTGCAGTTATAACTGTCATTACTGTCCCATGCGGCGCGATCGGGATCTGCCTCGTTCGCTGCTCAAGCCAGAAGAGCTTGTTCGCATCTTCCTCGATGCGAGGCGCCGAGGCTGGTGCGAAGGTCTTTTCATCACCACCGGCATCCCGGCTCGGCCGGTGAAAGTCGTCGATGACCTCATCCAGGTCCTCGAGCTGCTGAGAGTGCGCCACCGGTTTGGAGGGTACATCCACGCCAAGCTGGTTGCCGGTGCGGAAGCCTCACAGGTCGAACGGCTCACCACGCTTGCCAGCCGGGTCTCGCTCAATCTGGAAGCACCCTGCCAGGAAACGCTGAGCACCATTGCACCGGAGAAGAGTCTGGATGTTTCCGAGACCGACCTGGAGCGCGTCCGCTCCCAGGTGCTGCGTGCCCGCGCGGAGCAGGCGGACGGTAAACCGAGAAACCCGTTGCGGCCCAATGGCACGGCGGGGATGACCATGCAGTTCGTGGTCGGGGCCACGCCGGACACCGACCGGACCTTGCTGGACAAGGTGACCGGACTTTACGCCGGTGGAGGGGTACACCACGCGCACTTCAGCGCATTTCGGCCCATCCGGAACACGCCAATGGAAAGCGCGCCCGCGGCCCCCGCACTCCGGGAGCATCGGCTGTATCAGGCGGACTATCTGCTTCGAAGCTACGGCTTCGGGCCGGAAGAAGTTGTGTACGGAGCCGACGGAAATCTTCCTCTCGCGCTCGATCCCAAGGCTGCCTGGGCGATCTCGCACCCCGATCGCTTTCCAGTCGAGGTGACTACCGCCGCATATGAAGACCTGGTGCGGGTACCGGGCATCGGGCCGGTGGTGGCACGGCGGCTGGTGGATCAACGGAGCCATCTCACACTTCGGAGCCTCTCGGATCTTCGCACACTGGGAGTGCTGACCACGCGCGCCGGAGGCTTTCTCACCCTCAAAGGCAGGCGTCTGCAAACCGCCCGCTGGACCGAACAGCTCGGGTTTTGGGCGCCGGAAGACGAGGTGGGCGCCTATCACCTCGTCTATGACGTCAGTCCAGGCACCTTCCGATAGCTCACTTCCGGCGTAATCCGTCCAGGCTCCAGATTCCAGATCCCTTGCAGGCGATGTACAGGAACACGAAGCAGAAGGCGACCACGATCTCGCCGTGATTCAGCACGGGCCAGAGTCCTTGCGGCGCATGGACTTTGAAATACGCGACCGCCATCTCGCCGCTCGCAAGGAACGCAGCCGGCGTAGTGAACAACCCAAGCATCATCAGAATGCCCGTCGGGACTTCGATCAGTCCAGCCGCAATGAAAATCGGGGGCCCGCCCCATACGCTCTGCCCGTTCATGCCCCCCAACACGCCGAACCACTTCTGCAAGCCATGGCAGAGGTACAGGAACGGGAGGACAATGCGCATGAGTGCGTAGGCTTCCTCGGTGTAGCGGGCCAGAAAGGCGTGAAAGGCGGACACCTGGCCTCCGTACGTCGATAAGATTGAATCGATCAGGGTTGCGCGGCCGCGGAGTCCAGGCGCGCTCCTCGACTTGCGGCTGAGTCGCTAACCGTCAACGCTCGCTGTACCGCAGCTGCGCCGGGCACTTTGGACTGGCCGATAATACTGTCGCGCTCGCGCTCGGTTCGGCCCGTACCGGCATTGACGCTGTTCTTGCAGGATCCGAGCAGCACCACAAGGCACATCGCTCCGAGCATCCGTAGACTCATGGCCTCGCTCCAGAAGGAGTCGATAGTGGCTCAATGGTATGGCATTCAGGTCGGCATATCCAGCCGCATGTGGCTTACCGCGTCGCTCGTTACCCTCTTGTCAGGCTATGTAACGACCAGCACTGCGGCGCAGACTGATTCGGGAAACTACCGCATCAGGAATTTCCAGTTCGTCGATGGCAAGAACATGACCGAGCTCCGCATTCATTACATGACGCTGGGCCGAAAAGATCACCCGGCTGTTCTCATTCTGCACGGTACTGGTGGATCCTACCGGCAGTTTCTCGCTCCTATCTTTGCGGCAGAACTGTTCGGCGCGGGACAAGCGCTGGACACGACCAGGTATTTCATCATCCTCGCCGACGGCATCGGTCATGGGGGTTCGAGCAAGCCGAGCGATGGTCTGCGCGCCCAATTCCCGCATTACGACTACGACGACATGGTCCGAGCACAATATCGTCTGGTGAGCGAAGGCCTGGGCCTCCAGAAGCTCCGGCTCGTGTTGGGCACGTCCATGGGCTGCATGCACGCGTGGGTCTGGGCGGAAACGTACCCGTCATTCATGGACGGGATCGTGCCGCTCGCGTGCCTGCCCACTCAGATTGCGGGGCGCAACCGGATGTGGCGCAAGCTGGCCATCGACGCTGTTCGTGCCGATCCAGGCTGGAAGCATGGAAACTATGCCGCGGAGCCGACCAGCTTGGCCACAGTTCAGGCACTTGTCCTCATGGTAAGCGGAAGTCCCAGCTACTATCAGCGCCTCGGCCCAACCCGAGACTCGGCCGATATCTATCTCGGGCAATTCCGCAAGCGCATGCACCAGGGCGGCTTTGCCGACGCGAATGACGCGATCTATGCGCTCGATGCGTCTCGTGACTATGACCCTACTTCAGGTTTGGAGCAGATCAGGACCAGAGTGCTGGCCATAAACTTTGCGGACGACCAGGTCAATCCGCCGGAGCTTGGGATCATGGAAAAACTGATTCGCCGGATGAAAGGGGCCCGGTTTATCCTGATTCCGGCGGACCAGCGAACAGTGGGTCACGGCACTCACACGAAGGCTGCAGTATGGAAGTCATACCTCGACGACTTCATGAAAGAGCTCACCCGATAGAGCGCTCGATCTCGGTGCCTTCCCCCCGCCCGGTACCGTGGTGATATTTGCCGTATCGGGAACTGAATCCATGGCTACTATAGTCTGTGTCGACGATGATCCGGCCGTAGCCGTCGTCGTCGAACGCATCCTTTCCAAGCTCGGTCATCGTCCTCTCGTACACTCCAGCATCGAGGATGTGCTCCAGGTCGTCGCGCGGACGACCGTGGATTTGATAATCGCGGATTATGGCAGGCCTGCACCTGGTGGGATCGAACTGCTCAAGAAGCTCGAGCAACGAGGACTGCGGGTGCCCGTCATTATCATGATCGGGCCATCGAGCGTTGAAAGCGCTGCCGCGTCGATCGAGAAGGGGGCGGTCGATTACGTTGCCAAGCCGATTCGGCCGGAGATGCTCCCCATCACAGTCAATCGAGCACTCGAAATTGTGCGCCTTCGCCGGGAAAACGAGGCGCTGAGTGCCGAGCTGGCCAGGCTCGAGGCCGCTGCGGATAGATCGCTGCTCAATCTGGATGACCTCGAACGCTCGGCCATAGGCCGCGCGCTGACGGCAACCGGCGGGAATCGGACGAGGGCGGCGAAGTTGCTCGGCATCAGCGAGCGAACCCTTCGCAATAAGCTCAATACGCCAAAGCTGGCAACCCCCGGGAGCTGAAAGTCACGTGCCCTGTTCCTGTGCCAGCCGGGCCAGCCTTCCGCGAATCTCCTTCACTCCGGGCTGAAGCTCGGCATCTGCGTTCTTCCACAGTTCGGCGAAACGTCCGTAGTAGTCGGCGGCTTTCTTCCGATCGCCCTTGGCCTCGTACAGCTCACCCAGCCGCTTGTAGGTCGGGGCGAGCGCGTAGCGATCGGCCGCCAGATGTCCGAGGGCGGTCGGGGTGGTGAGCAGGCGCTCATAAATCACCATCGCCGAGTCGAGCTGGCCCTGGTGGTCGTAGAGGCTGGCCAGCTCGAAAAGTCCGCAGGTCCCGCAGAAGCCGTCACGCTGGTTCCATTCCCGGTAGGCATCTGCTGCTTCCCGCGTGCGGCCTTCGGCCTCTGCAACGCGCCCGTACGCCCTGCCGGCGTCGTCTGCCAGTCGGCGCGCATTCGCCGGAACCTTTGCCTCGTACTCCCGCAGGAGTCGCCTGGCTTGCTCGACCCTGCCTGCACTAGCGTAGACCTCTGCCACTTCGAGATAGGGGCGGTCCATCGGGGCCAGCGAGTCGAGGGGATGGCGCGCCAGTGCCTGGTCCAGAATCCCGAGTGCCTTGGCAGGCTGGTTTCGGTAACGCAGCTCGTACCGGGCAAGCTCCGCGGCTGCGTGAGTAATCCCTGCAGGTAGCCCGCGTGCTTCGTGTTCGGCTATCTCATCGCGTCGGTGCCGTGTCGCCTCGGCCAGGCGACCTTGTGCCTCCTTGATCACGGCGAGGAGCCCGCTGGTACGGGCCTGCCACTCCAGGCTGCTCTGCTGCTCGCGGCGCAGTTGCACCGCGAGCTGCTCCGCTGATCGACGGTCGCCTTGCGCCACCGCGAAGAATGCTCTGAGCTGCAGTCGTACGGGTGAGTCCGGCGGCAACGCTTCCTGGGCCCGCGCCACTGTGCGTCGCGCTGCCTCGACGCGTCCCTGGGACAGCTGGGCGTTCATCAGCTGAAAGTAGTATTGGGACGCAGAAGCGACCCGAAGGGAGTGGGTAGCCAAGCTCTCAGCTTCGGCGTAGTGCCGCTCCGTATTCATCAGCAATGCAAGATTGTTGAGCGCAACGTCGTTGTCAGGATCGAACGCCAGCAGCGACCGGTAGGCCGCAGCTTCCTTCTCCCGATCACCCTCCACCACGCCATAGTAGTAGGCCGTCGCGAGCCCCCGCTCGACTTCGGGCAGCCGTTCGCGGCGCACGAACGCCTGGGTCGCCGCCTGGACTTCTCCCGAGCTGGAACCGATGCTGGGTGAGGCTGAAGAGTTGGCGATCGCTACCGCAAGCTTGCGGTATGCCATGGCGAACCCGGTATCGAGCGTGATGGCTTCCTGAATTACGGGAACAGCCGCCTCCGGTCGGCCCAGGTCGATGAGTTTGGTGCCTTCGGTGTATTTCCGCAGCGCTGGGAGCGAGCTCGTCGTCACCCGCTCGAGTGGTGGGTTTGCGCGGATCGTGACCAGCGACTCGCCGATCCGCTCGCGCAGCTTGGCGGACAGTCGATCGATGGCCTTGAGCAGGCCGGTCGCGTCATCGGCGGTCTGCCGCACGGCCGCGAGCACTCGGCCATCGCCGGCGGATGCGAGCGTCGCCGAAAGTACATAGCCCCGTCCGACCGGATCGATCTGCCCGGTCAGTACCGCTTTCACGCCTGAGCGCTCCGCGACCTCCCGCGCCACCGCCGGGCTCAACGTTGCATCCGGAGACCGGCGCATGCGTCGCAGCTCATCGCCGACATCCGACGCATCCACCAGCCGAACGGTGGGCGACTGCGAGAGGTCCACCCGGAATGCCTCCGTCAAGGCTGCGCCGAGCGTCGTATCCGACGTGTGATTCTCGAAGTCCGCGAGAATCAGCCGGTCCCGCTGCGCTAGGGCCCCTGATGCGACCAGGGTGCCGACCGGTCCGATGCCAAGGAGGCGCATCGCGGTATAGACCGCGGCCACCGCGGCGAGGCCGGAGAATGCCAGGGCTCCGCCAAGCAGCGCTTTGCGCCAGGTCAGCAACCGGGTTACGCCGGTCTCCCGCACCCCCGCGTGCTCGGACGTGGTGCGGCTGAGCGCCCGCCGACGTTCGTGCAGGCCCGTGACCAGCATGATCGGAAGGCCGACGACGAGCAGCGCACCGGCGCCCCAGAAGACCCAGTCCGGAAGGCCGAGGCGTAGCACCAGGAACCGAACCCCCGCGAGTACGATTATCGACGCGATAGCGAACAACGCCGCCACCCGGCCCGGATGGCCGCGACGGATTGCGGCCTCGGTCGCGCCGGAGATTGGTATGACTGCCGGAGCCGTTCCTCCGCTCGGAGTCGCAGCTGCCTGAAGCAGCGGGACCAGCTCCGCAGCGGTCTGGGGGCGCTCCTCCCGCTGCTTCGCGAGACAGTTCATGATGAGCGCCGCCAACCCAGACGGGCAGGTCGGGACTCGGTCAGTCAGGGGTGGGGGCGTCCGGGTGACGTGCGCGGCGAGCGCTTGCTGCGGCGTCATCCCGTCAAAGGGGGTTCGGCCGGCCACCATCTCGTATCCCATAACACCCAGCGCGTAGATATCGGCTCGGTGGTCGATCTTGGGATCCGCAACGGCTTGCTCGGGTGCCATGTACGCCGGCGTTCCCAATGTCATGCCGACTGCCGTGAGTTCTTGATCGGCCGCCTCGCTCACGGCCTTGGCCACACCGAAATCCATCACCAGCGCATGCCTGCCTGCGAGCATCACATTTTCCGGCTTGATGTCTCGATGGACCACGCCGTGCGCGTGAGCGTACGCCAGCGCGTCAGCGACCTCGCGCAAATAGTGCGAGGCGTCAACCGCGGGCAGCGCCCCGTCTCGCGCCAGCTTGGTGCGCAGGGGCTCGCCCTCGACATACGGCATCACGTAGTAAAGCAAGCCGCCCGCTTCGCCCGAGTCGTGGAGGGGCAGGATGTGCGGATGGGTGAGCTGCGCGGCAATCTGGATCTCGCGGAGGAACCGGGTGCCGCCGATCGACTCCGTCAGCTCGGAGCGAAGAACCTTGACGGCTACCTTTCGGTTGTGCTTCAAATCCTCCGCGAGATAAACCGTGGCCATGCCACCCTGGCCCAGCTCGTGCTCGATGCGATACCGATCGGACAGCGCTGCCGCCACCCGCGTCGCGGTGTCACCCGCTGTTCGCGCCGGAGTCACGTGCCTGGCTCCTGAGCCAACCGCGCGATCCGCCCCCTTACTTCCTTCACGCCGGGCTGAAGCTCGGAATCCGCGCTCTTCCAGAGATCCACGAATCGACCATAGTACTCGGCGGCCTTGCGCCGATCTCCCTTGGCCTCGTACAGCTCACCCAGCCGCTTGTAGGTCGGGGCCAACGCGTAATGGTCAGCGCCCAGATGACCAAACGCAGTTGGCTCATCGACCAGTTGCTGGTGAAGGATCAGGGCAGAATCGGTCTGCCCTTGGCGGTCGTAGAGGCTGGCAAGCTCGAACAGGCCGCAGGTGCCGCAGGGACCTGAATGATCGTATACGTCGCGGTAGACGGCCACCGCGTCGGCGAGCCGCCCCTCGATCTCGGCCACCCGGCCACGGGCAAGCAGTGGGTCCCGGGGTCCCTGCGGAGGCGGCGAACCAGCGGCCTCGTAGTCCCGCAACGCCTTGCGGGCCAGATCGAGTTTGCCGGCCTCGACATATACCCTGGCCAGCCGGAGGTAGGGTCGATCCCGCGGTGCCAGTGAATCCAGTGGATGGCGGGCCAGCGCTGATTGCACGATCGCGAGCGCTTCCGACGGCCGGTTGCGGTAGCGCACTTCGAGCAGACCTAGCTCGGTCGCGCCGGCAATGTATTCTGTGGCCAAGCCCCGACTCTCGGCTTCCGCCATGTAGTCGCGGAGATGCTGGGCTGTCTCGGCCAGTCGGCCCTCGACCTCTGCCACTCGAGCGAGCCCCATGCTGGTACGCATCTGCCAGGTGGGACTGCCGCGTTGCGCTTCCCTGATTTGGGCGAAGCGACGCCGCACACCCGGGTAGTCGCGCTGGATCATTGCGAGCCGAGAATTGAACTCGATGACATCGGGGTTTCCCGCGGGCATCCTCTTCGCGGCTGCCTCGACGCTGGCGCGGGCGTCTGCCAACTTCCCCTGCCCGATCTGCGCCAGAATGAGCTTGTCGAAGTCGAGGATAGTGCCGTTCGTTTTCAGCGAGCGGGCGGCCAGACTCTCTGCCTCGGCGAATTGGCGGTCTCCGAGGAGTGCCAGCGCCAGATTGTTGAGTGCGATGCCATTGTCCGGATCCAGACTCAGGATTGTTCGATAAGCAGCACCTACCTTGGCCCGGTCGTCCTTCACGGTGCTGTAATAGTAGGCGGACGCCAACTCCCGCTCGATATCCGGCAGCCGATCGCGACGTTGGAATGCCTGGGTGGCGGCGGCCGCCTCGCGCGAGGCTAACCCCTGCGAGTTGCCGATCGCGACGGCGAGCTTGCGGTACCCCATGGCGAACCCGCTGTCGAGCGCCATGGCCTCCTCGAGGAGCGGAATAGCGTCCTCATCCTTGCCGAGGTCCACCAAACGCGATGCCGCCGAGTACTTCCGGAGCGCCGGCAGGGAGGCCGTGGTCACTTGCTCGAGCGGCGGACCTGCTCGGATAGACACCAGCGACTCACCGATCCGTTCGCGGAGCTTGGCTGAAAGCTTGTCCAACGCTTTAAGGAGCGCTCCCGGATTCTCGGCCGTCTCCCGTACTGCGGTAAGCACCCGCCCATCCGGCGCAGCAAGGAGGCTGGCGGACAGGACGTAGCTGGTTCCCACCGGGTCGATCTGACCCGCGACGACTGCCTTGATGCCGGCGCGCTCGGCAACCTCGCGTGCCACCGGGAGCGTGAGCGCTCCGGTAGCTGGTCGCTTCATTTGCCCGAGCATGTCGCCGATTTCGGCGGCGTCCACCAACTTGACGGTTTGCGACTGCGACAGGTCGACTCGGAAGGCCTCAGTCATGGAGGGGCCGAGCGTGCTGTCAGCAGTCCGGTTCTCGAAGTCGGCCAGGATCAACCGTTCGCGGTTTCCCAGGACTCCGGATGCGACCAGCGTTCCTACCGGTCCGATCCCCAACAGGCGCATCGCCGTGTACACTGCAGCGACTGTCGTGAGCCCCAAGAATGCGAGCGCACCACCCAGTAACGCCTTCCGCCAGGTCAGCAACTTGGCGATCCCGCTCTCCCGCGCCGCTTCCTGAGCAGCGGTGGTGCGGGTCAGTGCCCGCCGGCGTTCGTGCAGGCCGGTGACCAGCATGATGGGCAGCCCAATTGCGAGGAGTGCGCCCGCTCCCCAGAAGACCCAGTCCGGAAGGCCCAGCCGGAGCACAAGGAACCGAACGCCTGCAAGCACGATGATCGAGGCAATGACGAAGAGCGCCGCGACCCGTCCCGGATGCCCCCGCCGAATCGCCGCTTCCGTAGCGCCTGAGATCGGGACTACGGCGGGTGCCGTGCCGCCGCTCGGCGTGACGACGCCTTCGAGCAGCGGGACCAGATCCCCAGCCTGTTGCGGGCGATCGTCGGGCTGTTTCTCCAGACATCGCATGATCAGCGCAGCGAGCCCCGGTGGGCAGCCGGCCGCACGTTGCGCAAGCGGCTCCGGCGTACGAGTCACGTGCGCCGAGAGCACCTGCTGCGGCGTCATCCCGTCGAAAGGCGTCCGGCCGGCAATCATCTCGTACCCCATCACGCCAAGGGCGTAGAGGTCGGTCCGGTGGTCGATCCTGGGATCGGCAACCGCCTGTTCGGGCGACATGTAGGCCGGAGTTCCGAGCGTCATTCCCACCGTGGTGAGGCCCTGGTCCGCCGCCTCGCTCACCGCCTTCGCCACGCCGAAGTCCATGACCAAGGCATGCCGGCCCGAGAGCATGACGTTCTCGGGCTTGATGTCTCGATGGACCACGCCGTGCGCATGGGCGTAGGCCAGGGCGTCTGCCACTTCGCGGAGGTAACGGGATGCGTCGGCCACCGAGAGCGCGCCCTCGCTCGCAAGCTTGGCACGCAAGGACTCACCCTCGACGAACGGCATCACGTAGTAGAGAAAGCCGCCGGCCTCGCCGGAATCATGGAGTGGTAGGATGTGCGGGTGAGTGAGCTGAGCGGCGATCTCGATCTCGCGCAGAAAGCGAGTGCCGCCGATGGATTCGGCCAGCTCGGGCCGGAGAACCTTCACGGCGACTTTGCGCCGGTGCTTCAGGTCTTCAGCGAGATACACGGTCGCCATGCCGCCCTGACCCAGCTCTCGCTCGATCCGGTACCGATCGGTCAGCGCAGACGCGATTCGCGACGCGACTTCACGCTGGGTACGCGCGCTCACGTACCCGGCTCCTGCGCCAACCGGGCCAGTCTGGCCCGAACTTCCTTGACCCCGGGCTGGAGCTCCGGGTCGGCATCCTTCCACAGCTCGACGAACCGGCCGTAGTATTCGGCCGCCTTCTTCCGGTTTCCTTTGGCTTCGTACAGCTCGCCGAGGCGCTTGAGACTGGGAGCGAGCGTGGGGCCATCGCCGATGAGGCGCCCGAACGTCGCAGGGGTCGAAACGGCTCGCTCGTAAAACGCGATCGCCGAGTCGGGTTGCCCCATCGAATCGTAGACCCCCGCGAGCTCGTAAAGGCCGCAGACCATGCACGACCCTGCCTCATCGTAAAGGCCTCTGAACGCCCCCAGCGCATCGGCCTTCCGGCCGTCCGCCAGGGCGATGTACCCCTCGGGCCAGTGGCGCCACCACATGCCGCGGCGAATACCCTCGGGCACGTCGCGCTCGAACTGCCGCATGAGTCGCTTAGCGAGGTCCACTTCCCCTGCTCGGGCATAAATCCAGGCGAGGCGGGCGTGCGGTCGGTCGAGGGGGGGGATCGAGTCGAGCGGATGCTTGGCCAAGGCGCCAGCTAGGATGGCCAATCCCGCCGCCGGACGGCTACGGTAGCTGATTTCGAACTCCGCCAGGTTGGCTGCCGCGTTCAGGTATTCCTGCGGCAGGCCGCGGGCCTCTTCGAGCTCCATTTCATCGCGAATGTGCTGAGTAGCTTCCGCAAGCTTGCCGCGCCGCTCGCTGGCTCGCGCCAGCAGTTCGGCGGCCAGAGCCTGCAGGCCGGGGCTCCCCTGAGCCGCTCGTTGGAGCGCGTGGAGGTATCGCTCCGAGCCGGCATAGTCACCCTCGCTTGCGGCGATCGCTGCCCGGTGGAAGTTCAAGAATGGGGCCGGCGCGACCTTCTCCCATTGATCCGCCGTGGCGCGGGCGTCCGCGAGATGGCCGAGGCCGATCTTGGCCTCGATCAGATTGTCGTAGTAGAACCCGCTAGAGTCGACCTGGGTGGCCCTCGTGGCCAGCGTCTCGGCCTCCGCCCATCGCCGCTCGGCGCTGAGCTGCCCAGCCAGGTTGTTGAGGGCGATAGTGTTGTCGGGGTCGAGTGCAAGCGCCGAGCGATAGGCTGCGATGAGCTTGGCGGGATTGTAGTCGACCAGGCCGTAGTACCAAGCCACCGCCAGGTCCCGCTCCAGCTCCGGAAGGCGATCGCGGTGTGCATACGCTCGGGTCGAGGCCCCAACGGCCCGCGTGGCGGAGCCGCCGATATTCCCCAAGATCGCCGCGAGCTTCCGGTAGGCCATCGCAAACGCGGTGTCGAGGGCTACCGCCTCCTCCAGCAGTGGAACGGCGTCCTCCTGGCGTCCGATGTCCTGGAGCCGGACTGCCTCCGTGTACTTCCGTAGAGCGGGGAGGGAGGCGGTAGTCACCTGCTCCAACGGGGGGTTGGCGCGGATGGTCACCAGCGACTCGCCGATCCGCTCGCGTAGCTTGCCCGACAGTCGGTCGATCGCTTTCAGCAGATCCGACGGGCTCTCGGCCGTCTCCCGCACCGCCGCCAGCACCCGCCCGTCCCGGGCGGAGATCAGGCTGGCGGAGAGCACGTAGCCGCTGCTCACCGGATCGATCTGCCCGCTGACGACAGCCTTGATGCCGCGGCGCTCCGCCACTTCGCGAGCCAGCTCGACGGTCAGAAGACCGTTACCCGGGCGTTGCATGAGCTGCATTGCGTCTCGCACGCCCTGCTGATCCATCAGCCGTACCGTCGGTGACTGCGACAAGTCCACCCGCATGGCTTCGGTGAGGGACGGGCCGAGTGTCGTGTCTGCCGCACGGTTCTCGAAGTCGGCGAGGAGTAGCTGCTCCCGCTGCTTAAGCACCCCAGAGGCGAGCAGCGTCCCGACCGGCCCGATGCCGAGCAGTCGCATCGCGGTATATCCGGCTGTAACGGCCCCAAGTCCCGCGAACGCAAGCAGCCCGCCCAGCACCGCCTTCTTCCAGGTGAGCCAGCGAACGACGCCTGCTTCCGGGCTGGCCGAGGGCACCAGCGTGGTTGCGAGTGCGCGCCGTCGCTCGTGATGCCCGGTCAACAGCATGATGGGAAAACCGATCAGCAGCAGCACTGCCGCTCCCCAGAATACCCAATCGGGCAAGCCCAGCCTGAGCATCAGGAATCGGACTGCGGCGAGAACGATGATCGAGGCTATGGCGAACAGCGCTGCCACCCGCACAGGGTGACCCCGCCGAATGGCCGCCTCCGTTCCCGGCGTTATCGCAGTCTGGGTTGTGGTCGGGGTCGTCCCGCCACTTGGGGTCGTCATGGCGTCAAGTTGCGGAACCAGCTCGCTCGCCGTCTGCCATCGATCCGCCGCCCGCTTCTCCAGGCACCGCATCACCAGCGTGTTGAGCTGCGATGAAACAGTTGGACGGTAGCGGGTGACGGGGTCGGGAGCTTGCGTGATCTGGGCGGCGAGCAGGGCCTGCGAAGTCGGTGCAATGAAGGGCGGCCGCCCACAAAGCATCTCGTACGCCAGTGCGCCTACGGCGTAGATGTCCGCCCGGTGGTCGACGTGGGGATCGGCCGCGGCCTGCTCCGGCGCCATGTACGCCGGCGTGCCGAGTGCCACTCCCAGCGAGGTAATCGAGCTTCCGCTCTCTCCGGTCGAGGCCGTGACGGCCTTGGCCACGCCGAAGTCGGCAACTAGAGCGTGACCTTCCGAGAGCAGTACGTTGTCTGGCTTGATGTCGCGATGGACCACGCCGTTCCGATGCGCGTATGCCAGCGCGTCCATCACTTCGCGCAGAATCTTCACCGCTTCGGTGACAGGCAGCTCTCCTTCCCGGGCCAGCTTCACCCGGAGCGATTCGCCCTGGATGAACGGCATTACGTAGTAGAGGAGGTCGCCCGAAGAGCCGGCGGTAAGAAGCGGAACAATGTGGGGATGCTGGAGCCTCGCCGCCAAGTGGATCTCGCGCTCGAATCGCTCGGCATTGACGCCGGCGCCCATCTCGGGCGGGAGAACCTTGATGACTACCTGGCGTTCGAGCCGGATCTCCTCAGCCAGGAAGACACGGCTCATCCCCCCGCCGCCGAGTTCCTTGCGGATGCGGTAGGAGTTCCCGACTACGCCTTCAAGCCGCGACAGGAGGTCGCGCGACTGGAGCTCGATTGGGGGCCCCTGGAAAGGGACGAGACTTGCGAAAGGTATGACCCCCCGCGCCGGGCAGCCAGCCGGGGTCCATCGGGAGCTTAGAGCCGTGTTAGTGAGAGAGAGTCATGCTCCCACCGGTTGGGCCGGACCACTTGGTGCCGGCGGGGTGGTCTCCGCATAGTGACAGGCAGCCTGAGTTCCCCCGACCGCGCGCAGGAGCGGCAGCTCTGAGCGACAGCGGTCGCTCTTGAGCGGGTGGAAGCAGCGGGGATGAAATGGGCAGCCGGGCGGCGGAGTCGAGGGGCTCGGTGGGTCCCCCGGCAAAACGATCCGTTGTTTCTGCCCGGCTGGATCCGGCTCCGGTACAGCCGACAGGAGAGCCACCGTGTAAGGATGTCGGGGGTTTCGGAGTAACTCCTCCGTCGGCCCGATCTCGACGATTCGTCCCAGATACATCACCGCGACCCGGTGTGCGACCTGACGCACCACGGCCAGATCATGCGCGATGAACAGATAGGAAAGGCCTCTGCGGCGCTGGAGATCCACCAGCAGGTTGAGGACCTGAGCCTGCACCGAGACGTCGAGCGCCGACACCGGCTCGTCGCACACGACGAACGAGGGTTCGACCGCGAGCGCGCGTGCGATGCCGATACGCTGGCGCTGACCACCGGAGAACTCGTGCGGGTAGCGACGTGCGTATCCGGGATCGAGCCCCACCTCCTCCAGCAGCGCTGCCACCCGCTTGGGAATCTCGGATCGCTTCGCCAGGCGATGGATCTCGATGCCTTCTGCCACCGCGTCGCCTATCCGCATGCGAGGATTGAGCGAGCCGTACGGGTCCTGAAACACGATCTGCATTCGCCGACGAAGCCGCCGCAGCTCGACTCGACCGAGCGCGAATACGTCGATACCGTCGAACACCGTGCGGCCGGAGGTCGGCTCCTGGAGGCGCAGGATGGTTCGGCCGACAGTGGACTTGCCGCAGCCTGATTCGCCCACCAACCCCAGCGTCTCGCTTTTCGCGATCTCGAACGACACCCCGTCCACGGCGCGAACCGGTGGACTCGCCGGGGCGAACAAGCCGCCGGCAGCATAGTGCTTGACCAGGTCGGTGACCGCGAGCAGCGGTCCGCCGTTCTGGGCGGGGCTCAGTTGGCCCCCCGTTCACGTTCTGCGCGGGCGGCCGGGTCCACCAACCAGCAACGCGCGTGATGCTCGGGCACGACCGGCAGAAGCGCAGGCTCCTCGACGCAGCGTGCGAAGGCGTAGGGGCAGCGTGGCCGGAAGCGGCACCCTGATGGCCATGCTGACGCCGGCGGCACTGTTCCCGGGATCGGGTTGAGTCGCGAGACCGGTCCGGATAGGCGGGGAATCGAGGCGAAGAGACCCTGGGTGTACGGATGCGACGGACGCTCGAACAGAGATGCAGTCGGCGCCTCCTCGACGATCTCGCCTCCGTACATCACCGCCACGCGGTCAGCCCTGCCGGCGACGATTCCCAGATCGTGGGTGATGAGCAGCACCGCCATGCCTCGCTGCACCCGGAGCCGGTCGAGCACCTCGAGGATCTGGGCCTGCACGGTGACATCGAGTGCCGTGGTTGGCTCGTCGGCAACGAGGATCTCGGGTTCTGCGGCAAGGGCAATCGCAATCATGACTCGCTGGCGCATGCCGCCGCTCAGCTGATGCGGATACGCCTGCGCGCGTGCGGCCGGGTCGGGAATGCCGACTTCCCGAAGCAGGGCGACCGCCCGATCCCGAGCATCCCGTTTTGAGATCGAAAAGTGGGCCAAAATGCCTTCGGCGATCTGGTCGCCGACCCGGAACACGGGGTCAAGGCTCGTCATGGGGTCCTGGAAAATCATTCCGATCCGGCGGCCGCGGATTTCCCGGAGCGCATCACCTTCGAGCGCGAGCACGCTGGTACTGCCGAGGCGAATGCGACTTTCCGGTTCGATCCGGCCGGGAGCCGGCACCAGGCGGAGGAGGCTCAGGCTGGTGAGACTCTTTCCGCACCCGGACTCGCCCACCAGCGCGAGGGTCTCGCCCCGATGGAGCACGAAGTTGACGCCGTCCACGGCCGCAACCCGCTGGCCGTTCGGCCCGGGAAACGTCACCCGCAGATTTTCGACTTCCAGAACTCGGCTCACGATTCTCTCGGATCCACTGCGCCTGCGAGGGCATCGCCCAGGAGATTGACGGCGAGCACGGTGACCACAATTGCGAGACCGGGAAAGAGACTGGTCCAGGGAGCAGTGATCAGAACCGGCTTCGCGTCCAGAATCATTCCACCCCATGATGGCGTCGGCGGCTGAATCCCCAGGCCGAGAAACGACAGGCCCGCCTCGAGCAGAATCACTTCGCCGACTCCGAGCGTGGCGGCCACCAGCAGCGGTCCCAGCGTATTGGGGAACAGATGCCGGAACATAACCCGCGCTCGCCGGGCCCCGAGAGCTTCTGCGCCGGTGATGAACGGCTCATGACGAAGTCGAAGCACCTCACCCCGCACCAGGCGACTGGTCCCGAACCAGCCGGTCGTTCCCAGAATGACGACCAGAGCGACCAGCGGAATTCGCTCCCACACCGCGAGCAGGAGCAACAGGATAAAAAGCCGCGGGACAGCCAACGCCGCATCGACCAGCCGCATGAGTGCCGTATCGGTCGCACCGCCGAGGTAACCGGCGGTCAATCCCACCCCAGCGCCGATCGTGACCGACAGGAGGACAGCGAGCCCGGCAACAGCGAGTGAGATGCGGGCGCCGGAAGCGACTCGCGCGAGCACGTCACGACTCAGCTGATCGGTTCCAAACAGGTGCCCGGGGCCGGGCGGTAGACTCGCCTGACCGACGATATCGGGCTGCGCGATGGGATCAGGCAGGAAAGGAGGGGCAACCAGCGCCGCGATCAGCACGGCCCCGAGCATGGCCAGCCCGATCTGGCCGGCTGGCCGGCGCCACACTGCAGCGAGCAGCTCGCGAACGAGATCGATTAGGCCCATCGAACTCGGGGATCGAGTACCGCATACGCCACGTCGGTCAGCAGCCCGCCGAGGATGATGAGCGCCGAAACCAGCAAGGCGGTCCCCATCAGAAGGGGATAGTCGCGATGACCGATGGCTTCAGCAGCGAGCGAGCCCAGGCCGGGCCAGGCAAAGACGGCCTCGACGAATACCGCACCGGTGGCCAGGATCGGCAGCCAGAGTCCGACCAGCGTGAGCACCGGAAACAGAGCGTTCCGCCATGCGTGCCGGCGACGGACGTCCCGCTCCGGGAGGCCTTTGGCCCGGGCGACCACTATATAAGGAAGGGGAAGCACCTCGAGCATGGCTCGGCGCTGGTACCGCATGGTGCTGGCGATGCTGACGATCACAAGAGTGGTGGCAGGGAGCACGAGGTGGGCGAGGACGTCGGTCGCCCTGGTCCACCAGGGTGCATCCGGCGCGAGCAATGGGTTCTCGAATCCCGCCGCTGGAAACAGGTGCCAATGCACCGCACCCACCCACGCCAGCATGAGGCCAAGCCAGAACGACGGCATCGCGTAGCCGGCCAGCGAGAGCGCGGTGAGCCAACGGTCGGCCGGAGTGCCGCGGCGAACCGCTTGCGCGGCACCCAGCCACAGGCCGACGGTGAAGTTGACGAGAAGTACGGTGCCGCCGAGCAGCAAGGTAGCCGGCAACCTCTCGGCGATCAGCGAGGTGACCGGACGCCCGTGAGTGAAAGACGTGCCGAGATTCCCGTGTGCGAGCGCTACGCTCCAGTTGAAGAACTGTCGGGGAAGCGGCTGGTCCAGTTGATAGAGCCTCCTGGTCGCCTCGATCTGCGCCGGCGTGAGCTGGCGCTCGCTGCTCATCTGGCCCAGCGGATCTCCCGGCGCAAGTCGCATGAGAAAGAACAGCAGGATGGCAACGATCACCAGCGTGATGAGGGATTGGAGGCTCCGCCGGATGAGCCAGCGTTTCACCTGAAGGTCCACTCCCTGATCAGCAGCCAGGAAGACTCCGGCCGGATGGGCGCTTTGGTGAAGCGGCGATTCACCGCGTAGGCAAAGGCAGGGGCGTACATGAACACTGCCGGCTGAGTCGATTCGATGCGGCGCAGGATTTCCTGCCAGACGCCGGCGCTGGCCGAGCGCATCGTGATCGCCCGATCGAGCAGCGAGTCCACACCGGGATCGCAGTAGCCGCCGACGTTGGTTCCTCCCCGGCACGACCAGCTCTGGGTGAGACCCGACGGAGTCGGGTCCTGGGTGGCGGCGGAGAAATCGATGTCGAAGTCGCCCTGCGACCGGCGCTGGGCCCAGACCGGGCCTTCCAGCCTCATCAGGTCGATCCTGATGCCGGCGCGTCGGAGCTGCTCCTGGATCTGGAGGGCGATCTGCTTCCGCGCTTCGCTCGTGAGTGGGAAGCTCAGTGTCAATGCGAGTGGCTTGCCGTCACGCTCGACGATGCCGTCGCCATCGCGATCGTACCAGCCACTCTTGGCGAGCAGTCGGCGCGCCTGAACCGTGTCGGCCCCTGCCGGCTTCGGTGCGCCCTTTCGAATCCAGAGTAACTGCGACGCCGGTCCATACGGGACTTCCGCATAGTGGCCGAACACCGCCTGCACAATCGGGCGCCGGTCGATCGCGAGTGCGATGGCACGCCGCACGTTGATATCGCTCAGAATAGGATGAGGCTTCGAACGGTCCGTGCGATCATGCTGGTTGAAGAGGAGATATCCGACGGTTGGCGATGCGAGGGGGACGATCCGGAAATCCGGTGCGGCGCTAACCCGCTCTACGTTCGACAGCGGGGCGGCGATGTTGTCGGTTGCGTCCGCTTCACCGCTCAGAAGCAGGTTGATGCGCGCGTCCACGTCCGAGGCCGTTCGGAAGAACACCCGGGTGACCTTGGGGGCACCAAGGAAGAAGTTGGGATTGGCTGCCAGCTCGATGAATTGTCCGGGGACGCTGCGGACCCAACGGTACGGCCCGTTGCCGATGGGATGGGCGACGTAATCCTGCGGCGGATTCGCGACCGTTGCGTTCGCCGGGACGAGATGCGCCGGAAGCGGCTCGACGTTGAAGGTTGCATCATAGAACTGTTCGGCATACGCCCGGTCGAAGCGAAAAACCACCCGGCGGTCATTCTCTGCCGTGACGCTCCTGATGTGCTGCAGTAAGCCGGCCAGCTTCGGCGCGATCTGCGGATTCCGGGCCCGTTCGAACGTGAACACGACGTCGCGAGCCGTCACCGGTTTGCCATCGTGCCAGGTCGCTCTCGGATCGAGATCGAAGACGAGCGTTAGCGAGTCGCGCCGGATCCAGGACCTGGCCAGCGCCGGAACGAAGCGGTTTTCGTCGGTTGTCTTCAGGTCCGGCGGCAGCTCGGCCAGCCGAAGAAACAGCTGATCGGCGACATCGGCATTGGCGGTGAGATTGGCCGGACCCTCCATGAGGGTGGGGACGGGCATGCCGGCCTGCTGCCCGGTGACGATGACGAGCGCGCTGGGATCATGGCTCTGGGAGAGAAGAGGAGACGCGCCGGTGAGCGCGAGGGCGACCGCGAGTCCCGACTTGAGCAAGGGCACGCAGGCTCCGGAATTGTGACGTGCGAGTGAACGTCTCAAGATATGCCGCTCAGCGGCACCAGGTCCACCGCTCAGACCGGTAGCTATCCGCCAGGGCCGCAGCGCGCTCGACGATCGGGTCGCCCCGGGCAATCCAGCTCCACTCGCCGCCCCACGCGCGAGCCGCGCCGACCACCCGTTCCGCCATTTCGTCGAAGGCCACCGGTCGTCCGACGAGCTCGCGCAAGCTCGGTGCCGGACTGGGTGGAGATTGTCCGGTTGCGACATCGCTTACGACGCGCTGATCACCGTCCAGCATGATCGAACCGTGCTGAAGGAAGGCTGATCGCGTACGTACCTGTGCGCTCCCCACGACCTTATGACCATTCACGGTGACCTCGCCGCCGGCGGCGGTGGCAAAGCACGCACCCGCATCGACGGGGGTTGCGGGCCGCGCTGGCGCGAGTGAAGCTCTGACACCGAGACTCGCGACCGCGTTCGCCAGGGTCTGGTGAATTGCGAGGTGGGTTGCGCCCAGCGCGCCGAAGGTATCGGAGGGCGCCGCGACCGCATACGTAAGCTCGGCATCGTGCCACACGGCACGTCCACCCGTCGGTCTGCGGACCACGTCGAGCTTATGCGCGGCGATCTGATCGCGCCTGTAACGCCGGAGTGCCGGCTCGTGGCGGCCGAACGAGAGGCACGACGGCGCCCACCGATAGAGACGCAGAAACCCGGTTGCGTTGGTCTCCGCCATCCGAAGCAGAGTCTCGTCGATCGCCATGTTGAGGAAACCGGGGCGAGCCTGATCGATCCAGAGATACCAACGGCCGCCTCTACACATACTCCTCGGTCGGCGGACAAGTGCACACCAGGTTCCGGTCCCCGAAAGCGCTGTCGATACGTCCAACAGTCGGCCAGACCTTATGCAGCCGGGTCGAGGGCGAGGGGAACGCGGCCCGCTCTCGGGAATACGGCCGGCTCCAGTCGTCCGCGATCACCTGTTGCAGCGTATGCGGCGCATGGATCAGGAGATTATCGTCCCGTTGGGCGACCCCGATCTCGATCTCCTTGATCTCCTCCCGAATCGCGATCAGCGCATCGCAGAAACGATCCAGCTCCTCCTTGGATTCACTCTCGGTCGGCTCGATCATCAGGGTCCCGGGAACCGGGAAGGAGACCGTCGGCGGATGGAACCCGTAATCGATGATCCGCTTGGCGATGTCTTCAACCTCCACGCCGGCGGACTGCTTGAACGGACGAGTGTCGATGATGCACTCGTGCGCGACCAGCCCGTTGGCTCCTGCGTAAAGCAGTTCGTAATGCCCCTTCAATCGCTGCGCGATGTAGTTCGCGTTCAGGATCGCCACCTTCGTTGCTTCGGTCAGTCCGTCCCAGCCCATCAAGGCGATGTAAGCCCAGGAGATCGGCAGGATCGCAGCGCTTCCCCATGGCGCGGCCGCCACGGTCCCGAATGCCTGCGGTCCACCGACGTGCACGACCGGGTGATCGGGGAGGAACGGAGCCAGGTGACTGGCTACCGCAATCGGGCCCATGCCGGGTCCGCCGCCCCCGTGTGGGATGCAGAACGTCTTGTGCAGGTTCAGGTGGCAGACGTCCGCGCCGTAGTCGCCCGGGCGGCAGAGCCCTACTTGAGCGTTCAGATTCGCCCCATCGAGGTACACCTGCCCGCCGGCGTCGTGCACGATGCCACAGATCTCTTTGATCGTCGGCTCGAACACTCCATGAGTTGACGGGTACGTGATCATGATGGCGGCCAGGTCGTTCGCGTGTGCCTTGGCCTTCGCACGAAGGTCGGCGAGATCCACGTTCCCCTGTGTGTCGGATTTGACGGTCACAACCTGGAACCCGGCCATGACCGCACTCGCCGGATTGGTGCCGTGTGCGGAGAGTGGAATGAGGCAGACCTTCCGGTGCCCCTCGCCGCGCGACTCGTGGTAGGCACGGATCACGAGCAGGCCGGTCAGCTCTCCCTGTGACCCGGCGTTCGGCTGGAGCGAGACCGCGGCGAAGCCGGTAATCTCGGCCAGCTGGAAGCGAAGCTGCTGGAACAGTCGCAGATATCCCGCGGTCTGATCCCGCGGCGCGAATGGGTGCAGCCGATTGAACTCGCGCCAGCTCACCGGCATCATCTCGGTCGTCGCGTTCAGTTTCATGGTGCACGAGCCGAGCGGGATCATCGCTTCAGTGAGCGAGAGATCGCGCCCCTCCAGCCGCCGGATATACCTGAGCATCTCCGTCTCGGAGTGGTGCAGGTGGAATACGGGATGCGCGAGATAGGCCGTGCTGCGACGCAGTGCTTCGGGGATGACGGACTCGAGAACCGGTGCCGTCTGGTCTAGCATGAACGGCAAAGCCTCGTCGAGGGCGAAGACCGCGATCAGGTCGGCTACGTCGTTCAAGGTGACGGTTTCATCGAGCGCCACACAGATGTGAGTGGGCGACAGGACGCGCAGGTTGATCCGGCGAGCCCGGGCCCCATCCATGATGCCGGGCTGAGCCCAGCGCTCGACCTCGATGCAGAGCGTATCGAAGAAGTGCTCGTGCACCAGACGATAGCCGAGCCGGCGGAGCGCGGTCGCGAGCAGGAGGGTGAACCCGTGCACTCGTTCGGCGATGCGCCGGATTCCGTCGGGGCCGTGGTAGACGGCGTACATGCTCGCCATGACGGCGAGCAGCACTTGCGCCGTACAGATATTGCTGGTCGCCTTGTCACGCCGGATGTGCTGCTCGCGAGTCTGGAGTGCCATGCGGAGCGCGGGC
>JBKPOS010000068.1:0-3589 GCA_046733215.1 Gemmatimonadota bacterium
GTTGTCATAGCCACAGGCTGCCGCGAAGCTGAGCGCAGCGGGTACCACCAGAAGCCTAAGGGAAGCCATGGACTCGCCTCATGGAAAAGGTACGGGGCCCGGCCGGGTAAACTCCCGGTCGGCCGCTGAAATTATAAAATACCCGCATGTTGGACGTTTGGTTCAGAGAGAGACGCACACATCTCCCTGACCCCCGCCGCCCTCCTGGTCAGATAAATGCAGAAATTCATTAACAATGTTGTGGATAGGGCCTCGATCTTGGGGGAGATGCCTGCAAGCATCAACCCCCCGGCCGGGAGCCCCTCGCAACATCTTGATACAGCGTGTATCAGCGAAAGACTCAGCAAAGGCCGAGAGCATGCCATGAGGTCGGGCAGGGGCAAAGGCATGTCGTTGCCTATAAAGAGCTTGCGCTGGTTGATCGGGGAGGAGCGAGGGTCCCGGCTATTGTGCTCTCGTGACAGGGTCGTGAGAGCAACAGTGTGATTTGTGGGATCTTAGCTGACTGCCGCGAGCCGGCTGGCTTCACGCCAGCCGATGTCCCGGCGGAAATTTTTTCCCTCGAACTCGATCTGTTCCGCGGCTTCCCGGCTCAAGCGTTGAGCCTCCGAGAAGGAGCTCGCCACCCCGGTGACGTTCAATACCCGTCCCCCGGCTACCCTGAGCCTATTCGAGTCATCTCGATTGGTACCTGCGTGGAAGACCATGACGCCGGGCGGAAGATCAGGCGGCAGGGCAATCGGCGCGCCGCGTTCGGGGCGGTCGGGATACCCTCTGGCGGCAAGCACGGTGGTAACCGCCGCGCCAGGTCCGGTCGGCAGGCAATCGGGGGCCCGCCCCTCGGCAATCCGGGCACAGGCATCGGTAAAGCCACCCTGAAGGAGCGGCAGAACCACTTGGGTTTCAGGGTCGCCCAGGCGGCAGTTGAATTCAACCACTGAGGGAGCTCCGGTCCGGTCGACCATGAGCCCCGCATACAGCACGCCCGAGAACGGCGTTCCCCGCTTCTTGAGCTCGGCAAGGACGGGGAAGTAGATCTCCCTTCGGACCCGCTCGATCAGATCGGGTGTCGCCAGCGCCACCGGGCTATAGGCGCCCATTCCTCCGGTATTCGGACCCTGATCCCCCTCCAAGAGCCTTTTGTGGTCCTGTGCGGCAGGTAGAAATTCGACCTCGGTTCCGTTTGTAAGCCCGAAGACGGAGATCTCTTCGCCTTCTAGGAAGCTTTCGACCACAACCACGCGACCAGCCTCGCCGAACGCACCATCACCCAGCATCGCCCGGATCGTTTGCGCTGCCTCTCTCCGCGTGCCGCAAACGACCGCGCCCTTACCGGCCGCCAGCCCTGATGCCTTCACGACCAGCGGCTCGGCGTGCTCATCGACATACGTCAACGCCGATGGAAGATCGGTAAACGTGGCGCTGCTCGCCGTGGGAACGCCGGCGGCAGCCATAATCTCCTTCGCGAATGCTTTCGAGGCTTCGATCTGGGCGCCTGCAGCGCTCGGTCCCATCACCGCGCGTCCCTCGGCCCGGAGACGATCGGCCAAGCCGAGAGCCAGCGGGATTTCAGGACCAACGATGGTAAGATCGATGCCGAGCATATCTGCTGCGTCGGCAATTCGGTCGATGTCTTCGGACGGAATCGGGAGGTTGTCCGCGACCAACGCGGTGCCGGGGTTTCCCGGGGCACAGTGAATGTCAGCGTCGGGATTTTCGCGGCGAAGGGTCCAGCAGATGGCGTGTTCCCGTCCGCCTCCGCCGACGACGAGAATCCTCACCGGCGCTGCGCCGAACGAAACGCTTCGGCCGCGCGCTCCGCTGCGCGCTTGGCCGCATCGGCGACGGCGCTCGCAAATTCCCGAGCTTCTGCGGCATAGTGACTGCCCGCAGCGCTCAGGTCGTCCACTAGCGGGCGCGATGCGGCTTCCGACCCGCGGCGGACGTACTCACCTCGGAGGATCCGGTCGTACTCGCCGCTGGCAACCCACTGCTGCAGCTCGGCGGCGCGTATGGTGTTCATCGGGTGAGTGAGTGCCAGTGTATTCAGAATCTTGTAAATCGCGTCGAATCCCTCACGACTGGCCAGATACTCGTTGGCCTGCACCATGAAAGCGTCTACGCTCAACTGCCCGGTGTTGATCTGACCCCGCGTGCCCCCGGCCATTTTCATGAACAACCGCTGGGACGCGACCACATCCTGGCTGCCCAGCAGCCCCGCGCGGTCGGCGGACAGCTCGGCCTTGCGGGCCCATTCCAGAATCGCCAGCCGTATGGGGAAAAGGGCAATGCCGGCGAGGATTGGCAGTGCCGCCAGCCCGACGCTCAGCAGGATCTCGGCGATCGTGCGATAGAGCGCATGACCGCTCACCACGTGTCCCATTTCGTGCGAGAGCAGGACCCGCAGCTCGTCATCGTCCAGCATCTCGAGCGCGGCGGAATGCACCACAATGAACGGATCGTCCACGCCGTACGCGCCGGCGTTGAAGACCGGGGTTTGTGAGACGTAGAGCTCGGGCACCTTGGTCCAGTCGAAAGTCCCTGCAACTTCGGTCTGGAGGCTCCAGAGCTTGGGAAACTGGACCCCACTCGCGCGCACCGCGTTGCCCTGGAAGAGCAGGCGGATGCCCCGTTCTCCGCCAAGGAAGCTGATCACCTTGCGAACGAGATCGTCGAAGCCGGGGACCGCGCGCAAAGACTGAAGTGCAGCGCGATCGGCCGGGTGCTCCCAGCTCACTCCGGCGATCTCGGGAAACCGGATGCGGGGTCGAGTGGTGGGGACGGACGTCATGGTCTGCTCACGGCTGAGGGTCTGGCACCGTACGTAGGTCGCCTACCAATGTTTCAATTTGAAAAGCGTCAACAGTGAACAGTAAACAGTGAACAGAGAACTGCAGCATGCTGCGGAATTGCCTTTTCACTGTTCACCGTTCACTGTTCACGCACTTCCGTCAAACGCATGCTCCAAATCGGCTAGCAGGTCTTCCGGATCCTCGCAGCCGCAGCTCAGGCGAAGCAAGCTGTCGGTCAACCCCATTTCCTGGCGCAGCGTTGGGGGGACGGCGGCGTGGGTCATAGAGGCGGGATGCCCGATCAGGCTCTCGACCCCGCCCAGCGACTCGGCCAGCGCGAAGATCCGGAGCTTCTCCACGAACCGCCGAACTCGCCCGGTATCGCCCAGGTCAAACGAGATCATTCCGCCAAAGCCGGTCATCTGCCGGCAGGCGAGCTCATGCTGCGGATGCGATGGAAGCCCCGGATAGTACAGCCTGGTGAGTTCCTTACGAGTGGTGAGCCATTGCGCGATTCGGCGCCCACTGGCGTCGTGTTGGCGCATGCGAAGCGGCAACGTCTTGAGGCCGCGGAGCGCCAGCCAGCAGTCCATCGGACCCGGCACTGCCCCCGCCGCATTCTGAAGAAAGCCCAGTCGTTCGGCCAGGTCGTCCCGGTTTGTGACCAGCAGCCCGCCCACCATGTCGCTGTGGCCGTTCAGGTACTTGGTGGTCGAATGGAGTACGATGTCGGCACCGAACGCGAGCGGCCGCTGAAAGAACGGCGTGGCGAACGTGTTGTCGACTGCGTAGAGAAG
>JBKPOS010000069.1:0-9614 GCA_046733215.1 Gemmatimonadota bacterium
CTTCGCGCTGCTTGCTAGTTCCCGCGCCACCTCGTAGAGGGTGGCCTCGTACAGCGCTACCTGCTCGGCTCCGTATTCCCACAGTTCAGCGCTGCTCTGGGGCATGTGCAGGCAATGCGTCAGGCGCCAGTCGTACTCGGCCTCGCCGGCAGCGTAGCGATTGGTTCGCTCCGAGTGATCGTAGGTCTTTCGCAGGAATTCGGTGAACGCGTGAAACGCGTCTGCAGCCCGGCCACTCGCGCGAGTCACCGCAGCCAGCATGCGGGGCGCGAACTGGCGCTTGCCGAGAGAAGCCTCAGTCGTTGCAGGCAGCGCCGTTCGGAAGAACTGATCGTTAGCATCCGAGCCATCGGTTCCGTCGTACCGCACTAGACGGCGGTCCGGCAGATTTCCTTGCTGTCGCCCACTCGTGAGGTTGGTTTGGGCAACGTCGAGATAGGACGGAATCGACTCCAGCCTCTTCACCACCAACTCCCATTCCGACTCGGTCCCCTGTCCATCCGATGTCGCGGACATTTGCTGCAGCTGCCAATCGATGCCACGAAAAGGCTCGGCGATGTAGGTGTCGACCGCCCGTTCGTAGTATCGCCGCTCCTCCAGCTGCCGGAGCATGAAAGCGATCTGCGCCCCCAGCACGGTGTGGTCGATCCGCTCAGAAGGCTCCAGGCGACCGGGATCGATTGCCTGTCGGGCCCGCTCGATCTCCCTATAGAAGGCCGCCTCCGATTTGATGGCATCCGGCGACCAGTTGCGCAGCGTGCCGTTGACCGCGGCGAGGGCCGAGTCGTAGCCGTCTCCACCGAGATAAGTCGAGGTGACCGGATAAAGCTGGAGGACTCGAACGAAGTAGCGGTCCCGAATGGCGGTGAAAGCATCACCGGGTGAGGCGAGCTTGCTCTCCGCCGACGGCGCCGCCTTGCGGCATCCGCTGAGCTGGCGAAGCACTCCGAGGGCGGCTGCACTGCGGGCGGCGCCGGTGAGAAAGCGGCGTCGATGCATGGACGAATATACCCCTTCCGTCCGATGCTACCGAGGGCTACACTTCGCGTCCGCATCGCGGGACGTGGCGCAGTCCGGTAGCGCACTGCAATGGGGTTGCAGGGGTCGCGGGTTCAAATCCCGCCGTCCCGATTCGGCGGCCGGTCATTGACCGGCCGCCTCGTTTGTTGGAGGCGTTTAGTTGAGGAGTGCTGTCCTAGAGCACGGGCTCGGGAAACTGCTGCTGGATGATGGTGGCCGTAGCAACCAGCAACTGTGCTGCGGCGGCATACGGTAGAAGACCCATCAGACTTCCCTGTGCCAGTCGCAGCTTTCCCGCCAGCAGTGCCCCGATGGGCGACAAGCGCCCGGCAAGCAGCTCTTTCCAAACCGCGGGCTCCGCCTCGATGAGATATTTCGCGCCCGTGAGGTCGGAGTCAGTGGCCGAACGGGCGCTGCGACACAGCCCGTGATAGAGATCGAGCCACACAGTCCGGGCCTCGGGGATACCGAGCGTTGCATCGGCGCTCATCCGCAGCGCCACTGCGCCTTCCCAATCTGCGGCGGCTTCCCGATAGGCAGGACTGGCGTTGAGCTCCCGCTCCCAGGCTGCGACCCACGTATCGGTAAACACGTCTGGATGCATACGGCCGAACATTATACGCGCCTCCGCTCCGCTCAAGGTTTGGCCGACGTGTGGCCAGCAGGTGGCACGAGCGGCAGGAGAGTGTCGGATGGTTCAGGACGAACGCTCTCAGGCAGCACCCGAACCGGAACAGCCCGCTCGAGTCGAATCTCGAGTGGATGAGCCCGATCTTCCGGCTCCGCCTGGACCCGTTCTGGAACTGCAATCACCTGCCACCGCCCCGGCAACAGGAAATCATTCAACAGGACCTGCGGCACCAGACGGCGTGGCTGCCGGAGGCGGAGCAGGAATTCGCCACGTGAGTTCGTGAATACGGTCTCACCGTCGAAGTCGATGGCGGCTCCTTCGACCGGTTGTCTCGCTTCGTCCAGAACCCGACCCCGGACGATGTACCTGGCGATGCCCCCGCTGCCGACCCGCTGCGGCTGTACCCCACCGAGCGCTCCCATGTACAAGAATGTGCTGCCGGACGCGGCATAGTCCACCGTGCCGTCCGGCTGCACATAAGTTCCGAAATTGGTGGAGTACCGTCCGAGCTGCAGCCGCGCCATCAGGGTGATGGCGCTGCGGAAGGGACTGAATGGCTGGAAGGGCTGATGTACGACAGTGTAATCCACCCCGAACTCGCCGATTGGCGTAAGCAAGTTCCCACCGAATTGAATCCGCGGCCGCCCGTCCGCCACGGTGATCTGCTGCATCAGTCCGACGCGGGGTGAGACTCGCTCTCGAAGGTTCAGGATCGGAGTCGTCGTGACGTTCCGCGTTTGCGGGTGGCTCTGCAGCACGAACAGCTCGGCGTCTAGCCAGTACGTGACGTTGTGCCCGAGCGCGACGAAGGAGCTCAGGTTGCTCACACTGTCGGTGTGCGAGTCGTACAATCCGGCTGAGATCCGCAGGTCTCCGGTGCGCCCGCCGAGAAAGATCGAATTTCCCCATGCATGGCTTGGAATCGCGATGTCGGCTGAGTCCTGAACGAAGTGCTGCCGGCCCACGCCGATCGAGAAGTCCGAGGTGAGCTGGTAGGTGAGCTCGAGATTCTCCCGGTCTACATCGGTTTGCAGGGGGGCGGGAACCGACGCCCGACGGAAGCGGCTCGGGTTGTAGACATAGGATCCGCGAAAGCCGAAGCGGCCCGAACGGGCCATCAGACTCGCGGCTCCGTAAGGCCGGCCCACGCTGCCACCAGCGACTAGTGCGGCGGTTACGTCGGGCGTGGCCTGCCACTCGATACCCGGGACTACGCTCTGGCGCTCCGCAATGATGGCCGTGCTGGTCAGCCGGACGGTGGGCGACACGCTATGCTGAAGGAACAGCGCGCCCATAGGAGCCTGCGCGCGCGCGGCCAGAAACGCTGGCGCTGCCAGCCCCTCCGAACTGGCGCCGCCGAACGCCACCACCCCGGTGCGACCCTGCGTGCGTGCGTAGCTCGCGCCCTGAACCAGCAGGTTGTAACCGGCGCCGAAGACGTCCGTCGGATACCGGATCATCAGCGCGTCGTTGCCGATGCGCAGGGTGTCCTTGCCGATCGCCTTTCGCATGAATGCGCCGACGCGAACACCGTCGAGATATCCGAGCCCAACCCATCCCTCGACCCCATTGCGCCAGAAGCTCGTGGAGGCCCCGTAGCCGCCGGTAAGCGACGACCCGCCGCCCTGGACTTCCATGACGGTTTGAGCGCACGCCACTTGTTCCCGTCCGATCAAGGCAACAAGGCTGAGGGCGCCGGTGAGCAGCGCCCTCAGCACCGTCCTTCGCAGCGACTCACGGACGGTCGATGCTGCCCGGTACTCGGGCGAGTCCACTCGATGGCGCATCGGAGCTCCTGGCGCTTTCGCTCGCCGGATGCTCGACCGAAACCGGAACGAGCGTGGTGTCAATGGCGAACTTGGCGAAGCGAAGAGCTACTCGTTCAGGGGGTTGCTCGAGGTCCCAATTCACCTGGACCCAGCGCCGGTGATGGGGAAGTAGAGGAAACGCGCCCGCAGCTCGGCTCTGTCCCTTGCCGCCGGTCATTGTCAGCTCGAGCACCCGTCCCAGATGGGCGCTCAGATTTTCCAGTTGTACCCGGGCCTTCTTTCCTGCCGGGTCCAGTTCGAGCCGCCGGACCACGACCTCGGTCTTCTGGAGCGGCTGTTTCTGATTCAGATACACCACGTGCGGAAGAATGATCCGGAGATTGAGGCCGTTGTCGGTACGGGCGCCGCTCATGGCAGCAGTGATGACAAACCAGGCGGGCAGCGTATCGGCCCGGGCCTCATAAAACACGTTGTAGGTCGAGCGCGGGGCGAGCCGGAAGCTGGTGGACGAGAGCTTGATCTTGACTTGAGAAGTATCCAGCGGTGCCGCGACCACTTCGCCGTTCTCTGTGACATCGAACCCGTTGACGTCGAGGACCACGGTCAATGGGAAGATCGAACCGTTGGACAGTTGGACGCTGGCGCGGGCGCGTTCTTGATATTCGGCGATCGGGGGACTGACACTTTGCGCGGGGAGGACCGCGGGAAGGAACAGGATAGCAGCACCGATGGCGAGCCGGTTGCTAGCCCGGCGGCGGTGGCCTCCGATCTGTTGCAGCAGCGTGCGTCCCATAGATCCTCATTGGGTAACCGCCACCAGGTTGAGCGTCCCGGCATAGGTGCCGGCCGGCAGAGGGGGCGATCCGTTCAAGTCGATCCGCAGTTGGAGCTGGTCGGTCCGCTCGCCCCGCGCGTTGCCGGTGCTGATCGGTTCGGACACCAGGAGCAGTGACCCGCCGCTCGATCCCACCACGCTGCCGTTCCCGGTCAGTGACGCCTGTGTGAACGGCAAGAAACCTGTTGGCGTCCCCGTCGCCACCCGTCCCAGAATTGCCATCGAGGGAATCGCCGAGCCGCCGTTGACCAAGGCTCGTGCGGGGGCCTCGAAAAACGCGACGACCGCAACGCTCGCCGTCTGCACCGGGTCGACACTCCACGACGTCGTGAAGGGAAGCGGCGTGAAGTCGTTGATGCCGCTCGATAATCCGCCGGGCAGTGTGAGAGCGCCGCCCGCAGGCAGCGTGATGCCGACCGAGGCGAGCTTGGTCGCCGAGATCGCGATCGTCCGGACCGGGGAGGTTGCGCCGGTTTGGGCGAAAAGCGCCGGCACCAGCAGCATGCGGGCAGCGGCGAGGACTGGGACCGAGCGGGCCGACAACATGCCCCAACCTACGGCGCGGCTGGGCGGTCCGCCAATCGCGGAATTCCACTCCCACTGTCTCCGGATCGATTACGGCTCAGTGTCCGGCACCACCTTGTTGAGGGCTAGTGTCGACTCCCCGCTCGCCCGTCGGGGTGGCACACGGCCGGCGCGTTCTTACTGCGTCACTGCCTGGATATTCAGGGTCCCGCTGTACGTCCCCGGCGGCAGTACCCCAGCGCCGGTCAGATCGACCTGCAGGCTCAGGTTATCCGTCCGAGTCTGGATCTTGTTGCTGCCCGAGATGTTGATCTGGAATAGCCGCAGGCTGCCGCCGGCGGTTCCGATTCCCCCAACCGCGTTCTGGGTGAAGGCCGTAAACGTTGCCGGGTACGAGGTCGGTGCAGGCGCGCCCGGCGTCAGTTGTCCTTTCATCCGGCTGGACGGGATGTTGGTGCCTGCGCCGTTGGTCAGCGCTTGGCTCGGCGTCGAGAACCAGCCGATGACGTTAACGCTCCCCGTCTGTCCGGGATTCAGGTCCCACTGGGTCTGAATCACGACCGGACTGGGAAAGTTGTTTGTTGTGTTGTCCGTCAATGCGGGAAGTGTTTGGGCGGCACCCGAAATCACTCCCATTGTCAGCTTGCCGGTCTTGGTAGCGGCCAGCGAGACGACCCGGGCCGTTGAGACCGTTCCCGCCTGGGCAGCCGCCTGCTCCTCCGCCACCGCTACCAGAGCGGTGAGGAGCAACAGACGGAGCCAGGGACGGTGGAGGGTCATGGCGGCGCCGCTAAGCGTCGCTTACTGCACGATCGCCTGAAGATTCAGGGTGCCCGTGTAGGTCCCGGGAATCAGGTTCGCGTGACCGGTCAGGTCGATCTGGAGATCGAGGTTGTCGGTGCGGTTGCCTGCCAACGCGGCGGTGCTCTGCGTGAAGAGCGTAAGGCTCCCGCTGGCACTACCGATCGTGCCGACGCCATTCTGGGTGAACGCGGTATAGCTCGTCGGCGTACCGGTGGTCATCCGGCCCTTGATGTACGTCGTGGTGATAAAGTTGGTGCCGCTCGCCAGTGCCTGAGCGGGCGTCGCGAACGAACCGACCAGGACGACGTTGCTGCCGGCGTTCAGATCCCAGGTCGTGGTGATGTTGACCGGCGACGCAAAGTTGTTGGTGGTGTTGTCGGTCAGGCTGGCCAGGGTCTGCGTGCCGCCCGAATTGATCGCCAGGCTCAGCACTGAGCTCTTGGTCGCGTTGATGTTCACCGTCGCAAGGGACGAGGTGAGACCGACCTGGGCGACTGCGGGACTGGTTCCGAGAAGCACCACCGCTGCCGTGCCCAGAAGCATACCCTTCGTTGAACGCTTCATTGCCGACTCCGCCGCTAAAGGTTTGGCCTCACCTGCCGCTACCCTGAGGCTGGGACACTCCGCCGTGGCCGGTGGCAGAAACAAGGAGCGTGCCACCTATCGCACTTTTTGCCATGATGTCTGACAATTGACCACTACTGGGCAGATTCGACCCGAAAAAACTGCCCCGCTTGCGGGGATCATCTGGCGGAGTCTTCTCAGGATAGTATGGGCGAACGGTGAGCTGATCTGCTGGGGCCGGTTGGCATACTGCGCTATGCCGCAACGCATTGACTAAAGGTGGTGGGTCGATCCTGGGTCCGTGTAGAGGTCAGAGATGGCTGGGCCGCCCGGGATGAGGCACGTCATAAGGCGATGCGAATCCGCCTACGAAGCCCGGTTATGCCAAAGCCTAGGTTCTAGACAGTTCCCTGGGTACAGCCCCCGGGCCCGGTCCCCCGTCTGTCAAATTGCGGCAGGATTGATCGGGTAGCCGCTACTCCTCTTCTTTCTCTCGGTCCTTCTCCGTCGTGACGTGGAGACCGCCGGGCCGGACCAGGTGGATGGTACCTCCGAATGACTCCAGCTCGATTCGGGCGCTGCCGTTTCCGATGGTGAAATCGAATCGCTTGCCGTGGCGCTCCGTCAGCGTCACGGGAAAAGCCGACTCGAAGTCACCCTGGAAGGTCGAAACCGAGATCTGTGCGCCGGTGCCCTCGGGGATCACGACCGTCACGTCACCGTTGTGCGTGGTCATGCGATACCGGCCGTTTGCGCGAATGGTGCCGTCGTAATTGATGTCACCATTCACGGTAGTGGCTTCGACGTTGTCGGATTGCACCTGGATCAGGTTGACGTCGCCATTGACCGTTTCCGCCTGCAGCTCACCGCTCACATTGCGCACGTTGACGTCGGAGTTGACCGAGTTCACATCAATTTTCCCCTTGGCATCTCTGAGCGAGACCTCGCCCTCAACCGACCGGAGCGAAACGAGTCCGCCGCCACCAACCAGTGTGACGTCTCCCTCCACGGTCTCTGCGTTGACCGATCCTTGAACGCCCTCCAGTCGCATCTCGGCGGTGACGCCGGACAACCGGACAGCCAGCCAAGTGGGTATGGTGAGCGTGTAGTCCATGTCGGGGGGACCACCGCGGCCGCCCGCACTATGGATGTTGATGACGCTGGCTGTCTGATCGATGGCCAGGTGGGAGCGACTCGAGCCCGACGTCTGCACTCGAACCGCGCTGCGGGCCCAGGTACGGATTACCACGTCACCGGAGTGGGTGCTCAGCTCGAGGCGCTGGCCCCTCTGTACGGTGATCGTTGTATCGGTGTCCGAGGCCAACAGGCCAGCGCTGACAGCCAGAACAAGCAACACGGGAGGGGCTCCTTTCAGCTCCGGGCCGCGACCAAATCCGCGGCTTGGCGCAGTAGGTCGATCTTGCGCCGCATAGTCTGCGCGAGGTGCGCATTCAAATAGCTGTTACTGGGGTCCGCGGCGAGAGCTCGGCGCGCATCCGCAATAGCTCGATCGATGAGGGCGAGATTCCGCTCGAGCACCCGTACTGTGGTGGTGTCCAGCGTGCCTCGCCCCTGCTCGAGCACGCGCTGAAGATCGGCCACCGCGGCATCGTACTTCTGTTCTGCCACGGTTGTCTGGTTGGCCGGCACGACGGCCGGGCCCCCTGGGGAGATCGGTGCCGCTTGAGGCGCGACCGTCGGTTGAACGGCGACGGGTGTTCCTGCTCGAGGGCCAACGGCTAGCCAAACTGTGCCACCCGAAATCGCCGCCGCTGCCAGGCACGCTGCTGCGAGCTGGGGAAACGAAAAGTTCCAACGACGCTGCTTTGTTCCGGCGGGGATTACCGCCGCCGGAGCTTCGGCTCCGATCCGGGCTGCAATGCCGGGCCACAGGTCGGTGCCAGGCATGTGGCGAGGAAGACCACGGGCACGCTCCAGCACTCGGGTAAGCTCCGCGAGAGTCGCGGTGCAGCCGGGACAGGCATCCAGGTGGCGTTCCAAGGCACTTCGTTCTGCGCCAGTGAGCTCACCGTCGAGATACTCGGACAGCCGGGCCGTCCAGGGATCGCTCATCATGTGCGACGCTCCTTACGGGTCGAGATGCCGGCGCAGCGCCATGCGGGCTCGATGCAGCTGCGATTTCGAGGTACCGACTGCCAGTCCCAACAGGTTGGCGATTTCCTCATGCCGATACCCTTCAACGTCGTGCAGCACGAATACCTGTCGAGCACCGTCCGGAAGCCGTGCGACAGCGGTTTCGAAGTCGAGTGACAGCTCTGGCGCCGAGCGTCCAGCCGAAACCGTCGCAAGAGCCGTGTCATCCGGAAGAAACCGGTCTCTGCGCTGACCCAACACCTGCCGGCGTCCCAGAATCACGTTCACCGCGAGGCGATGGAGCCAGGTGCCGAATGCGGCCTCGCCGCGATAAGTGCCGAGCTTCTGCCAGGCTCGGACGAACACGTCCTGGGTGACTTCGTCGGCATCTTCGTCGTTCAACATTCGCCGGACCAGTGAAAGCACCCGCCCCACGTGGGCACGGTAGAGGCGCTCGAAGGCGTGGGCATCCCCGCTGGCGGCCAGAGCGGCCTCCACCGCATCGGTGTCGTTCCGGTCGATGGCTCGGTCTCGCTGCAGCAGCGCGGCTCCGGATCCTGGGTACGGCATGTACTGCGTTGGATAGACAGGAAGTTAGGAAGGTTGCAGGGGGGGAGCTATCAGCTATCAGCTAGCCCTCGGTGGCCGGTGTAGTTCGCAGCAAGATGCCTGCTTCTGCCCCCGACTGATAGCTGATAGCCGATAGCTGATGGCTTTACTTCATCGCAAATCGATCCGGGAATTGCTTCACGATCCCATCGGCCAGGGGGTCGGCGATCATTTTCATGTGCCCCGCGGCATCCCGGGTCTTGGCATACGCACCCTTGGCATTGCCCGCGGCCTGCGCATCGATGACGTCCTTGAGCGTCACGATGTGGGTCTTTACCAGCCCGGCGACGACGTCCTTCGGCAGATTTGGATTGGCGGCGTTGAGGAAGGCACCGAAGTCACCGGCATAGCCCAGCAGTGCGTTGACTGCCCGGTCCTGCTTGGCCTTGTCCTTGGTCGCCACGCCCGTGGTGTAGTCCACCACGAAGCCGATGTGCTTCCGCCAAAGCGCGAGAAATGCGGCCTCGGCATCGGAGCCGTAGACCGACCCGATAGGCTTTGACAGCGCCACCGAGTTCAGGTCGAGCGCGGCCGCGGCACCCTCGAACTCCGCCTGCCGCCCACCTAGGGCGGCACCCGTCGCCGCAGCGGCGAGATAGACATGTTCCTCGAGCATGGTATTCAGGCCGACCCGCAGGTCGGCGCCCTTCATCTGAGCCTGCAGCGGTGACATCGCCAGGGCGACCAGCGCTGCGCCGGCCGCGAGGGTAGAGCGAACGCGCATGAGTTACTTCTCTCCTTTCGAAACGACGCGGACTTCGCC
>JBKPOS010000070.1:0-14998 GCA_046733215.1 Gemmatimonadota bacterium
GGCCCAGGTCGGATGTATGTCGTCCGCCAGCGAAGTTGCCATGGCGAAGGCCATTGCGGTATGACCGGACGGAAACGCTGCATCCGGATGAATCGGGTCGAAGTCGAAAGCGCTGAAGTTGCCGTCCGGCCGCTCGCGACCAAACACCATCTTGAGACCCTGTCGGCAACGCCCGCGAGGAGGAGCGAAAAAGCCAGTCGCATACCCGTCTGTGTGACTTCCCGATTGCGGCTGATGAGTCCGCCCGTAATAACACCGAGCGTTACCGGCGCGTAGAATATCGGGGTTCCTACCCGGGCCCACGTGTCGGCAACGTTCTGGCCGCTGGTCGACCGGTGAATCCGGAAATGGTCGGCGACAGGTTGGTCGAGCGCGGAGAGCAGTCCGATTCCACCAACCACAGCCAGTGGCTCGTACCAGCGGATCGCATGAGGCTCGATGGGAGCGCTATGCGGTATGTATGAAGCAATCGAATCTGGCTGTGCCGGATTGAAGGTCGAGTCGGTCTGGGCCCGGGCGCAGACGGGAAGGACGAGGCCGCCCGCCAGCAAAAGCGTGCGCGCAAGCGGCGCATTGAAGAACTTCAAAGTTTTTCCTCCGGAATACGCCGCAATCAGGGATAGCACGGCGTGAGGTCGGTGTATATTAGGCGGGCCCGCCACCTAGGTGAGGACGATGCGCGTTGCTTCGTTAGCGTTGTTGGCGCTATTGATCGGTTTCACTGCGTGCCGGTCGTACGAAGCGTATCCCAAGCTGGCGAGTCAAAAAGGCCTGGTGCCGGCGGATCAGTTTGCTGCCTACGGCCGGGAACAAGCCGAAGCCGTGGCAATCGGGCGGGAACTCGCGGCGGCTCACCATGGTGAGTCTCCCGATGCGCTCTCCCGCCAGGCTGCGCAGGCTACGGCATACGCCAAGAGCCTTCCGGACGTTGTCGACGTCACCCCTGACGCGCCCGGGCACCGTCTCACCGTCCGGTTCAAGAGCGGCTGGCGCGCCGGCATCGTTCCTATTGAAGACGGCAAGCGCGGGGCCGAGACGCCGGGCCTTCCGGCACGCGCCGGGGCGGCCACTCCGAAGTAGGCCTTTCATTGGTGGGCACCGGATGACTGACTTTTGCCAGGTGACCACCACGATTGATTCCCGCGAAGCGGCGGAGCAGCTTGCGGCCGTCCTCGTCGAGGAGCGGCTGGCTGCGTGCGCCCAGATCTCCGGCCCGATTGCCAGCACCTATCGTTGGCAAGGTCGAGTGGAACGCGCGACCGAGTGGTACTGTCACCTCAAGACCACCTCGGCCCGGCTGCCGGATCTGGAGGCCCGACTCCGCTCGTTGCACCCATATCAGGTCCCCGAAATCATCGCCGTCCCGATCAGTGCGGGCCATGCGGCCTATCTCTCCTGGATCGAGGACGCTGTTCGTCCCACGCCTTAGCTCGCCGACGGCTCCATGAACAAGAGCGCGACCCCACCGACCCCCGAGCTCCTGTACCTGCTCTCCGGTGACGAGGAAGACTTCGCCGCCGCCTGTGCCGACTTTCTGCCGGCCGACATCGCCGAAGGACTGAACGGGCTCCCGGCCGAAGCAGCAACCCGAGTAGTCGCCGCACTCCCATTCCATCGCGCGGTCCAGGTGTTCGACGAGCCCGAGCTCACCCGCCGGGGCGAACTGGTCGCCGGCCTCGAGCCCGGGCGGGCCATCCCTCTCATCGAGGCGATGTCGTCGGACCAGCAGGTCGAGCTCTTCCGCGAGCTGAGCGACGAGGCGCGGGGCCGCCTCATCCACGTGCTCGATGCACCTACGCGCGACTCGCTAAATCTGCTGCTCCGCTATCCGCCGACCAGCGCCGGCGGCATCATGACGACGGAGTTCGTGGGTGTTCCGGCCAGCTGGAACGTCGAACAGGTGAAGACCTACATCCGCGAGGTGGGTCAGGCGAAGGAAACGGTCTACGCCATCTACGTGCTGGACCCGAAGGACCAGCGCCTGCGCCGAGTCGTCTCCCTCAAGGAAGTGATGCTGGCCGATGCCGGAACTTCTGTGCTCGAAGTGGGCGAGACCAAGAAGCCGGTCACCGTCCGGCCGCTCACCGACCAGGAAGACGTAGCCCGGCTGATCTCGAAGTACGATCTCCTCGCCATTCCTGTGGTCGACGACACCGGCCGAGTGCTCGGCATCGTGACGGTGGACGACATCATCGACGCTCTGGTCAGCGAGACGACCGAGGACGTGCAGAAGTTCGGAGGCATGGAGGCCCTGGACGAGCCTTACATGCAGATCAGCCTCCTCGCCATGGTGAAGAAAAGGGCTGGCTGGCTCTGTGCGCTTTTTTTGGGTGAGATGCTCACGGCGACGGCGATGGGACATTTCGAGGCCGAGATCAGCCGCGCCGTGGTACTGGCACTGTTCATCCCACTCATCATCAGCTCGGGGGGAAACTCCGGATCCCAGGCCACATCGCTCATTATCCGCGCGATGGCGCTCCGTGAGGTGACGTTGCGGGACTGGTGGCGGGTGGCTGTTCGCGAGCTGCCGTCGGGCCTCGCACTCGGCAGCATCCTGGGGGTCATCGGTGTCGCGCGGATTCTTCTTTGGCAGGGAATCGGCTGGTACGACTACGGACCTCACTACGCCCTGGTGGCTTTGACCGTCGGTACGGCGCTGGTCGGAGTAGTTCTGTTCGGATCGCTGGCGGGATCGATGCTTCCGTTCGTGTTGCGCCGGCTGGGATTCGATCCTGCCAGTGCATCGGCTCCGTTCGTCGCCACGCTGGTCGACGTGACCGGACTGGTGATCTACTTCACGGTCGCGCTGACGATTCTGCGAGGGACCCTGCTTTGACGTACGAGAGCCATTCCACAATCTCGGGCAATGGCAAGAGATGGGTCACGCCTCCGCGCTCGTAGGCAGCGCGAGGCATGCCATAGACCACGCAGGTCGCTTCGCTTTCGGCCAGGGTGACGCCGCCTTGCGCCCGGATCGCCGCCATACCGTCGGCCCCGTCGTCGCCCATCCCGGTGAGCAGGATTCCCAGCACGCGGCCAGGACAGACTCGCGCCGCTGAAAGCATCAGCACGTCTACACTGGGTACATGCCGAGCCTGTCCGGTCTCCGGACTCAGCATCACGCCCAGATTCGCATTCAGACGCATCTGACTTCCCGCGGGCGCAATGAGCACGCGTCCGCGCTCCAGCCGATCTCCTTCTACGGCTTCACGCACCCGCAGCCGGCAACGCTGATCCAGTCTTCGAGCAAAAGGGCCGGTAAATCCTGGTGGCATGTGCTGGACGACGGCCACCGGAAGTGGAAAGTCGGCCGGCAACGCCTCCAGCAGCTGCTGAATGGCGGCAGGGCCGCCAGTTGACGCGCCCAGAACGCACAGGTCGGCGGCCAGGTGGGCGGACGGCGGGAGCGCGCCAAACGCTAGGGGGGAACCTGGAATTGCCGACAGATGGTCAGCCTCCCCCGGGACGTTTCGCCCGTTCCCACCCGCACTCGCTCCATTGGGTGACCGGCCCCCCAACGCCTTCACCCGCGCCACCAGCTCTCTCCCGAGACCTTCGAATTCCATCAATCCGAATCGCGACTTGTCGAGAAAGTCCACGGCACCGGCGGCCAACGCCTCGACCGTCGCTTCCGCGCCATCTCTGGTATGCGCGGACAGCATGAGGACGCGGAGCCCTGGGTCTCGGCCGAGCATGGCGCGAAGCACAACGAGTCCATTCATCCCGGGCATATCGAGATCGAGCGTGACGAGATCGGGATGAGCCGACGGCACTCGCACCAGAGCATCGGGCCCGCTCGCAGCCTCGCCTACGACCGTGATCGAGGGTTCGGCCCTGAGCACCCGACTGATCGCGCGCCGCGCGAACGCGGAATCGTCGACCACGAAGACCCGAATCACGCCGCCGCCTCGATCCGCCGCTTGCGATAGATCATCGCGCCCTCGAGCCAGGTTGGCGCAAACTCGTCGGTGCGATCGATGAGCGACTCGGAGTGGCCCAGCACCAGCCAGCCTTCCGGCGCGAGCGAACGGCCCAGCAATCGAACAGTCCGATCGAAGCCGGCCTCGTCGAAGTAGATCAGCAGGTTGCGGCAGAGCACCACGTCATACGGCGGCTGTCCGATACTTCCCGTCGCAGCAGCCAGATTGGCCTCGAAGAAACGGACGTTCTTGCGATACCGGTCGCGCAACCGATGCCGCCCATTCTGCGGCTCGAAGCAGCGGCGCAGGCTGTCCGGATTGCAGGCACGCAGCGAGCCGCCTTCGTACACGCCTTCTCGCGCGTGCGCCACCCGCTCGCGGTTTAGGTCGCACGCATCGATCTGCCACTCGATTCCGCGAAGCTCCAGACCGGAGTCCTGCAATGCGATGGCAAGCGAGTAGGGCTCCTCGCCGGACGAGCAGCCGGCGGACAGGACGCGAAGCGGGCGTGCCCGCAGAGCGTCCCCCAGTGCGGGGACGATGTGGCGTACCACGATGTCGAAGTGGTGCGGCTCTCGAAAGAAGTACGTCTCGTTGTTGGTGAGGTAGCAGGCGAGCCTATCGAGCTCTTCGTCCCGCAGAGGGTGGCACCGCAGGAAATGGTAGTAGTCGAGCAGCGAGCCGAGGTGAAGCGCCTTCAGCCGCCCGCGGACGCGAGACACCAGAATTTCCTGGCGCACGCCGGCAAAGCATAGTCCGAACTGCTCCTGGATCAGATCGGACAGGAGTTTGCATTCGACTTCATCAGCCGGGGTCATGCCGCGGCCGAGTCGGAACTGTTCGCTATTTCGGCGAGGGCACTGCGAGCGGTCCGCGCCACGACCGGCTCGATATCGCGGACCAGGGTAAGCAGCGGCGCTCGGCCTTCAGGCAGCCGAAGCCGGCCGAGTGCGCGAGCGGCTTCATTGCGCAGCGCCCAGTCTTCGTGGTCTACCATCTCGAGCAGCGTGGCAAGGTCGATTGGTTGAGCTACTTGAGCAAAGCCGAATGCGGCAACGTGCCGGATCTCGGGTTCCGGCGCGCGAAGGCGCACGCTGAGAAAATCGGTGATCCCCGGCGGCGCGATCGCGGTAAGCGCCCGGACGATCTCCACGCGCTCGTGGAGAGCGGCTTCAGCGTAAAGGCTCTCGAGCTTGGGCGCAGCCTCCGCGGTTCGCAGACGACCGAGGGCGCGAATGACCCTGAAGCGCAGCGAGTCGGCCGCAGAGAGGAGAGCCGACAATGTCGCTCCCGTGCGGTCGCCCCCACGTTGCACCAGGAGCTCGAGTGCTTCTACCTGTACGCATTCATCTCGATCGCCGAGGCCGCGGAACAGCACTTGATCCGCCCGGATGCCCGGCAGCACCGCCGCCGCTCGGAGGGCCGCAATTCGAACCGGAGTGGCTAGGGCTCGGGTCAAGTGCAGCACCTCAAACTCGAACTGGCTCGCTTGGGCCACCCGAACGGTTTCCAGCGCCGCAATGACGGCTTCCGGACCGACACTCGGATCGAGGCAGCCTTTCAGATCGCCCAGGGATTCCACCGGAAGTCGGCCGAGCGCGGCGGCTGCTTCCGCGCGCTCCTGCTCTGTGCCGTGCTGGATCCGCTCGATCAGCGCGGAGGCCGCCGCGGGATCGCCGACCAGGCCGAGCGCACGGCATGCCGCAGCCCGAACCGATGTCTCGGCGTCGGCCAGCCGCGCCGACAAGGCCGGAACGTCGCCAGACCCAAATTCGCCGGCGATCAGAATGCCCTGACGAACCTGGGGGTCCCGATGTCCCAGCAAGGCGGTCAGCTCGGCCGGCGTGATGCGGGCATGACGGCGCCATAGGGTCTCGATCCATCCGACTTCGGGATCGCCGGCGCGACGCAGCACGAGTGGGTAGAGCGACCGCAGGCGCCCGGTCAGGATGACAGCGACCGCCGCTTGCGCCAGAGCCTCGCGGTCCGCCAGTGTACCGTCGGCGGCCTGGCCCAGCAGCTCGCGACGGCACTCAGCCTCTGCCTCGATCGTGCGCAGCAGCTCGCCCAGAAATGCAGTAACCCCGTCGGCGCCGCGGTCGCGTTCCGCCTCGCGCGCGAACTGTTCGCCTGCCGATGCAGGATCGGGGTGCAGGTCGAGCACCACGCCGAGGGCTTCGAGAATCGCGTCGCGGAGCGGTCGCTCGTGCACCGACGCGAGCAGGCTAAGCAGCGGCTCCAGCGACTCGGGCGCGGCGATCCGCTGCAGCGACCGCACCGCCTGCTCCGCCACGAAGCTGTCCGGGACCAGGCTCAGGAGAGCCGACACGGCTGCCGGATCGCCGATCTCTCCCAGTGCGTTCACTGCAGCCAGCTGGAGCCAGAGGTTGCCGTGGAGCTGCTCGAGCAACGCCGGTACGGCACCGGTGGCCCGCAAACGGCCCAACGCCTCGACCGCGGCCTGCGCCACATTAGGATCGGCATGGTTAAGCAGCGGCAGGATGCCCGCGGCCGCGGCCGCGTCGCCGATGCGCGCCAGAATCTGAAGCGCGAACATCACCAGCTCGCCGTCCTGCGAGCTCAGCAGCTTCACCAGATAGGGGACCGCGTACGGGCCCTGGCGCTCGAGCGCTGCCAGCGCACCATTCCGGCGCGCCGCGTTCACCCCGTCAGCGACCAGCGCTCCGAGAACCTCAGGCTCGACGTACCGCGTGGCGAGGCGGATAGCCTGTTCCCGAACCGACGGAGCCTCGTCCTCGAATGCAGCGAGCACGAGCGTCTGACGCTCTTCCCCAGTCGCCGCGGTCAGCGCGGCAAGCCGCTCGGCAGCTCCGGCCCGGGACATGGGTGACCTCACGCCGCCGGCAGTTGGAAGGTTTCGACCCGCTGCTTGAGCAGCTCGGATTCGCCCGCCAATGTCTTGGCGGCGACACTCATCTGCTCCACCGCCACCAGATTCTGCCGTGACACCTGGGCGACCGACTCGACCGCCTTCACTACCATCTCGCCGCCACGCTTCTGCTCCGACACGGCCTCCGACATCTGGTGCGTGAGCTGGTTCATCTTCTGCGCGGCTGTGGTAATCTCTCTCGCGCCGACCGCGTTCTCGCGGACCGAGGCAGCGATCTGCCGGGTGAGACTCGCCATGCTTCCGGCCATGCGCAGCACTTCTTTGGCTCCAAGCGCGTGCTCCTCCGTTGCGCGCGCCGCTTCACCGACGAGATGGGAGGTCTTGTCGATCGATTCGACGATGGCGCCGAGCACGCCGCCCATCAGCTCGACAGCCGCACGGGTCTCGCGCTGAACCGACTCGATGACTGCCCCAATCTCCTGAGTCGCCGAGACCGAGCGTTCCGCCAGCCGCCGCACCTCATCCGCGACCACGGCGAACCCGCGGCCTGCCTCACCGGCCCGGGCCGCCTCGATGGCGGCATTCAAAGCGAGGAGGTTGGTCTGATCGGCGATGCCCTCGATCACCTTGACGATCTTCCCAATCTCCTCCGACTGCGTGCCGATGGAGTTGATGGAGACCTGGAGCTGCTCGCCATTGCTCTTGGCCTCCGTCACTGAGCGCTGGGAGACCTCGTCCACCATGTGCACCCGTGAGGCGATCGCCCCGATGTTCTCGATCATACCGTTGAGCCGCGACATCGCCTCGTCGACCGACTGAAGCAGGATCTCGCCGTTCTGGGCGGTCTGGACCAGCGTGGCGCTCATCTGCTGGATGGACGACGACGTCTCATCCACGCTCGCCGCGAGCGCCTCGGCGTTGCGGGCCAGCGCCTGCATCTGGGCGGCCATCTCTACCATGGTCGCCGAGGTTTCCTCGGTCGAGTTGGTCTGGGCCTCCGCACCTTTCGCCATCTGTACTGAAGAGGCAGAGATCTCCTCGGCGGAGCTTGCGACGGTGCGGGACGAAGTGGAGATCTGCCCGACTACGAGGCGTAGGTTCTTCACCATCTGACGCATCGAGTGCTCCAGCCACCCGATTTCGTCGCGGGATTGGCTGCGTATATCCGCGGCCAGGTTTCCCTTCGAGACTTCCTCCGCCAGGATCCCGAGGCTTTCCAGCGGATTCGCGATTAGACGGGAGAGCAGCATCGCGAGCGCCAGCCCCACGGCGACCGTGACGATGGTGGTGAGCAGAATGATCGAGCGGGTGTTGCCGAACACTTGCAGAGCCGCGCCGCTGGTATCGGCCAGTCGCTCGAGCTGGCTAATGGCAAACCAGCCTTGAATGCTCGTGAGCAGGAGGACTGCGGCGAAGCCGGTGAGAATCTTACGGCGGATCGTCCAGTCGCGAATCTTCTGCATGATGGTCTGAGTCATGGTGCGCTCACGAGTGGGAGACCCCGGCCGCTTCCAGCGCCCGGGGGAGGTCCAGGAGAATGAGCAACCGCTCGTACAGCTGAACCACACCGATCAGGTAGTCGGAATGTCCGGACTTGACCTCGTCCGGCGTCGCGACCACCCGCTCGGCCGGGACCTTCTGAACCTGAGCGACCGAGTCAACCAGCAGGCCGAGCACGCGACCGCGTACTTCGGCCACGATGATCCGGGCGGTGGAACGGGGCACCAGCGGAGCGAGCCCGAGCCGGGTGCGGATCTCGACGACCGGGAGAATGCGACCGCGGAGGTTGGTTACGCCGCGAATGTGTGGGGGCGACTGTGGCACCCGCGTGATCTCGCCCACCCGGATCACTTCACGAACGGTCTCGACCGGGAGGCCGAACTCCTCCCCGTCGAGACGAAACGTGATCAGGTGAAGAGTCGTTACCGGCTTCGGCGCCTGAATGTTCGAGGCATCGGCGGCCAGCTGATCAGCGAACTCGAATACGTCGGTTGGCGCCGGCGCGGGGTTGGGCGGAGGAGCAACAGGAACGGAGAACTTTGCGCTGTTGCGAGCCATGTCAGGCCGCCTCCCGCTGTGCGACGATACCGGCGGCGTCCAGAATGCAGGCAACCCGCCCGTCGCCAAGGATCGTGGCGCCCGACACGACATCAGGGCGGCCGAGGCTCGGATCGAGGCTTTTCACGACGACGTCCTGATGCCCGACCAGCCGGTCCACCAGAAGGCCCCGGCGGCGTGGGCCGGCAAACAGCACCACGAAGTAGTTCCGGGGCGCCGAGCGGCTCGAACCGGTTCCCAGGAGCCGACCCCCGTCGGCTACGTGGATCGCGCTTCCTCGCCACATCAGAACGCCCTGGCGGTGAATTTCGTGAAGTTTGCCGGGCTCAAGCCGGGCGGTTTCAGCCACATGGCTCAAGGGAACCGCATAGCGCTCGCGATCCACTTCCACGATCAGCGAACGCACGATGGCCAGGGTAAGCGGCAGGCTCAGCGTGAACACGGTTCCCTGCCCAGGTCGACTCGCGACCTCGATGCTGCCGCCCAGGTCGTGAATGGCCGCCGCGGCCGCATCCAACCCCACGCCCCGGCCTGCGATGTGAGACACCCGCTCGGCAGTCGAGAAGCCGGGCACGAAGATGAGGCTGTAGACATCGGCGGTGGCCGCTGAGGGCGCTTCCAATCCGAGCTCGCGTGCCTTGGCGAGAATTCGGGTGGCGTCGAGTCCGCGTCCGTCATCCGACACCGTGATCGACACGCGATCCGCGAGAGCGACGGCGCGAAGCCCCACCGTAGCCTCGGCTGCCTTGCCCACACGAGCGCGTTCGGATTCCGACTCCACCCCATGGACTACCGCATTCGACACCAGGTGTACCAGCGGCTCTCCCAGCCGGTCGAGGATGGTCTTGTCGAGCAGCGTGTCGCCGCCCTCGATGACCAGCCTGACTTTCTTGCGCTGGTCCCGAGCGAGATCGCGCACCGAGCGGGTGAATCGCCCGAAGACGGTCGAGAGCGGAAGCAACCGGGTCTGCATGAGGGCGGTTTCGAGGCGCTTCATGGTCGCCCCGAGGGCGACAACCACTCTGTCGAGATCGGTGAGCTCGGGAGTCGATCCGAGGCGTGCCGCCAGCCGGCGATAGACATCAGCGAGAGCCGATTGCTCGATCATCGCCTCGCCAAAGATCTCGAGCAGAGTATCCAGGCGGCGGAAGTCGACCCGCACGGTCCCGCCGTCGATACCGTTCTCGTTTCGACGCTCGGTCCGCCGCCGCTCGAGCCGAAGAGGCGTCGCCTGGGTGCTCGAAACAGCCGACTCGAGATGGGCGCGAACCCGCTCGACGAAGGCATCCGCGGCATGAGCTCCACCTTCGGGATCTGCGGCGGCGCGGATGAGATCCACCAGCAAGCCGGATCCCTCGACCAGCAGGCCCGCCTCGACCTCAGTTCGTGCCGCGGAGTCCTTAGCCACCCGGGCGGCGAGGTCTTCCAGCGCGTGGGCCACGACCTGCATCGGCCGGAACCCCATCATCGCCGAGTTGCCCTTCAGGGTGTGGAGCGTGCCCTTGAGACCGGTGACGGCTGCGGCGTCGACATCACCGGCAGCCCAGCGCCGCTCCAGGCCGAGGCACGAGTCGTTCACCGCCTCGGCCAAAGGGAGGCATTCGGCGATGTATTCCTGGATCAGCTCGCCGAAGGCGTGATCGTGCGACATGGTCAGGCGGCTGGGGCGCGCTCGGCCTGAAGCCGTGCAACGAGGCGCTCGACGTCCGAAGGCTGGAAGGGTTTGCGAAGGTAGTCCCACGCCCCGGCCGCTCGGCCGCGGGCCTCGTCTTCCGGCGTGCTCTCTGTCGTCACTAGAACGACCGGAACGTGCAGGTGCAGCTTTTCCGCATTTCGGCGAGCCAGGAACTCGAGCCCGTTCATCTCGGGCATGTTGAGATCGAGAAGAACGACGGTGATCTCCGGATGGGCGGCGAGGAGGGCGTAGCCCTCGCGACCGTTCATCGCGTGGTGAACCGTGCTGCCCGCCAGAGGACCTTTCGAGAAGATCAGGCGGTACATCTGGTGATGGAGCGCGGAGTCGTCCACAACGAGAAACGTGCCGGGACGAGCCTTTGACACCGTCATGGGGAACGTCCTCCAACGCGTCATGCGTCAAGGCGGCTTACGGAAAACGACTTCGGGTCGGGAAGCTTTGGAGGAAGGGGCAAATCACATACCAGCCTGTTACAATGAGCTAAGCGATTGGCACCTCACGTTGTAGAAGAGTGATTGAAGGCCGTCAGGATAGGCGTTGCCGCAAGATGCCGGAGAGGGCTCGCTCTGGCGGCGAGCAAGCGTGCATAGGATATTCATCGGCCCATGCGCCGCAGCACCATCGTCACGCTCATCGCTGTCGTTCTCTTTGCCGCCTTTCTCCTGTACTCGACGCTCGCATCGCAGAGGGTGCAATGCGCCGTGACCGTGGAGTATGAGGGGCGCCGCAATGCGGCCACTGCGTCTGCGGCAACCGAGCGCGAAGCAGAGCAACAAGCACGGACCACTGCCTGCGGCCCGATCGCTGCGGGAATGAATGCAACCATCGCCTGCACCAACCGTACGCCCATCCAGCGCGAGTGCCGCACTCTGTGAGACGGGACTCTGTGGCACCCTGACGGACGCTACTGAATCAGACTCTCGAGCACGGGAAGATCGGCCATCCCGACGTGCCGGCGGATTTCTTTCCCCTGCCGAAACGCAATCAGAGTCGGAATGCCGCGAATATTGAGGCGTTGACTGATGACCGGACTGGCGTCGGTGTCGAGCTTGAGAACCAGCACTTGACCGGTTCGGGATCTGGCGAACTCGTCCAGGGCGGGGGCCATGGCGCGACAGGGCCCGCACCAATCGGCGTAGCAGTCGAGGAGGACAGGAACACTTGCGGCGCCAATGACCCGGTCGAAATCGGCCTCGGTCAGCTTGATCGGTCGATCGAGTCGAATGGGGCGACCGCAAGCAGCGCATTTAGGACCTGCCGAGAGGCGCTCCAAGTCCACTCGATTCAACACGCCACAAAACGCACAGCCGACTGTCACTGGTCGCCGCGTATTTGTCGTTGCGCTCATACCTCAGTCTCGCGCCAATCGTTGCAGGCCAGAACGGCGGATCTCAATGCACCCCGCCCGTCGTACGATAACTGAACCCACGGGGTCTGCCATGCGTTTTACCCCACAGAGGCAAGTGGCTGGAAGGGGTCAGACAGGTTGGCACTGCTGTTGCGTTGACTGGAGGTAGTGCCTGGGGAGCACAGTCACCATGGACGAGCTCAAGATCCGCGAAATGGAACAGGACGGCGACTTTGCCGTTTGGTTCTCCGAGCTGGTAGCGGAAACTGAAGAGGCTGCCGGCTGGGGCAATCCGATCAATGACCGTTACCTCGTGCTGAGCAATGAGATCGGTGATTGGATTGGAGGCCTTCGATTCTCGCTGCGGGGCGGCGTGGCCAATCTGCTCGACGTGGCTGTGGTGGAGACTGAACGGCATCGGGGTCATGCCCACCGGCTCCTGGCGGCCTTCGAAGAGCGCTCGGCGGAAGCCGGAGCGCACCTGGCCGAGTTTTGGACAGATGACCTCGGATCAGAGGGGCTGCTGGCGGCAATGGGCTGGCGGGTAGTGTTGCGGCGGCCAGGCTACATTGGTGGCAGAACCTGGGTGCTATTGGAGAAACTGTTAGGCGACGAAGAGTAAAGTCAACCGACCGATTGGCACGAAAGCGACCAGCCGCGTAATTTTGGCGGCTGGTCATTGTGTCTTCAGCTGCGGGGTTTGTTCGGCCCCGCACTTCTCTCCCCTGGAAAGAGCACATGGGACTCACCGAATCCGCTCGCGATATGTTTTCGAAGCTCGAAGTGCTCCGGGATCTGGAGGGAAAGGTCCGCGAGCTGATGGATAGCCACGAGCGGAAGCGCGAGTTGTGGTATCCTGCGGAGCTGATCGGCCCCAAGGAAGGTGAATGCCCGGAGACCCATTACAAGCAGCTCCGTAAACGGGCGGAGGGGATTCCGGACCCGGCCCGGGCGGCACTCGCGCTCAACCTCCTCACCGAAGAAGGGCTTCCGCACTTCCATCGGTTGCTCGCGGTGTATCTGGGTGATGACAGCTTCTGGCGGCTCTGGAACAATCTTTGGACCGCCGAGGAGGATCGGCACGGGCAGGTAATCCACGACTACGCCCGCGAAGCTCGTCTGCTCCAACAGCGGCGGCTCGAGGAGATGCAGTTCGAGTATCTGAAGGCCGGCTTCCACCCCGAGTGGGACCGCGACCCGTACCGCGTCTTCGCCTACACCACGGTTCAGGAACGAGCGACGCAGCACTCCCATGCCGAGACCGGACGGCTGGTAGGCGAGTACGAGCCGATTCTGGGTGAGATTCTCAGCAACGTCGCCAAGGAAGAGGCTCGGCACTACACCTTCTACCGGACCGTCTTTGAAGAGATCCTGAAGCGCGACCCGGACCAGGCTCTCCACTCCGCGTCGTTCATCCTCCCCAGCATCGACATGCCCGGCTACTCCATGCCGGGATTTCGAGACCTGGCCGACGTGATTCGCCGGGCGGGCATTTACGGGCCCCGCGACTACCTGCGGATCGTGCAGGAGCAGATCCGCTACTGGAAGATCGAGAGCATTGACGGACTGTCGGAGCTGGGGCGCAAGGCGCAGGAAAAGATCATGAGCATTCCCGATCGGTTGCGCCGGGTTGCGGAACTGATCGAGACGCGCAGCCGCGCCAAGACGTTCAGCTTCGAGGTCGTGTTCAACCGCGAATTCGCTATGGAATGAGCGGGAGGGCTGCGCATGCCATCCTGCTCGTGCTGGCGGGGGTCGCGGGCTGCAGCGAGTCCTCCCCTAAACCGGCTCGTCGCACGTCGGTTCTCGACACGCTCCCTCCGGAACGTCGCGATGCGGCCGTGCTCGGTCGCGAGGTGTTCCGCCTGATCGACAAGGCCGCAGATTACCGCGGTTCCCACCTGGGTCATCCTCCTGTCGAGCTGCGCGTCATGGGTGTCGACAGCCTGGCGCCACTGTTCGTCCGGCGAATTCGCGTGGTCAATGATTCCTCCGTCGTAACGGTCGCATTCCGGCAGCCGGCTGGACGAACCGTCGCCTCGTGCGAGGGCAATCCGCAGATCCTCGAGGAGGCAAGTTTGAGCGGCGGCACCTTCACGGTGGTATGCACCACCCGCGAGGGTACCGCGGCGAAGTACGAGGTGCCCGCACCGTGATGCTGGTCATGCTCGACACAATAGCTCGCGGCGTCGTGGTCGTGGTGTTCCTGTATGCAGTCGTGGTTGCCACCACCCAATGGGCCATCCGGCGTCGTCACTTGACGCCGTTCGGAGCGTGGCCTCGGTTCGTCCGCCGGATCAGCGAGCCGGTGCTGCTGCCGCTCGAACGCCGGATCATCCGGGCCGGTGGAAGCCCCACCGATGCCCCGCTCTGGCTCCTGGGCATCGCGATCATCGGCGGCCTCCTGCTGATTACACTGGTCAGGTGGCTCATCGGCGCGGTGTACGAGTTCGGCGCTCTGTCCCAGGCACCGCCCCGGTTCTGGCTCGTCGAAACCGTCTCATGGATATTCAGGATCCTGATGGTCGCGCTGTTGGTCCGCGTCATCGCCTCGTGGTTTGGAGCCTCCCCGTACGCCAAGTGGATGCGACCCGTTGTCGTGCTGACCGACTGGCTGTTGGAGCCGCTTCGCCGCGTGCTCCCGCCATTCGGTCCGCTGGACCTGAGCCCCATGGTCGCCTACTTCCTCCTGTGGATCGCCCAACAGGCGCTCGTGCGCGCGCTACTCTAAGCCCGCTCTCGGCGATAGCCGAAGGCGTACGGCTCCGGATCCGGGTGCAGCCCCGATCCTCACGCACTGAAGTGGTTGGGATTCACGGTGATGAGATTCGAGTTCGTATTGCGGCAGATCCGGTCGGCGGCGCGGCCAACGAAGCGCTGATCCGGTTTCTCGCCGAGCGGCTCGGGGTGGGCCGGGCGGCCGTCGCGATCGTAGGCGGGCCAGCGCCCGCAGCAAAGCCGTTAAGGTGAGTGGAGTCACGTTTCAGCAGGCCGCCAGTCGGCTCGGGATCATCTAGTCAGGTGGGGTCCGGGAAGTCCCGGGCTTGATAGGGGCGGACACCGAATTAGCTTGAGAGCAGTCAACCAGAGTGTTCCGTGGCGATTTGGGGCAGCTTGCGGCCACG
>JBKPOS010000071.1:0-9589 GCA_046733215.1 Gemmatimonadota bacterium
GCGCGCTCGTAGAGCGCGATCGAACGTTTGAAGGTCTGTTCTTCGCCTGCGTGCGCACGACCGGGATCTTCTGCCGTCCGACCTGCAGCGCGCGAAAGCCAAAGCCCGAGAACGTCGAATATGCATCGACGATCCAGGACGCCCTTCACCGCGGCTACCGGCCGTGCCGGATCTGCGATCCGATGTCTTCTGCGACCGCGGCGCCGAACTGGCTGGCGCCGCTGGTCGACGAGATGCTCCGCAATCCCGACATCCGCCTCCGCGACGACGATCTGCGCCAGCGAGGTCTCGATCCGGTTCAAGTGCGACGCACGTTCAAACGCAGCTTCGGGATGACGTTCCAGGCCTACCAGCGCGCCTGCCGCCTCGGCACCGCGATGCGGGCGCTGCATGACGGCGCGTCGACACTCGAGGCCGGCCTCGATGCCGGGTTCGAATCGGATAGCGGTTTTCGTGACGCGTTTGCGAAGGTGTTTGGTGAAACACCCGGCGACGCACGCGACCGATCACTGCTGATGGCCGCATGGATCGAAACGCCGCTCGGACCGATGCTGGCCATTGCTGGCGATCGCGGACTCGAGCTGCTGGAGTTTGTCGATCGTCGCGCGCTCGAAACCGAACTGCGCGAGCTGCGGCGCTCGCTCGGCGGCGCCGTCATTCCCGGCGATCACCCGATCCTTGGTCAGGCGCGCAAGGAGCTGTCGGAGTATTTCAATGGTGGCCGCCGCGAGTTCACGATGCCTCTGAATCAGCGCGGTTCGGAGTTTCAGTTGAAGGCATGGCGCGCACTGTGTCGCATTCCGTATGGTGAAACGCGGAGCTATTCAGACATGGCGCGCGAAGTGGGCTCTCCCGCCGCGGTCCGAGCCATCGGCCGCGTCAACGGCCAGAATCGCATCGCGATTGTCGTCCCCTGCCATCGCGTGATCCGTTCTGACGGTACGTTGTGCGGGTACGGTGGCGGGCGTTGGCGGAAGCAGTGGCTGTTGGAACACGAAAAGAATCGCGAATCACTGATCCCGAATCGCTAATCTTCCAATCCTCGAATCGCCGATCGGATCCCGGATCCCGCACACCGGATCCCGGATCCCGCACGCCGGATCCCGGATCCCGCACAACGGATCCCGGATCCCCGGCGATCTTTTCGCCCCCCCGCAGCCGAGAGCCAGTAGCCCAGGAGCCAAGTGGCTCGAATGCTATAATTTGCTGAGCCTCTTCAATCAGAAATCAGCAATCAGCATTCGGAAAATTTCCCAGTTTTAATGGATCAGCGCTTCATCCGCAATTTCTCCGTCATCGCCCACATCGATCACGGCAAATCCACGCTGGCCGACCGCTTTCTCGAGATCACCGGCGCGCTCCAGCCGCGGGAGATGGAGGCGCAGGTCCTCGATTCGATGGACCTCGAACGCGAGCGCGGGATCACCATCAAAGCGCACGCCGTCCGGCTGACCTACAAAGCAGACGACGGGAACGAGTACGTGCTCAACTTGATCGACACACCGGGGCACGTCGATTTTTCGTATGAGGTCACCCGATCGCTGGCGGCATGTGAAGGCGCGTTACTGCTCGTCGATGCGTCGCAGGGAGTCGAAGCCCAGACGCTCGCGAATGCGTATCTCGCCGCCGACAATGGCCTCGAGATCATCCCCGTCATCAACAAGATTGATTTGCCCGGCGCGCAACCGGACGAAGCGAAGCGACAGATTGAGGAGATCGTCGGGCTCGACGCCGGTGGGGCGATCCTCGCGAGCGCGAAAGAGGGTACCGGTGTCCACGAGATCCTCGAGGCCATCGTGACACGTTTGCCGCCGCCGACAGGCGACCCGGCGGCGCCGCTGAAAGCGTTGATCTTTGACTCGTGGTACGACCCGTATCGAGGTGTCATCATCCTCACACGAGTGATCGACGGTACGATTCGCGCCGGCATGAAGATTCGGCTGATGGCGCAGGGGCAGGAATACCTGGTCGATCAGGTCGGCGTGTTTTCGCCGAAACCGGTGAGCGCCGAGCAATTGGGCGTCGGTGAAGCGGGATTCATCTTCGCAGGGATCAAGACCGTCAGCGACGCGAAAATCGGCGACACGATTACCGACGCCAGCCGGCCGACGAGCGAGCCGTTTCCCGGCTTCAAAGAAAGCAAGCCGATGGTCTTCGCGGGCCTCTATCCCGTCGAGGGCAGTGAGTATCCGGAGCTGAGAGACGCCCTCGAGAAGCTACGGTTGAACGACGCGTCATTTTTCTTCGAGCCGGAAACCTCGGCTGCGCTCGGATTCGGGTTCCGTTGCGGGTTCCTCGGACTTCTGCACATGGAGATCGTGCAGGAGCGGCTCGAGCGCGAGTTCGACATGGATCTCGTGACCACCGCTCCCGGCGTCTTGTACCGCGTCACCACCACCGATGGCGTCGTCCAGGAAATCGACAGCCCGTCGAAGCTGCCGGAGACCGGCCGCATTGAAAAGATTGAGGAGCCGGTGATCACGGCGATGATTCTGACGCCCTCCGAGCACGTCGGCGCGATTCTTCAACTGTGTCAGGAAAAGCGTGGCGTACAGAAATCGATCGAGTATCTGGCCGCCGATCGCGTGCTGATCACATACGAGCTCCCGTTCAACGAGGTGGTGCTGGATTTCTACGATCGGCTCAAGACACTCTCGCGTGGCTATGCGTCGCTCGACTACCATGTCACCGGCTATCAGGAAGCGCCGCTGGTGAAGCTCGATATCCTCGTGAACGAGGAACCCGTCGACGCGCTCTCGACCATCGTCCATCGCGACATGGCCTATCAGCGAGGGCGGGCACTGGCGTCGAAGATGCGTGAGCTGATTCCACGGCAGATGTTCGAGGTGGCGATTCAAGCGGCAATTGGCAGCCGCATCATCGCGAGAGAATCGGTCAAAGCCCTGCGCAAGAATGTGCTCGCCAAGTGCTACGGCGGCGATATTACGCGCAAGCGCAAGCTTCTCGAGAAACAGAAGGAAGGCAAGAAGCGGATGAAGCGCGTCGGCCGCGTTGAAATCCCACAGGAAGCTTTCCTCGCCGTGCTCAAGGTTGGAACGGAGTCATAAGCGAGATGGCAGCCACGTTTCAGAAGTCCACGCTTCGCGAGTACGCCGAGTCGATTGTCATCGCCGTGATTCTGGCGTTGTTCGTCCGGACGTGGGTGGTGCAGGCCTTCAAGATCCCGACAGGGTCGATGGAGAACAACCTCCTCATCGGCGATCACTTGCTGGTCAACAAGTTCATCTTCAGTCCCACCGCAAGCCGCCTCGAGCACGCGCTGCTTCCGGTGAGGGACATCCGGCGTGGCGACATCATCGTGTTCAAGTATCCCGACGAACCTGATCGCGACTTCATCAAGCGTGTGATTGGCTTGCCTGGTGAAACCGTCGAACTGAAGGCCAAGAAGGTGTATATAGATGGCCATCCACTTGACGAGCCTTACGTGCACTTCCTCGAACCGGCGTCGGATTCGCAGGAGGTGACCTCGTTCGACGTGCGCGAGCGCTACGGGCCGGTTCGTGTGCCCGAGGCGCACTACTTCGTCATGGGCGATAATCGCGATAACTCTCAGGACAGCCGCTATTGGGGCTTTCTGACGCGCGACTACATCAAAGGGCGCGCACTGATGATCTACTGGTCGTACGAATCGGGACGCGAGGACTATCTGGACGAGGGGGCGGGCGCAACGGTCAAGCGGATGTTCTCGGTCCTCACGCACTTCTTCACCAAGACCCGCTGGGAGCGGTTGTTCCACCAGATTCATTGATGCCCGACGGAGGCTCTGTGATCCGGAAGCTGGTCAAACTCGCGATATTCCTGCTCATCGCGAACGCCGTTTATCGGATCATTCCTCCCGCCCTTCACTACTACAAGTTCATGGATGCGGTGCAGGAGCTGGCGCTGTTTTCTCAGAAGACGCCTGATGCCGAACTGATCGATCGCGTCATGGCGCTGGCCGACGAAAACGACGTCCCGCTCGATCGCGACTACGTCCAGGTCCGCCGCTCGAATAATCAGCTGCTGATCGCCGTCTCGTATATAGAGTCGATGAATGTGTTGCCGGGCTACAGCTACGAGCACCAGTTCGACGTCGAAGCGAAGGCGTTCGACGTGCGTTAGCTGTTCGAGGATGGCAGCAGCCGCACGGCTGACTGCCGCCCGCGCTCGGCTTCTACTTCAAGCTGTTCGGCCTCTTTTGTCGCAGCGTCGACATACGTCTGATCCCTGACGCTGCCGAGGTTGATCGCCACGTTCAGCCTTGCGCCTCGCAGTCCCGCCATCAGTAACTCCAGGCCCACCTGCACATCACTCGACGCGTTGGCGTTGCCAAGAGCGGCGACATCCGCGGCGGCTCGAATGGCATCGAGGCAGGCGCGCATGACGTCGAGCGGGGTCTCGGTTGCCGATCGCAGCGCCTCCTGGATTCGCCGGCTGCGTTCGCGCTTCTCATCGTCCGAAATCTTCGCCAGGCGGAACGCTGCGACGACGGCGTCGTAGGCTTCACTGTCCCGGTCCATCAACCCTGCCAGTCGATCGCTGATCGTCGCGGACCGCGCCCGCGCCGCCGCGAGACGTGCTTCGTCGTCAGCGTTGTGAATACGGGCTTTCGGCAGTGCTGCGACCATCGCCAGGAGTGAGGCGCCGACGGCGCCGCTCAAGGCGGATGCCGACCCGCCGCCGGGAGTTGGATCTGAGGAACGAAAGGCAGAGAGGAGATCGTTGAAGCGCAGATTGACCAGCGGCGTCATGAGGCGTTGTCCGGCGAGGAAAGTGCACCGGCTACAAAAACACCACGTTTGATCACCGCGGCGATCGCCGGTGCGCCTACGCGAATGAGATTGATCGCATCACCATTCACAAGCAGCGCATCCATCTGCTTGCCCTCCTCGAGACTCCCGACCGTGTCAGCGCGATTGAGCGACCACGCGGCATTGATGGTGGCGGCAACGAGTGCTTCTTCGAATGTCATGTTCATCGCGAAGCACGCCAGCGTCATCGCAAACGGCATGGATGGAGAAAAGCCGCCGCCGGGGTTCACGTCGGTCGCGAGTGCAACCGGCACACCAGCAGCAATGAGATCGCGCGCCGGAGCAAACCGGCCCAGCTTCAGATAGAACGCCGCAATCGGCAGCAACGTCGCGGTCACGCCCGCTTCCGCCATGGCCGCTATGCCGTCGCGCGGCGCAAAGATCAGGTGATCGGCGGATCGCGCTCGAACCTGAGCGGCGACGATCGAGCCTCCGCTCGGCCCGAGTTCATCGGCGTGAATGCGCGAACCAAGTCCGGCAGTCTGGCCGGCCTCCAGAATGCGGATCGCTTCGGACGGCGTGAACACACCCGTCTCACAAAAGACGTCGCACCAGTCCGCCAGGGCTTCGGTTGCGACCGCCGGAATCATTTCATCGACCACGAGGTCGAGATACTTTTTGCGGTCGGTGCGGAACTCGACTGGCACTTCGTGCGCGCCAAGAAATGTCGGCACGACCTCAATCGGGTGTTCCCGCGACAGCGACTGGACAGCTCGCAACATTTTTAGCTCGGACTCGAGGTTCAGGCCATAGCCGCTCTTGATCTCGCACGTGGTCGTGCCGCACGCGAGCATCTCGTCGAGCCGAATCCGCGTCTGTTCAACCAGTTCCGCCTCGCTCGCGGCACGTGTAGCGGCAACCGTTGACACGATCCCGCCACCGGTCGCCGCAATTTCAGTGTACGTAGCTCCGGCAAGCCGTCTCCCCAACTCGTTTCTGCGATCGCCCGCGAATACGGCATGGGTGTGCGGATCAACGAAGCCGGGCACGATCGACAGATCGCGACCGTCGATCACTCGAGCTCCGGACACCGGCCGCACGGTGCGATCGAGGTCGACAGACGGGCCGACATAGACGATTCGACCGTCATGCGCGCCGATCGCTCCGTCGGACAGTACTCTGACCGCACCCTGCTCGCGGCCGCGGAGCGGCGGAGCGGTGTCCAGTAAGGCCACTTGGCGCGCGTGCACGATCAGGAGATCGGCGTGAATCACGCGCTGAGTATAGCGTTCAGCCGCTCGGCAAACTGTGATTCGGTCAAACCGGCGATCGCGACTCGCTTGTCGCGTGAGGTGTGTCCCGAGACTATCGTGACGTTACGGCGCGGACGATCGAACGTCTCTGCAAGAAAGACGATGAGGGCATCGTTCGCCGTGCCATCGACCGGAGCAGCCGCGAGGCGAATGGCCAACGCGCTGCCGCGCAGTCCCGCGATCGAGGTTCGTCCTGCACGCGGCGTGACCCGCACCGCGAATGTCAGCCCCGAAGGACTGGAGAGAACCGGAATCAATCAACAATCAGCAATCAGCAATTCTGATTGCACCATTCATCCGCGTTCGTCAGCGACGCGCGGCGCCTGTTCCGATGTCCATTGCGCCGCAGGCGTGGCGGCCTCCGCGTTGCGCGGACGATGAAGCAGCACACGCTCGTCGGGCTTGTCCTGCTCGCGGATGAATTCGAGTGCGCGATAGAGACCCTGGATCGAGGCCTCGAGGGAGCCCTCGACGTCGCGGCGCCGCAGCTTCAGCTCGTTGATGTCGCGCTCGATTTCCTCCAGCCGGCCGCTCGCTTTCTGCAGCAGCAGATCGGCGCGCCCCTGCGCCTCGCGCACGATCATCTTGCCTTCGTTCTCCGCGGCGGTCTTGACCTCGTCGGCGAGCCGCTGCGCCGTGAGCAGCGTGTTCCGAAGATTGGTTTCGCGCTCGCGATGTTCCGCGAGCAGCGCTTCCATGCGAAGCAAGTCCTGCCGTAATCGATCGATTTCACGCAGCGCGTGCTCGTAGTCGTCGGCAGCCTCGGTCAGGAACGCGACCACCTCCGTGCGATCGAATCCACGCAGCGCCGTCCGGAAGCGCTGCTGCCGCAGGTCAAGCGGCGCGATGCGCATCACGCGTTCCGGCGGAAGCGATCCGGTCTGCGCGGCGGACGTCGAAGAGGGTGTCTGAGATTGGCCTGGCTGACGATCGAACATAGTGACTCCTCGATCTTGAGGGGAGCGAATGACTATACCGGCGTCGGATACGTGCGCTTACCGAAAATGGCGGTGCCGACGCGCACCATAGTAGCGCCTTCTTCAATCGCCGCTTCAAAATCGTGGCTCATTCCCATCGACAATTCAGTCAGCGATGCGCGCGGAACACCTTCGGTCACCCACTGGTCCCGCAACTCCCTGAGTCTGACGAACCACGGTCGCGTCTGCTCCTGATCCTCGTTCCAGGGCGGGATCAGCATGACCCCTGTCATCCGGGCGGCGCGCAGTGCCTGCGTCGCATCGACGATGCGCCGCGCAACATCCGCCGCGGCGCCAAACTTCGTTGTCTCGCCTGCGAGGTCCACCTGAACCAGGACCTCGGGTGCCGCTCCGGCCTCGGCTGCGGCGGCGTCGACCTTCCTGAGCAACTCGACCGAGTCAATCGAATGGATGCACTGAAACGCTGTGGCTGCCTTCTTTGCCTTGTTCGACTGCAGGTGGCCGATGAGATGCCACCTTATCTTGATGTCGGCTGTGACCGCGATTTTCTGCAGTCCTTCCTGCACTTTGTTCTCCCCGAAATCGATCTGGCCGGCAGAGGAGGCGGTCCGGACGGCGTCGGCGCTGAACGTCTTGGAAACGGCTATGAGGCGGACGGTCGTGGGATCCCGGCCGGCGCGGCGGGCTGCCGCGTCGAGCCGGGACCTGACGGATTGGAGGTTTCGAACGATAGGGGCGTCCACGATGGGCGCCGCCGCTACTTGATGTACGCCTTCAACATCTCCGCGTTCGCTTTCGCTTTGGCCGCGTTCGGACCATTGGGCGCGAGCTTCAGATAGGCGTCGAATTCCTTGCCGGCCTCCGGCAGCTTGCCCTGATTGAGGTAAGCCTGACCCAGCATGAAATGCGCTTCGGCGTGATTCGGATTCGCGGCCACGGCGGCCGCGAAGTTTTCGGCTGCCTTTGCGAAGTCATTCGCATTCCAGGAAATGACCCCGGCGTTGTACATCGCGTCCGCACCGCCGCCCGCGGCACCGGTAGGCGCATGCTTCATCGCTTCCGCGCTCATCTCCCGCGCCTTATCGAACTGTTTCTGGTCGTTGTAAATCGTGGCCAGTCCGTTGTACGCGTCGGCTGAATTCGGATCGAGTTCAATCACCTTCTTGAAGGCCGCCTCGGCGGCGGGGTAATCCTTTTTGTTGGTGTTCGCGAGACCGATGCCCATGTAGCACTCCGCGCACCTGGGCACCGATGCGATCACTTCATTGAACTTGGCGATCGCCTCGTCGTTCTTGCCAGCGTTGGCGAGGCCCGCCGCTTCAGCGTACGCGGCCTTGATGCCGGCAACCTTCGCTTCGGCCTTCGCGCGATCTTCCTTCGTCATGCCTTCTGCGGACGCGCCACCTTTGGTGATCGTCAAGTTGATTTCGGCCATGTCGAGGCCGATCTTGTTCGTCTTCGACGCGGAGAGGCCTTCCTTTTCGGCCGTAATCTTGTACTGTCCGGGCGGAAGACCAATCTGCATGTACTCACCGTTTTTCTTGGTCTTCACCTCGAATTTTGTGTTGTTGTCGAGCTGCTGAATCGTGACCTTGGCTCCCTCGACCGGCTTGTTGTCGGCGTCGGTCACCTTGCCCCTGACCTGCCCCGTCTGCGCAGCCGCTGGGACAGTCAAAGCAGCGAGGCCAAGCACCATCGCGCAGATGACGAGCGTACGGCTGACGATGTGTCTGCCCACCATGTCGAATCCTCCGTTAGAACTGATACCCGAAAGCGGCCTTAAACGCGAGTAAAGTCTGACCGTAGTTTATCACCCGGTCTAAGTTTCCAGTTTCCAGTCACCGGTTTTCAGTGTCTCCTTCGATTGCCCTTTTCGGCGAAGAACTGGAAACTGGGAACTGGCAACTACTTGATTTACCGCTCAGCTAGCCTGCGAAGAATTTGTCAATGTCACTGATCTCAAAAGTCACTGGCGCAGGTGGCAATGAGTTCAGGAACCGGCGCCCATATCCCATCGATCGCAGACGTGGATCGAGGACCGCCAGCACGCCACGATCCTGGCGATGGCGAATCAAACGCCCAAGTCCTTGCTGGAGCGCCAGGATCGCCAGTGGAATTTGGTACTCGCCGAAGGCGGAGCCTCCGGCTGCGTTGATCGCTTCAATTCGCGCCGAGGTGATCGGATCGCCCGGCGAGGCAAACGGGAGCTTGTCGATGATCACGCAGCTCAACGCCTCGCCGACGACGTCGACGCCCTGCCAGAAGCTGGATGTCGCGAGAAGGACCGCATTGGCCGTCGCTTTGAAATCGCGCAACAACGCCGATCGCGGCGCCGTGCCCTGGACGAGGATCGGATATTCGATCTCCGCGGCGGCGCGCGCCTGGACTTCCCGCAGGTTGGCGTAGCTCGTGAACAATACGAACGCGCGTCCCCTTGTGCGCTTCACGATCTCGACGACTTCGCGAGCCACCGCCGCTGCGAACTCGCGTGAGCGCGGGTCAGGCATGCGTTTGGGGAGATACAGGATTGCCTGCTGCGAATAATCGAATTCGGATGGCAGGCGGATCTCCTGCGCCTTGCGAATGC
>JBKPOS010000072.1:0-11527 GCA_046733215.1 Gemmatimonadota bacterium
GATGCCTCGTGGGGATGCAGGCCTGCAGTCGCCGCGAGCCGTGGTTCCCGGGCTGCTAAATCGAGCGCCCGTTCCGCCGCGGTCCGCGACTCCCCGATCACGACCACCGCAGCTAGACCGGCGGTCCATGCTCGATCGAGCACGCTGTCCCGGTCGGCGTCATAAGCGGAGTCGGTCAGGTGGCAGTGCGTGTCGATGAGCACGGCAGCCATCAGCTATCCGCTATCAGCTATCAGCTGTCGCAGTCTGGATCGCACGAGTGCAGCTGCCCCCCGTCTCAAGACTGATAGCTGATAGCTGATAGCTGATAGCTTGCTCTCACGCCCTCGCCTTCCGCGCCACGCCGGCCGGCGCCGGCGAGACCGGCTTGGGGCTCTGGGTTCGCGCGCCGCGGACGTCGGGACCCGGCCAGCGTTGCTCGATGGCCATGAGCACCGGTGAGGCGATATAGATGGAAGAGAAGGTCCCCGTAAAGACCCCGAAGAACATCACCAGCGCAAACGGCCTGATCACCTCTCCGCCGAAGATGGTCAGCGCGAGCAGTGTTGCCAGCGTCGTGCCGTGGGTGAGCACGCTGCGCGGGAGAGTCTCATTGATCGAGCGATTCAGGATTTGCGCGAAGGTTTCCTTCTTGTGCTTTCGCAGATTTTCCCGGACTCGATCGAAGATGATGATGGTGTCGTTCAGCGAGTAACCCACCATCGAGAGCACTGCGCCCACGATGACGAGGCTTACCTCGAGCCGCATCACGGCGATGAATGCGATCGTCGCTATGATGTCGTGTGCCGTTGCAATAACGGCCGCGAGACCGAAGCGCCATTCGAACCGGTACGCCAGATAGGCGAGCACGGCAAAGAAGGACAGGAAGATGGCCAGGAACGCTTTCTGCCTGAGCTCGCCGCCCACCTTGGGACCGACCGCCTCGGTGCGCTGGATGGTGTAGTTGCCTTTTCCCAGGACATTGTCCAACGCATGGCCGACCTCCGTCGCTGTCGCCTGGGTGTCGTTGGCGTCGGTCCCGGCCTTGGCCACGCGGGCGCGGATGACGTACTCGTTCGCCGATCCGAACTGCTGGATCTCCGCGCCATGAATGCCCTGCCGGTCGAGCGCGCCCCTCACGGCTCCCACGTCCACCGCCTGCTTGGCCGTGATCTGGAGCAGTGTACCTCCGGTGAACTCGATGCTGTAGTTCAGGCCGGTTACCAGGAGAAAGAGCAGACCGGGCAGGATGATCGCGGCCGTTATCGCGTACGCGTACCTGCGGACGCCGATAAAGTCGTAATTGGCGTTGGCAAAGAAGCGGGTCATCGTCAAATGCTCATTGTAGACATGGCCGGCCGACGGTCGAGCCAGATTAGATAGAAGGTGCGAGTCACGAACACGGCGGTGATCATGGAAGCGGCGATGCCCATGATCAGTGTTACCGCAAAGCCCTTCACCGGTCCGGTGCCGAACTGGAAGAGGAAGAGCGCCGTCAGCACGGTGCTCACGTTGGAGTCGATGATCGCGTTCATGGCGTGCTTGAAGCCTTCGTCCACGCTCAAGCGAATTGTCTTCCCCAGGAGCAGCTCTTCTCGAATTCGCTCGAAGATCAGCACGTTTGCATCCACTGCTATACCGATGGACAACACCAGGCCGGCGAGTCCGGGCAGCGTGAGGGTCGCGCCGAGCGCCGCCAGGCCGCCGAAGGTAAACAGGATATACAGACCGAGCGCGAGGATCGCGAGGACGCCACTCAGTCGGTAGTACCCGATCATAATGAAAACCACCAGCGCCGTCCCTACGAGACCAGCCGTGATCCCCTTACGGATCGAGTCGGCACCCAGGCTCGCTCCCACCTGCCGCTCCTCGACGATCTTGAGCGGGATGGGCAGAGCGCCCGCCTTGAGCGTGAGCGCCAGGTCCTGCGCCTCCTGGAGCCCTTTGCCTCCCAGCGTAATCTGACCGTTCCGCCCGATGCGGCTTTGGATCACCGGCGGCCTTCCCTGCACTCGACCGTCCAGGATGATCGCCATGTAATCGCCTACGTGCTTTCCGGTCTCCTCGCCGAACTTGCGGCCGCCTGCGCGATCCAGTTCGAAGGTGACGATCGGTCCATTGGTGAGCGGGTCGAGCTGGGCGCGAGCGTCCTCCAGATTGCTGCCGGTGACGATGCTCTTTTCGTCCAGCGCGTAGAGGTATCGGTATGACTGCACGCCGACACTGGTTGGGCTGGCCGCCCATCGGAGAGTCACGCCGCGCGGGAGTAGCCGGTGTACCTCGGGGAGGTTGAGCAGGCTGTCTACTCGCGGAAAGGCGGTTTCGGCGACGAGAAACTCGCCAGGCACCTGACCGCCGGCCACGGCGGTAGCCGGTTGGACCAGTGACTCGAGGACTCCGCCGGGGACGCTGGTAGTATCCGCCGCCTTCTCGGTGGTGTCCGCGCCCTTCGCGGTGTCGCCGCCCTTCACCCGGCCCGTCGCAACCTTCGTCGCCGTGTCCTTTCCCTTCTCCTTAGTCTTGGTGGTCGTGTCCCTGGCCTTGGTCGTGGTGTCCTTCAGGTTCTTGATGCTGTCGCTCCCCAGAAGCTGTTCGACGGCGGAGGGGCGCTTCTGGGTTGCCGTGTCGACACCCTTCACTCCCATGCCACGCAGCGTCCGGTCCATGCCGGGCAATGCCTTTTCCAGCGCGCGAGTCTTGTCGGTGATCTTGAATTCGAGAAACGCGCTTCGCTGAACGATTGCCTTGGCCCGGGCGGGATCGGTGATTCCGGCAAGCTCGACCACGATTCGGCTGTCGCCCACCTTCTGAATCAACGGCTCGGTGACGCCAAACTCGTCGATTCGCTTGCGGAGGACCGTCAGTGCGAGATCGATGTCCCGCTTGGGATCGGACGACACCTGCTTCGACTGATCGAGTTCCAGCGCGAGGTGCATCCCGCCCTGCAGATCGAGTCCGCGTTTGATCGGCACCTGTTTGACGACGGTATCACGCATGACGCCGGTTTGCGGATCCCGCTCCCGGAGGGTGATGCTGCGCGGCACCAGCACGAACAGGGAGCCGGCCACCAGGACCGCGATGACGATGAGGCGATTTCGAATCGTAGCGAACATCGTGAGTTCCGTAGCTTACGCGTGACTGGCGCGCTGAGGATCCAGCCGGTCGCCGGCGAGAACTGCCTGCGCCCGCGCCCGATCGTGCGCCAACTGTTCCTGCAACTCCACCGGCGAGCCGAACCGCCGCACGTCACGCAGTCGTTCGACCCACTCGAGTCGTACCCATTCACCGTAGAGGTCACCCTCGAAGCCAAACAGGTGAGCCTCGATCGAGCGCCGCCCGTCCCCGAACGTCGGCTTGGCGCCCTGGTTCATCATTCCGCCTACCCGGCCGCCCCGCCATTCTACCCAGACGGCGTAGACTCCGTCGGGGGGTAGCAGTTTTTCGGGCGGCAACTCGCCCAGGTTGATGGTGGGGATGCCCATGAGGCGGCCCCGGCGCTCCCCTTCGATTACGCGGCCCGTGAGTCGATACGGCCGCCCTAGCAGCCGGGCGGCAGTGCGCAGATCACCACCCGCCACGGCACGACGAATCCGCCCACTCGAAATGGGCTCGCCCCCGAGATCGATCGGCGGCACCACATCTACCGCGAAGCCGAGCTGGGAACCCAGCCGCCGAAGGGTTTCGACGTCGCCACTTCGGCCCCTGCCGAAGCCATGGTCGTACCCGAAGACGAGGTCCCGCATCTGACATCGCGCGAGGAGAATGTTTCGAACGAACTCCTCGGGTGAAAGCTCCGCCAGCTGATGGTCGAACCGCAGAAAATAGGCGTAGTCCACCGGCAGCTGGGCAAGCATTTCCCTCCGCTCCGCGCCACTCGTGAGAAGCGGCGGCGCAGCCTGCGGATTCACGACGGCGAGCGGATGCGGCTCGAAGGTCACCAGCACACTGGGGCGCCTTGCCGCAGCGGCCCTTCGCGCAACCTCAGCGACCACCGCCTGGTGCCCGAGGTGAACGCCGTCGAACGAGCCGACCGTCAGGACCGTCCCGTTGGGGAAGCTTGGCAACGGCGACGAGCGGTCAGCGGTCAGGGTGCCTCCAGGACAACGACCGGTCTGAGCGATTCACCATCCGATCGGGCCACCGCGACGACGCCGCCGTCACCCAGCAGCACCACGTGTCCTTGTCGTGTGGCCACGGAGTGGGTCCGGGCGACCAATGCCCGCCCGTGGCGCACGGCCGCGCGGGTGTCCTGGTCGAGCTCGAGCGCCGGCAGATCCGACAGGATTCGCCTGAGCGGCACCAGCGGCGTCTTCGCGTCGAGCCGCTCGAGCGGAATCGCCTCTTCGACGCGCAGCGTTCCGATCGCTTCGCGGCGAAGTGCCGTGAGGTGCGCACCCACGCCAAGCCGCTCGCCGAGATCGCGAGCGAGAGCTCGCACATACGTCCCCGTGCTCACAGTCGCCCGGAACGTTGCTTGAGGTGGCGTCCAATCGATCAGCTCGATTCGATGCACTGTCACCGGCACCTCCGCGAGCTGAACCGCGGCCCCCCGCCGAGCGAGACGGTAACTGCGTTGGCCCCCGACCTGCTTTGCCGAGTACGCAGGTGGCCGCTGGAAGCTTTGGCCCTCGAAGCTCTTCAGCGTCGCCCGCAACGCAGTATCGTCGACAGCGCTCAAGTCAGCAGCCTCGCCGAGCGGCTTGCCAGTGCGGTCGTCGGTGGTGGTCCCAAACCCGAGGAGCGCCGTTGCGAGATAGGTCTTATCCGCAGCCTCGACGAATCGGGCTACCCGAGTCGCTCTGCCCAGCAGAACGACAAGCAGCCCGGTTGCGAACGGATCGAGCGTACCGGTATGGCCTGCGGCCCGGATCCTGAGTGCTCGCCGAACCCGGGTCACCACATCGTGCGAGGTGAGACCCTCGGGCTTGTCGAGCAGCAGGGCTCCGATCAGGCCGACCCCCGCTTGATCTCGTCCAGCAACTCATCGATGCGGGCGGCGTGTTCTACCCCGCGGTCCAGCTCGAAATGCAGCTCCGGCACGGTCCGGGTACTCAGGCGGCGGGCGGCCTTGCTGCGAAGAAATCCGGCCGCGCTTCGCAGGCCCTCGACGGCACGCAGCCGTTCCGCTTCTTCGCCCGGGACCGCGACGAGGACCCGGGCGTGGCCCAAATCGCGGGTAACCCGGACATCGGTCACGGTAACGAGTCCCACCCGCGGGTCGCGAACTTCACCACGCACTAGAGCGTCGGTGATGACCTGACGAACGGTCTCGGCGACCTGATCGGGACGGCGAGAGGGCGAGCGCCGTGATTTCATCGGTACACCGTGACGGTATCCAGGATGCGGACGCCGTCGGCATCCTCGACCAGGCGATCCGCCGCGCGGAGGGTTTCCTCGACTACATCGCGGGAACTGCCGACCGCCGCGCACGCGATCTCGGCCCGCTGCCAAAGATCCTGGTGATGCGTCTCAGCCACCGAGACGTTCAGAGTCCGCCGCAGCGCGGCCGTCAGCGGCTTCAGCACGGAGCGCTTCTCTTTGAGAGAATGACAACCCTCGAGATGCAGCTCCCAGGTTCGGACGCCGATGAACATGGAAAGGAGCCGTCAGCCATTAGCCGTCTGCTAATGGCTTCCGGCGGCCGCCTCCGGCTGCAGCGTCCGCTTCACCTCTTCCATCCGGAACGACTCGATCCGGTCGCCCACCTTGACGTCGTTGAAGTTCTCGATGCCGATACCGCATTCGAGTCCCTCCCGGACCTCGCGCACGTCGTCTTTGAATCGCTTCAGGCTGGAGACATTGCCGGTGTAGACCACGCTGCCGTCGCGAATCACGCGCGCCTTGGCAGTCCGCTGAATCACGCCGCTCCGCACTGCGCAACCCGCAATGGTTCCCACCTTGCTCACCTTGAAGAGCTGGAGCACTTCCGCTTCGCCCAGCACGGTCTCCTTCTCTTCCGGCTTGAGCAGACCTTCGAGCGCGTTGCGGACGTCTTCCACCGCCTCGTAGATGATGCGATAGGTGCGGACGTCAACCTGCTCTCGCTCAGCCGCCGAGCGGGCGTTGGAGTCGGGGCGCACATGGAAGCCGAGGATGATGGCTCCGGAAGCCTTGGCGAGAAGCACGTCGCTCTCTGTGATGGCACCCACCCCGCGGTGCACGACATCGACTCGAACTTCGGCCGTTGAGAGCTGCGCCAAAGCGTCGGCCAGCGCCTCGGCCGGCCCGCCCTGATCTGCCTTGATGATGATCCGGAGGTTCGTGACCTCGCCTTCCTTGAGCGCGCGACTGATGTCTTCCAGTGTGCCGCCGCGCTGACTGCGACGATTCTGGGCCTCGCGTTCGAGGCGCTGCCGTTTCTGAGCGATTTCGCGAGCTTCGACCGCATCGGTGACGACTGCGAACGAGTCGCCCGCGGAGGGCACCCCTTCAAAGCCGAGGATCTGCACCGGCATCGAGGGGCCGACCTCCTTGACCGTCTTGCCGCGCTCGTCATACAAGGCGCGGACGCGACCCGAGAACTTGCCGCAGATGAAGTTGTCACCCACGCGCAACGTGCCCCGCTGCACCAGGACCGTGGCCAGCGGGCCCTTGCCCGGATCGAGCGTCGCCTCGAGCACGGTCCCGTGCGCCACGGCACCCGGGTTGGCTTTGAGATCGAGCAGCTCGGCCTGCAGCAGGATCTGCTCGAGCAGATGATCGATGCCGGTTCCCTTCTTCGCCGAGATCGGCGCCGAGAGCACGTTTCCGCCGAAGTCCTCCAGTACCACGTTGTGCTGCAGCAGATCGCGCTTCACCTTGTCCACGTTCGCGGCGGGAAGATCGATCTTGTTGATGGCGACGATCATCGGGACGCCGGCGTTCTTGGCGTGGCTGATCGCCTCGATAGTCTGCGGCATCACCTGGTCGTCGGCTGCGACTACCAGGACGACAATGTCGGTGACCTGAGCGCCGCGCGCGCGCATGGCCGTGAAGGCCTGGTGACCCGGCGTGTCCAGGAACGTGATCGCTTTTCCGTCGGCCAATGTCACATGGTAGGCGCCGATGTGCTGGGTAATTCCACCTGCCTCACCCGCCACCACGTTGGTCTTGCGCACGTAGTCGAGTAGCGACGTCTTGCCGTGGTCGACATGGCCCATGATCGTGACCACCGGCGGCCGGCCCACCAGCGTTTCGGGCTGATCCGGCTCTTCGACCGCCGCTTCCGCGGCGTACTCTTCCTCGCGCACAGCCTGGAAGCCGAACTCGGAGGCAATCAGCTCGATCTGATCGAAATCGAGGCGCTGATTCACCGTGACCATCATGCCCAGCTCCTTGAAGGCGAACTGGACAATTTGAGTCGCCGGGACCTTCATGGCCTCCGCCAGCTCCGATACCGAGATGTACTCGTTGACCCGAATGCGGGTCTTTTCCTTTTCGCGCTCCTCCGCCAGCCGGCCCGCGACCTGTTCGCGATAGGAAGGCTCATCGGAGCGGCGTGCGCCTTTCCGGCCTGTCGGCGCCCCTTTGATGTTTTGCAACGTTCGCAGGATGTTGGCCTGCACCGCTTCCTGATCCACCATCGAGCGCTTGCCCTTCTTGCCCTTCTTGCGTCCGGCGCCCTTCTCGGCGTCCGGTCCGAACTGCCGGACCGGGGCGCCACGATCCGGCGCACGGGGCGGAGCCGCCGGACCGCTGCTGCTGAATACAGGCTTCGGCCGTGACGGATAGCCGCTGCCAGGTCGAGAGGGTACGCCTCCGGCCGGAGCGGGCCGCTGAATGCGAGGCGGTATGAATGGAGTGCGAGGCGCTGTCGGCGTGGGTTCGGGGACACCCGGCGTCGGTGGCTCTGCGACGGCGGTTCCCACCTCTTCCTCGCTGGAATCGCTCGGCGTTGCCGGCAAATCCTTGAAAAGGGCCCGGGCCCGCTCCTCGAGCGACTGCATCGGCTGCGGCTCGGGCTCGTGCACGATCGGCCGTTCCAGCTCGAGCGCCGCCAACTCCGCCGCGCGCTCGGCCTGCTGCTGAGCCTCCACCTGAGCGACCTCGGCGGCCGTGCGGCGCCTCTTGGCTGGGCGGGCCTCCGCCGCAACCGGCACCGGCTCGGCGGCGACCTTTGCCGCGGCCTTGCGCCGCCCCTTCTTCGGGGCGGCTTCTTCGGCCTGCTTCCGCTTTTCCCGTTCCCAGCGCACCCGGACCGCGGAGACCTGATCATTCTCCAGGGTCGACAGATGGCTCCGGACGAAGATGTTCATCTCCTTGAGAAGCCCAAGGAGCTGCTCGGGGGGAATCCCGAACTCCGCCGCGAGTTCGTGCACTCTCGTCTTTACCACTCAATCCTCCATACCTTCACGCTCGGACGTGCTGCGCAGGATCCCGTCAGCCAACCAGCGATCTCGCACGCCCACTGCCATCACCGGCGGTCGGCCCAGCCGCGCACCAATCGCCGCTGCGTCGGGGCCCGCGACCAGGGGAACCCGCCGCCCGGCCGCGAGCTGAACCACCTTGTCCACCGCGCGCGGACTCGCGTCGTTCGCCAGCACAACGCAGCGCACCGTGCCGCCCTGCAATTCCTTCCGTACCGCGTCAACGCCTATCACGACCAAGCCACCCCGCATCCCAAGCCCGAGCAGGCCGAGCAGCCCGCTCATGGACGCGGGCGAGCTTCCTCGGTGCTGTCCTCGTCCGTGAGCTCGGCCAGGAACGCAAGCAGCTGATCGGTGGTCTCGGGAGTCATGCCCGGGATCTTGGTGATGTCCTCGCGATCCAGATCGAGCACGTCGCTCAGCATGCGATATCCCGCGCCGTTGAGCAGCGCGATCAGCTCGGGAGACAGCCCCTTGAGCTCGGTGAGCGGCACGTGCGACACGACCTCATCCTCGGTGGGCAGCGGCGCGAACAACGGTCCTTCCCCACCCCGTTCCAGCCATTCACGGCTGGAATAGAGGTCGATTTTCCATCCCGTCAGCTCGGATGCCAGTCGCACATTCTGACCGTTCCGCCCGATAGCCAGCGAGAGCTGATCCTCGTCCACCACGGCCTGAATGGTCTTGCTCTCGGGGTCCGAGAAAACCTTGGCGACCCGCGCCGGAGCAAGCGCGAGGCGGGCGAACCGTTCCGGATCCGGTGACCATGGAACGATGTCGATCCGCTCGCCCCCCAGTTCGTTCACCACGGCCTGCACCCGCGAGCCCTTCAAGCCGACGCAGGCGCCCACGGGATCGATCGCATCGTCGCGTGAAATCACGGCGACCTTGGTCCGGCTCCCCACCTCACGAGCGATGGCGCGGATTTCGACGATCTGCTGCTGAATCTCAGGCACCTCGAGCTTGAAGAGAGCCTTCACGAACAGCGGGTCGCCCCGGGAGAGAATCAGTCGCGGGCCCTTGGGCGTCTCTTCCAGGCGCTTGAGCACAGCCCGCACCGTATCGCCCTGGTGGAAGTGCTCCCGATGATTCTGCTCGCGATAAGGGATGATCGCCTCGGCCTCGCGGAACTTGTTCAGCATGATGACCAGCTTCCCGCGCTCGATCTGCTGCACCTCGCCGGACAGGAGCTCACCCACCTTGTTGGCGAATTCATCGCGGATGCGGGCCCGCTCACCCTCGCGCACCCGCTGGATGATGCGCTGCTTTGCCGCCTGGACGGCCAAGCGCCCGAACTCCGCGAACGGCACTTCCTCTTCCAGCATGTCACCAACCTGGAAGTCGGGGTCTTCGTAGCGAGCCTCTTCCAGGGGGATCTGCCAGCTCGGGTCCTCGACCGTCTCCACCACCTGCCGCAGGCGGGTGATGCGGATGGTTCCCTGCATCTCGTCGACGCTCAGCTCGAACTTCACGTTGGGTCCGAACTTTCGGACCAGCGCGGCCTGAATGCCGTCGCGCAGTAATTCGAGCAGGTCGGAGCGCTCGAGCTGCTTGGTCGCGGTCAGCTCGCGGAACGCCGCCAACATTTCGGGAGAACTCGCCATGCCTTACTCCGGTCCATGGGCGCCGTCGCGCCCGTGCAATCGCGTTCCTACTTGTCCCCTGTCCTACTGTTGCCCGGGTGATTCGCCCGGAAGCCGCGGGCTCCGATGCTGACGCAGCTCGGCGGCCCAATCAACTGCCAGGTGCGCTTCCCGGATCTCGTGCAGCGCCAGGATCTGCTCGCTGCCGTCGGGCAGCCGAACCATCACGTGCTCGTCATCGGGCACCGCGACGATCTCGACCACAGGGCGCCCTTCCAAGCCCTGTGCGCGTAGCTTGGCCCGATGGCCCACGAAGCGGCGCCAATGGGACGGCCAGCGCAGCGGCCGCTCGATGCCGGGGGAGGAAACCTCCAGCACGTAGCGCGGCCCCACCAAACCCCTGGATTCGAGAAGACGCTCGAGAGACCGGCTGATCGCCACGCAGTCTTCTGCCGTCACCCCGTACCCGGGACGGCTGTCCGGACGATCAACCCGTAACTGGAGAATGGGGCGCTCCAGGGTCCCGGTGCGCCGAAGGTCGGCCAGATCGAACCCGAGGCGTTCGACGTGCTCGCGAATGATTGCCAGAAGCGCGGCGTCGAGAACCATCGGCTCGCGGAAAAAAAATGTGGGGGAACTCCCCCACATCATCACAACGGTTCGTGAGAACCGTCCGGGACAGCACGCCAAAAGTACTGGTGAACCGACCCTTCGTCAATGCGACAGTAGGGGCAACCCGTCCGTTACGCGGGGTTTACGGGGAGTCCAATGTAGGCCACCATCCGGCCGTCCGAACCCCCGCTTCGCCGGTGACTGAAGAAGCTGGCCCCATCGTGGGCGGAACAGTATGACGAAACACTGACCTCACCGACTCCAAGTCTCACAGCCTGGTCAGTCAGCACCGCGCGAAGGTCGAGATGCCAGGGTCCCGGCGGGCGACAGGGCAGGCCGCAGGCTTCCACGACCTCAGCACCTACTTCATAGCAGCGACCGCAAATTCCCACTCCGCAGTGCATTACGATATCAGCCGGAGACGATCCCGTAGCTTTGGCCAGCTCCTCGACTCCCTGCCCGAGTACTCCAGCTGCGGTGCCGCGCCAGCCTGCATGCAGCAAGCCGATAGTGCGGCGTTTGGGATCAGTCAGGTAGATCGGGATGCAGTCGGCCACCGTAACGAGCAGCATCACCCCCGGGGTGCTCGTCAGATGGCCATCCAGACCATCCAGGATGGTCCATCCGTTGATCCCCTCGTGCCAGCCGACTCGAGAACCATGCACTTGGTGCGACATGGCAAACCCGCCGAATCCGGCCTCCGCCGACCGGAATGCGCGCCAGCGGGTCATGACCTTGCCCACCGACTCTCCCGTCCAGAGTCCAAGGTCGAAAGGTTCGTTACCCGTCCCTCTTGCCGTTATCCCTGCGACGACACCGAAGCGATCGCGCCAGCCAGCGATTTCGAAACGAGGAACAGGACCTGAGAGAGGAGTTTCAGCCAGTCTCGAAATCGAGACGTCAGTCATCCAAGCGCTCGATTTCAGCGCCGAGCCCGCGCAGTCGCTCGTCGATCCGCTCGTACCCCCGCTCGATCTGGCCCACGTTGTAAATGGTGCTGACGCCGTC